>CAZROJ010000044.1:0-16297 GCA_964601665.1 uncultured Pirellulaceae bacterium
CACGGTGCCTTTTTTGTAGTCGATCTTAAGATCACCGGCACCACAGATGCAGCACTTGCCCCAACCCCGAGCCACAACCGCGGCGTGCGAAGTCATGCCGCCAGTACTGGTCAGAATACCCGCCGCAGCGCCCATTCCACCAACATCTTCAGGTGACGTTTCGTGACGAACCAAGATCAAGTTCTTGTCCGGGTTCTTGGCCTTGATGGCTTCTGCTCTGGCCGAATCCAAAACAATTTCACCAACCGCAGCACCTGGACCGGCAGGCAAGCCAGTACAGAAAGGCGTCTTTTTGGTTTCCGCAACGGCGTCGAAAATCGGGAACAACAATTGCTCCAAGTCGCTGCCTGTGACCGTCATCAACGCCGACTTGGGCGTCAACAGTTTAGGCTGCTTTTCGCCCGTGATCACGTCTTCGCCAGTCGCCATTTCGACGGCCCAGCGAACGCCCGCGATGCCAACACGTTTGGCGTTTCGAGTCTGTAGCATGTACAGTTTTCCCTGCTGGATCGTGAATTCCACGTCCTGCGGGTATTTGTAGTGCTTTTCAAGCTTGGCCATGATCTTCAGCAATTCCTTGCCTGCTTTGACCAAACCTTTGTCTTCTTCGTCGACGATTTCGTCAAGGTTTTTCGGCGTGCGGATACCGGCAACCACGTCTTCGCCTTGAGCGTTAACGAGGTACTCGCCCATCGGCTTGGCTTCGCCCGTCGAACCGTCACGAGTAAACGCAACACCGGTCGCACAGTCGTCGCCCATGTTTCCGAAGACCATGGTTTGAACGTTAACAGCCGTTCCGATCAAACCAGTGATCTTGTTCAAGATACGGTACTTAACCGCACGTTCGGTTTGCCACGAATCGAAGACAGCGTTGATCGAGTACTCGAGCTGCTTCATCGGGTCTTGAGGGAAATCTTCTTTGACGTGCTTCTTGTAGATCTTCTTGTATTCGCCAACAAGCTCTTCAAGTTGCTCGGCTGTCAAATCCGTGTCGTTAGCGGCTTTGTACTTTTTCTTGATCGCCGACAGAGCATCTTCGAAGTGCTCATGGTGAACGCCCATTACGACATCACCGAACATATCGATGAAACGGCGATAACAATCCCAACCCGCACGAGGGTTGTCGTACATCGCGATGTAGCCGTGAACCGACTTGTCGTTCATGCCCAAGTTAAGAACCGTGTCCATCATGCCCGGCATCGATTGGGCGGCACCCGATCGAACCGAAACCAGCAACGGGTTCTTGGCAGCGCCAAGTTTTTGGCCTTCTAGTTTTTCCAGTTTGGCCAATTCTTTTTTGACCTGCTGCATCATCTCTTTGGGGTAGGCACCTTCTTTTTCGTAGATCCCACAGGCTTCGGTCGAGACAGTGAACCCCGGCGGCACTGGCACGCCAGCGTTTGACATTTCAGCAAGGTTTGCACCCTTACCACCCAACAGCTCTCGCATGCTGCGATCGCCGTCGGTCATTTTTTTTCCGCCACCGTAAAAGTAAACGTATTTCTTGGCCATGTGTTTGATTACCTAAAAGTCTAAATCGAAATGGTTAAGTTTATTTTTCAGCAAATGATTCGATCAAAGCATTCGGATCGACTGATTTCGCATCGGGCGAAAGTCAAACTGGTTAGTCCGTAACGATTCCGCAAAGATTTCCGCGTCGAACACAAATTCGATTTCGTTCGACGCAACTTAATGCGGATGCTTGCGGTTACTCGATTTCGCTACTGGCGTGAATCGAGGCGATAAGATACCAGCGAGTCAGCTAATGGTAAAGATCGCCCAGTTAAACGATCATTGAAGAATCACAGTTTTCTGGCGTCTTTCTGGGCTTTTCGAGCCGGCAACGGCTACTCGGCGATCGGTTGCCCGATCGATCAACCCATCGATCACCGTTACCGCGACACAAAGCAGACCGATCGAGCGCTAAATGGCAGCGATGATGGCAGCGATTGCGATAGCTCCCAAAAGTCTCTAGTGCCGGTTTTCCTTGGGATATCGCGAACGAAATCGTATTGATTCGGCGATCAATCAGAAAGATTGCTAGTCGTTGTTTTCAGCGGCCGGCTTCGCATGTTCTTGAACGATCGCCAGCATCGCGGGATGCAAAATTTTGTTGGTCGCCAAAATCGAGGTTTTGGCCAAAGGCAATTCTTCGCCGCGACAAGTCGTCACCCTGCCGCCGGCCTCTTCGACAAACAACGCCGCCGCGGCAAAGTCCCATGGCGAAAGCGTGAACTCAAAGTAACCACCAAATTGCCCCAGTCCAACGCCGACCAAATCCAAGGCCGCCGTTCCCATTCGCCGGAAACCGTGAATGCCGTGGCCAAACAGTTCATCCATCGCCGCCAAAGTCGATCGCATCAGCGGCCCACGATCGTAATAAAAACCGACCGCTAACATCGCTTGATCCAATTCAGTTTGCCGATTGACTTTCACTGGGCTCCGATTCTTAAACGCTCCCGCACCTCTTGCCGCCGTATACAGGTCACCCGTTTCCGGTTGCAGAATCGCGCCGCACTCAGCTTGACCATCGCGATAGTAGCCTACCGAAACGGCGTAGTGCGGAATGCCGTGAGCAAAATTGTTGGTGCCGTCCAGCGGATCGATCACCCACAGGTGCTCCGCATCGATCGAACCCCGTTGTTCCTCTTCGCCAAGAATCTGATGATCAGGAAAGGCTTTCAGGATCACAGCGGCGACCGCTTTTTCAGCTTCCAAATCGGCGTTGGTCACCAACCCCTGCGATTCTTCTTGGCACGTCTTGTCGGCGACTTCCAGCGAAGCCAAGTTCGCAAAATATTTCGACGTCACCTGCCCGCCCGCATTCGCGGCAGCAACGGCGACATCAACCAGTGGATTGTTCAGCATTGCCGCCAACCTAAATCTTAAATGGGGAATCTAAAAGCAAATTATTGCTCGGAAAAATGTTTGTAGCCGTTCACGCTAACAATTTGGAAAGTTGAACGACATGGTGTTTTCGAACCAAACTCGTGAACGGCTACTAATGTTTTAACAAAAAAGGCATGCCCTCGTTTCCAAGAGCATGCCATTCTTTTACGTTTTAAAATTTGCATTTCAAAAACTAGAAACTCAAATTAATCGTCGTCCGATTCCTTGGTTTCTTCGTCTTCGCTATCGTCAGCGTCCTCATCCGACTCCGACTTTTTCTTTTCAGCATCAGCATCAGCTTCTTCAGCTTTCGCCCTAGCTTCAGCTTCGGCCTTCAAGGCGGCTGCATCTTCGGCTTCGTGATCGACGCCGACCAGTTCAACTTCTTCGCCCATTTCGGCCATCAATTCTTCGATCGCCGTATCTAGCGCTTTTCCACGCAAGCCTTTGTATCGAATCACGCCGTCTTTATCGATCAGGTAAGTCGTTGGCCAGCCAGTGACTTTCCAAGCTTTAGAAATCGGACCTCGAGTTCCCTCTTTGCCGTTCCAAAAACTACGCCATGTGATACTTTTTTCTTTAACCGTCGATCGAATACCTTCAAGGTCTCGATCACTGTTAACTCCAATGATTGCGAATGGCTTATCGGCCATACGTCGTGCGAGCGACCGCTCGTGTGGGTACATAGCCCGGCACGGTGGTCACCAATCGCCCCAGAAATCAAGGAACACAACTTTGCCGCGGTAGTCGCTCAGCTTGAACGATTCACCGTCCAAGTCCACGCCTTCGATTTCCATCACCGTCGCACCTGGCGAAAGTTTATTGATCACAAACAACTGATCCTTCGCCCTCTGCAGCAAATCGGCACTCGACTTTACGTAAGTATCCAAACGATTTTTAACGTCTTCCATTTCGTTTGGGTCAACGTCGTTCTTCAAGTACTCAAAGGTATCTCGGCCGATGGTCTTGATCTGCGCTTCGGTCGCATCGGAATAAGCTCCTTTGTACAAATCGCGGCTCCTGGCGAAATCAATGTAGGCTAGAGCCGATTGGATTTGTTGTTCAGCCGACCCCTTTTCCATCAACATTTTCAACAACGCTTCGGTCGCGGCCGAAGGCTTGCGAGGCGGATTGCTGGCCAGCCGAGCTACCTCGGGGCTGTCGGGATGGTTTTCAAGCAAAGCTTGATAGGCCGCAATCGCGACATCGGGTTTTCCTTTTTCGCCGACCAAGGCCAGCAGTCGCGGCGCTTTGGCAGATTGCAAATCTTTCTTCGTACGAGCCCAGATCATCGCCGCCGCTTTCGCTCGGACTTCCGCTCCCTCGGTACCGGGAGCACCAACGATCTGCGACAACAGACTGTCCGCGTCTTTGTCTTTTTTGGCCAACTGAAAAAGCTTTGCCAAGCCTTGTTCGCGAGACTTCCCTGAACCAAATTGAGCCAGCAAAACGTAGCTGCCTTTTTGCGTTTCCGGATCTTGGTCTTGAGCAATCTGAATCAAATACTTAGCGGCTTTGGTTTTCGTTGGCCGACTGCCAATCAGCAACGCCTGACGCAGTGCCGCCGCTGAACCTTCGACGCCTTCGTTGTCTTCGTACAAAGCCAGAAATTCGTCGCCATACTTTGGGGCAGGTCGATCACGAAACAACCGTCCTTTTTCAGCGTTCGTTTTGGCAGCAGCAAAGTCCTTTCGCCATTTCGCTTCCGCTTTGTTTTTTTCGGCCAGCAACTCAGCGGTGTCTTGCTTCAGTTGTTCGACCGCTTCTTCGGCAGCCATTTTTTTTGCTTCGGCAGCCGCATATTTGGCCAATGCTTTCTTACTGGCCTTGAGAGCAGCCTGAGCCTTTTCTAGCTCGGCCTTCAATTTTTTCACATCGTCGGAATCATCCGACGCAGTTGTCACCTTGCTGTCTTCCCCTTGGAATGACATCAAGCCAACTGGTCCGGCGACTGCCTGCCCTGGTATCGCTGTGGCAGCGGCCAAAAGCCCGCCCAACAGCACAGAGCGGCGTGGCCGCAGTTTTGAATAAATAGTTTTTATCATCCCGCTTTCCAAAAAATGGTTGTCAAAGACTTCCTCTCGGACTCTCGGCGAACACCTGAGCCAATGCGTATCGTAATCGATTTCAGTTGATTTGCCAAAATTTAAAGTTAGCCTGCATCTGCGGCCAGTCCACCACGCCGACTGCCGACGGAAACCGCATCACGAGCACCAAGCGAGCACCAATTTACCCGGGGAATGCGATCTGCCGCGACGCCCCAGCGGTTTGATACTGAGTGCTTATCCCAAATCTCAAAATGCCCGTGGTTAGCGCCCTCGGCTCACAAGTCGTGGGAAAAGCTCTTAGACGAAATGCGATTGAGAAACTACCGGACACGATGCCCGAGATTCGCAATCGTGGCAAACATCAGCGGTAGAAATTTAACTGCCGATCGCCTTAAAAAGCCGGCCCGAACGAACTAAACTTGACCGTATGCAACCAGCGATTGAACTCATTGAAGCAACCAAGCGATTCCGAGCGAAAACGGCTGTGGATGGTTTGAATCTTGTAGTGCCCCAGGGATCCATCTATGGATTTGTCGGCCCCAACGGCTCGGGGAAAACGACCACGCTGCGATTGGTCTTGCGAATTTACCAGCCGGACTCGGGCGTCATCCGCGTGCTTGGAAGCCCGAGCGGCAAGACCGCCGATTCGCGATTGGGTTATCTGCCCGAGGAACGCGGTCTGTACAAACGCATGAAAGTTCGCGAAGTCCTTCGCTATTACGCGAGACTCAAAAACTTCTACCACTGCGATCCCGAAATTGACGACTGGCTGGAGCGATTTGGGGCGACGGACTGGGCTAACCAAAAAGTCGAATCACTCTCCAAAGGCATGGCGCAAAAGGTTCAATTCATCTCGTCCGTGGTCGCTCGACCGAAACTACTGATCCTGGACGAACCCTTCAGCGGTTTGGATCCGGTCAACTTGGAGGTTTTAAAAGAAGCCGTTTTAACGCTTCGCGACCAAGGCACCACGATTGTCTTTTCCACCCATGACATGTCGATGGCCGAGCGAATGTGCGATACAATTTTCATGATCTACCAAGGCCAAAAAGTACTCGACGGCACGCTCGCTGACATCCAATCTCAATTTCCGGTCAATGAAATTCGCTGCCGCGTCGAGTATTTTCCGGCCGACGGGTCAGACAATCAATTTGGCGAATCGCCGATCCCGAACCTGCCGCATGTAACTTCGGTACGTTTCGATGGCCGCAACCATTTCTTGCAACTAGACGATCCAAACTCGGTTCAACCCGTGATGCAGGCCCTCGCCCAAGCCCGCGTCGTTTCGCACTTCGAACTGATCAAACCAACGCTTCACGATATTTTTGTTCGTATTGCCAACCGCTAAATTTCAGAATCGATTCAGCCTTTCAAGCAACTTGCGTCGACGCGTTTGAAGCTCGGCCGCCAGTGCCTCAACTTTCAAAAATTGGAAATGACCGCCGCGGCTACTGTTGGCCTGTCTAGTCCAGCGATTTCCAGTCCAGCGATTCGGCTGGCGAAGTGGCTGACGCTTTCAAACTTTGATTCTGACTTGCCGCTTGCGTCGCACTGGGTAAATAATCGGCAGTCCGCACGGCACCACGGTCTCTGCCGGCGCGGGAGCTCTCCGATCCCGGCGTCATCAAAGGATGACGTGCCATGGGAACAGGAACTGTTGGCTGCGTATCCCTACGAACAACCATTTCGTCGCTCGGTTTAACGCCCCAGTCAAATAATTCATCGTGGAGCGACTTTCGGCGATCGTCACGGAGCTTGCTGGGACTCTGCCCTGTGGCAGAAAAATCTAGCGTGAAATCCTCTGCGTGGCTCCCGCTGGTCGGCGTCGCACGAGTTGGCTGAAAGTGCTGAAAGTTAACGGCAGGCGTCGGTGTGTGTGATGGCATTTGCGTTTGCATTTGCATCTGGGGCTGTCCCTGTATTTCTTGGGCACTCAAGAACGGTACGCCGCAGCTTTCACAAGTGCAGTTAGCGTGGCCGCTCGCCTGACATGGCCCCGCCCCAGACTGCGGCCAGCCCCCGCCGATGGCACGGTACAAGCGAATCAACTGGATGTTTGCATTGGCCTGTGCCGCCGCCTGATCCCGACTGTCTTGTAAGTATTGCAGTTGAGCGTCGAGCACGCGCTGGAAATTTGCTTTGCCGACCCTGTATCGCTCAAGGCTCAACTCAACAGCCACACGATCTGCTTCACTCGCCTTTTGCAGCGACGATAACTGCCTTTCAAATCCATCATGCTTTACAATTGCGTCCTCGACCTCCTGAACCGCTTCAAGGATCGTCTGGCGATAGCCAAACACAGTCTGCCGAAGCCGCGACTCGTGAATTTCGATATTGTCTTGGATTCGACCGAAGTTAAGGATGTTCCAGCGGAAAGCTGGGCCCAGCGAAAACGCGAGTGAGTCAGATTGAAACAGCGAAGAAGGGTCGGTTGCACCCAACGAAATGCTGCCCAGCAACGTCAACGTCGGGTACAAGTCCGCTTCGGCGACCCCAATTCGAGCCGTCGCCGCAATGACCTCGGCTTCAAGACGACGAACGTCGGGACGTCGCCGAATCAAATCAGCAGGGATACCGATTTCTGGAACGAGCGACGTGTTCGGAATAGCTCCTCGACCAACAAAGTCGCGAATCGGCTGAGCCGGCGATTCACCAGCCAAGATGCTCAGCCGATTGAACTCGCAGCCCAGTTGCTGTTCCAACGTGACTTTGGCCGCACGAGTACGATGTAAAAACGCGATTGTTTGTTCGGTATCAAGCTGCGTCGAAAGCCCCGCCTCTTGTCGGTCTTCAACGATTTGCTGAGTGCTCTGTTGCAACTGCAGGCTTTCTTCAATTAAGTCGATTTGGCTCTGCAATAAACGAATGGTCAGATAGCTGGTGGCTACGTCTGCCACCAAAGTTTGCTGGATATCTTGCAGTGAAAATTGTTGAGCCAACATGTCAGCTTCGGCAGCTTGGATTGATCGCTCGATTCGACCAAACAAATCAATTTCCCAAGTTGAATCAAACCCCAGACGAAACAACGAAAACGATCGTCCGATATTGTCCCCGGCAAAGGGCCGCGCGTTGGGCGCGAGTTTTAGAAACTGATAGTCTGACACGTAATCGACATTCGGTGCTAGCTGACCACCATTTAAATTCACGGTCGCACGAGCTTCTACAATTCGTTCGGCCGCCTGCTGGACGGTTAGATTTTTCTGCAGCGCTTGGCTGACCAGTTGATTCAGTGTTGGGTCGGCGAAGTTTTGCCACCACGTTTGCAGCCCAGAAGTGGGGCGTTCGGCGATCGACGCCCTCGCTTTAAAATCGTTCGAAAGCATCTGTGGCACCGGCTGAACGTAGTCAGGACCGACGACCCGGCATCCAGCCACTAAGAGCAAGCAAGTTACAAGTAGAAGGAAAACGACAGCCTTCAAGGTAACCACTAAGCCAACTCCAGCAGGGTTGAATTTCGCTTTCGCACGCGCGGGTTGATTAAAAAAACTGATCATGAATGACCAAAATTCCTGAAATTGAGCAAATTTACCCATCGAATAAAAATCCGAGCCAATTAGACTTCGAATTGACTTGACCGCAGCACCGAACTTCGGTTGAGAAGAGTCCAAGTCTCACTGCAGCTTCAAAAGCTACAGCTACAATTGCTACCGCTATAAAAGCTACAAAAAGTATTTTCGGTTTAATTTCGCCAGAGCTCACAATTAGAACTGACAGCCGTTACAGACCCCCTAAACTACCAAAGGGTCTACCGAGCTGCTCGACTTACTGATAGGTTTCGCCATGACTACCAATCTGCCACAAATTCAAATCGATCAACAAGTTTTTGATGTTGAGTCGCTCGACCAGTTTGGCTTCTCGGCTCGCTTTAATCTGCCGGAAGCGGGGCTTGCGAAGGGCACGTTACGGCTTGTTGATCAACTGCTAAAGGTTCAATTCCGAGTTCGCGATAACTCGGATGGACTATGTCGTTGCTCGTTCGCCAACATGCCGATTGCGAATCTTGAAAAGCTCCAGCATTATCTGGTGCAGCGAGATCGTGGTTTTTTAAAGAGCGAACTCGAATCACGATCTTATGACGAACTGGCTGCCGGGATGGTCGGCGAGCCCAACAATCCGCCGCCAGTTTCGAAAGACGATCAACTGACGACTGAGCAAGGTAGCGCTGGCGTGAAGAGGGATCCTAATTCAGGTGTAGCGTCGGCGCAGGACCGCACCGACGCGGTCCCGGTAACAACTCAACCCTCGGCTGCGGTGGCCCAACCATCACCCACGGCGGACGATGGTGCTGAAAACGCCGCCAGCGGCGGAGTCAAATCGTTGGTCATGCTCGTGATGCTGTTTGGCTTGATCGGATTGGCAGCGTTGGCCGTCTATTTCTTAAAATCTCGGAGCACACTCTCGGTTGGAAACTCAGCTTTGGTCGGCAACTATTTACCAATCAATGTCAAAGCTGACGGGGAGATTGTTGAAGTCTTGGTTAACGAAGGTGACTTTGTTGAAAAAGGTGACGTGCTGCTACGTTTGAAAAATCCAATGATGGAGATGGAACGAAAACATTGCTTGGCTCGGTTGCAAACGGCTCAATCGAAAGTCAAAGCACTGACCAAGCAGTTGAGGTCGTTTGACAAAAAGTTGGAGGTCGCGGCCAAAAAGCTTAAACTTGATCGTGAAGTTGCAGTCTCCGAAGCGATTTCTGCAGAAAAGCTAAAGCTGGCCGCCAAGAGCAATGTCGCGCGTTTAAAATCCGCGTTCGCAAAACAGGCTATCTCGCAGGCAGAGTATGACGTGGCGGAAAACGAGTACCTCGCGGCCGAAGCAGCGTCGGTGACCGCCAATAGTGTTGTCAAACAAGTCGAGTTTTCACAGGATTCCGTCAAAGATAAAGTCCTCATCTTGGGGGATCGCTTCGATGACGAGGCCTCTCGATTGCTCGCCGATCTGGAGATCGCTCAAGCCGAGGAAATAGAAATGCAATTGGCTTTGGACGTCGCCCAAAACCAATTTGAAGAATTGAGCGTTACAGCACCGCGATCAGGAAAAGTTTACGTAACGTATCGCCAAGTCGGCGAGTTTGTAAAAATCGCCGATGAGACCGTTGGGCTCAGCTTCGATGGAAAAGTTTGGGCGGCCGGACAGGTCTCGGCCAGCCAAGCTCGACGCGTCCGTCCCGGACAGCCGGTGACCGTGACCGCGCCTTCGATGGGCAAGCGTTTTGAAGGGGTCGTGATTGCCGTGGGCCACCGCGCGTTATATTCGCACGGACGCTACACGGCTGACTTCCGCGGCGAGACCGCGACCGACGTGCCGGTCAAGGTCATGATAAATGATTTATCCGAAGACGTGCCGTCGGGGATTCGCCTTGAAATGGCAATCAACACCGGCTTCGGCGTTGAATGGCTCGACAATGCCATGGGCTACAAACTCAAACCAGTTTCTGATGCCCTCGCGCCGCCTCAAAACGCAATCGATTCGGATGCCACGAATCAAGACGTAACCGCCCCCCGGACTCCTGAAAAAACGGCGGTCGCCCCGAAGTTGGACAACAGCGGCATCGTCGTTGGAACCGTCGCCGTGACCAAATAGTGTCGATCTGTTTGGTTGCCACTAAAACCGACCTTACTTTTTGAATTTGCCTTTTTAATCCCCTTCCCTGATTCGCTCACATGAAAACTCAGAGTATTCGCTACGACGTTTCATTAGGAATGCGTCTATTTCGGTCGCTGCCAGTAGTCGGCTTTTACTTCGCTCTCGCCTTTGCCATCTTTATCTTTTTACCTGAAAAGGCTCGCGCAATTCCCTTACAGTCGATTGCGGTCCTGGGCTTTATCGGTATGTGGCGATACTTGTGGCTGATCACCCACTGTATTCGCGCGGCGATTTATGAATACATCGTTTACCCTCGCCTGCAACACCGGGCGTCCCAACTGGCGGAAGACAAAAAGTTTCCGACGCGGATGTTTTTCCTGATCCCTACTTACAAGGAGCGACCAGAAGTCACCCGATCGATGTTGCAATCGGTCGTCACCGAATCAGCTCAAATTCCATCGGAAGTGATTGTGATTGTGAACTCCGGGGCACCCGAAGAGGACGATATCTTTCGTGAAGTTCATGCGGCGCATCCGAGTAAAGACAAGGTGAGACTCGAATTCGTTCGACAGATCGGTGGGAAACGACAGGGAATGGCTGATTGTCTGTACCAGCTGTCCCAACGAGAGATCGACGATTCAGATGTTGTGGCATTGATGGACGGCGATACCGTGCTTGGGCCAGGTATTCTTGAAAGATGCCTACCTTTGTTTTCGGTACTGCCAAAAGTCGACGCCATCACGACCGACAACATCGCTGTCACCAAAGGAAACTGGCTCTACCGAAAATGGTACACGCTGCGATTTTCTATGCGGCACCGTTACATGAAGTCGCTGTCGCTCTCGCGGCAGTTACAAGTTTTAACCGGTCGGTTTTCGCTGTTTCGGGCCCGAGAGTGCATCAAACCTGAATTTATAGCATCCTTGGAAAACGACCGCATTAAACATTGGCTGCACGGTGAAATTCAGTTTGTCACCGGAGACGACAAAAGCACTTGGTACACCCTGCTGAAAAAAGGCAGCGAAATGCTTTACGTTCCCGACGCGATCATTTACTGCATGGAAGATTCGGGGCCGCGACCCGTTCGCACCAGTATCCAAAAGATGCATCGCTGGTTTGGCAACATGCTACGCAACAACGGCCGAGCGATCTCGTTAGGGTTGGCGACGCAACGCCCCTTCGTTTGGTGGTGTCACGTCGACCAACGACTTTCGATGTTCACTAGTTTACTGGGACCACTGACCGCCTTATGGGCTTGCCTGTGGCTGAGCCCCTACTATCTGCTTGTTTACGCGATTCTGGTGCTGGTGGTGAGGTCACTCTACATTCTGGTTTTGACATTTGAAGGCCACCGACTTTCGCTGGTCGACATTCCAATGTTACTCTACACCCAATGGGTCGGCAGTATCGTAAAAATCTATACGATGTTCCACTTGCACCACCAGAAATGGGACAACCACCGAACCAATATGGACGGTGGTGGCCGCCGGGATGCCCTGTCAGATTCTCTGATTCCAAAAATGGAAATGGTGTTTTCCTACGCAGCTTTGCTGGTGCTGATTATTTGTTTGGTGGGGACGAAGTGAAGTGAGTTTTTTGACTCCATCGACAACGCCGAAGATCCCCCTCTGACAACTAACTCGCTGCGGCAATTGAACACTGGACCTAACAACTTCGTCTTGACTTCGGCTGTACAACCTTTTTTACACCTCGACATCACAGCCAAAGATAAAAATAGGCCACTCCATGCACGACCACAAACGCAACTTCAACCAACGCCCGATACCGACCTGCCTAGCACTGGTTTCAAAGCTGACTTCTGCCTGCTTGGCGATCGGCTTTTTGTTCATCTCAGTTGCCCATAGTCATGGGCAGAGCTTGTTCAACAATAACTTTGATCAACATTCTGCCGCCGGGTTGTACACCGAGGAGCAGTGGGAGAACGACTTCGCGGAACCCGATTTTGAAGATGGTATTCGAGAAGGCCGAGTGTCTTTGGTCACCGGAGCGGCAGCTTTCGGCGGGCAAGGCACTTCACTGGCCGTCGCCTACCCCAAAGGCAAAGTCGGCACCAAAGAAACGGGCGCTCAGTGGAAGAGCTTTCTGCCCCAAGCGGTCGAAGAAGCCTCGCTTAGCTACCGTGTCAAATTCAGTGAAGGCTTCGATTTTGTACGCGGCGGAAAACTACCAGGTTTGGCCGGTGGAACCGCCCCGACAGGCAGCAAGCAAGCCGACGGTTTCAATGGCTGGGCCGGTCGCTTAATGTGGAGAACCGAATTCAAAGGTACGCCCGGCAGCCCTCAACAACTCACCTCCGGAGGCATTTCTTACGCCAAACACGTGAACTCGGGTTTTGCTCAAGACGGCCGGCAAGAAGATCGCGTTTTTTGGGTCAATGTGGATGGACAAAATACTTCGCTTACTTCAAACGTGTGGTACGAAATCAAACAACGCGTCGTCATGAATACGCCCGGAGTCAAGGACGGAGTTCTACAAATCTGGCTTGATGGCAATTTGGTGCTGGACCAAGATGATATTGAGTACCGGAAGACGGCCGAACTAAAAATTGATCAATTTTATTTTAGCACGTTCTTTGGCGGCAATTCGTCCGGCTGGGCAACCTCCAAAAACGAAACCATCTTCTTCGACGACATCCAAGTCAGCGCGCCTCAAAACGGACCTGCAACATTGACAGTTCCAGGGCAGCACCCAACTATCCAGGCCGCCATTGACGCCGCCAGTCCAGGTGACCGGATCGTGATCAGCGACGGCGTCTACCGCCAAAACGTAGTCGTCGACAAGTCGCTAGAAATCACGGCTACGAAACAGACTTTTTTGGTAGGGATTGATCGCTCACGAGCCGCGTTATTAATTCAAGCGGCGGACGTCAAAATTATTACACTCGACACGCGCCGAGGATTATACGGAATCGAAATCGCCGCGGGCTGTACCGGCGTTCAACTGACCGAGGTGGACGCTCGCCGCGCAGAGCGCAGCGGGATCAAAGTGGGAGCCCATGCGGACCGCGTTCACATCTCCGAATCGATCGCCATCGATAACCTCGGCGACGGTATCACGATTATTGAGTGTGCTGATGCGACCGTCGCGGATTGCATTTGTGTTGGAAATGCGGGGCGCGGAATTTTTCTATCAGACGTGTCAGGCTTTCAGATCGATTCCAACCGAGTCAATAAAAGCGGCGGCGCTGGAATCGAAGTCTTCGGTAACCACGGGCTCGTCTCGGAGAATGTCGCACTTCGCAGTCTCGCGGGGCCGGGGATCTACTTGGCTGGCGGAAACAATGCGTTGATCGACAACTGGTCCACGGAAAATTCACTAATCGGAATTTTATTGACCGAGGGCGACGGACTGTTCGTTAGCGGAAACGTGATGAATTCGAACCGCTTAAATTTAATCGCCAGTAATGTCCATCGTTCGATGTTCGAGCAAAACAGAATCCGTCGAGCCGACTTGGGTGTTATTGTCGAAAACTCCGGCGACAATGTATTCGAATCAAATCAAGTTCTTGAAAACAGTGTGCTTGGTTTCTTTTTGGCTCCCACCTCGTCTCGAACAATTCTTCGTAACAATCGTTACTTCAACAACGCCTTTGGCAATGATGTGGTCGATGCGGGTGTCAATAATCAAATTGACAGCGAGTAGTCGCGATTTGCTCATGATGCACATTGGTGCATTGGCAAATTGCCCAAAAAACGTAGATGCCAAAAGCGTTAGTGGCAAAAACGTCAGCGGCACGACTCGAGGTAAAATCTTCATTAATGACGACTCTTATAACCGTTAATGAAGAATTGCATTTGATTCTTTAACGTTTGCATAACGGCATCTTTAAATGCGGCCGCTAATTTGATCGCAAGTAATCCTGACGCACGCAAGAAGAGGCTTTTGCCTAGATTGGCGAGCATCCAAGTTTGGAAAGACGCGATTTCGTTAAAATTAGATGCGATCGAAATCAAGTGTTTCAGGAGTATCACATTTTCTTGCTTTCGGGTAATTGAGTGGTTGTAAGCCTTGGTCGCCGTTGGCCACGCGTGAGCTTCTTTCCAATTGACCTCAGCAGAACGGTCGCATTGATCCGCGGATGTCAAAACAGCCACCAAGGTCGCAGTCGGCTGGAAAAACCGGCAATCCAAAGGGTTCAGCCGCCAAAAATGGACGCCACTGGATTTGTTTTCTACTGTCCGTATAACGGCGTCTGGTTGAACGGTTCAGTTCCCATAAAATTTTCGGTTTTCCCGAACCAATTAAACAACATCGCCAACTAACGTTTTGGCCGCGACCTTGCCTCCTCACAGGCGAGCCCGCTTTGCGTTAGAATTCTGTTGTTCCTTTGACGACCCATTTTGCTGATACCACACAGCCACGAATCATGTCCGACGAAAGCATAGTCCAATCAAGCCCTGGCCCCAACGAACGCCACTTGGTCGTTGCTCTTAAATACCGCCCGCAGACTTTCCAGTCGCTGGTCGGGCAAGACCATATCGCGACCGCTCTGGGCAACGCGATTCGCCAAAACCGCGTGGGGCACGCTTATCTTTTCACCGGGGCACGTGGGGTCGGCAAAACGTCATCAGCACGAATTTTCGCCAAGTGCTTAAACTGTGCCCAGGCACCAACCGCTCAGCCCTGCGAAAAATGCGAAGCTTGCCAAGCGATTTCAGTTGGTGAAGACGTGGACGTTCTGGAAATTGACGGCGCGAGCAACCGCGGCATCGACGAAATCCGCCAGCTTCGCGCCAACGCGTCGGTTCGCCCCAGTCGATCGCCAAACAAAATTTACATCATCGACGAAGTTCACATGCTAACCAAGGAAGCCTTCAACGCGCTTCTGAAAACGCTGGAAGAACCTCCATCGCATGTGAAGTTTATCTTTTGCACAACCGACCCGGAAAAAATTCCCATCACGGTTCTGTCTCGCTGCCAACGTTTTGATTTTTCACCCGTGCAAACGACCGAAATCGCCGAACGCTTAAAACTGATCGCGACCGAAGAGGGCGTCGCAATCGACGATCAAGCCCTAGCTTTGCTCGCCCGTCGAGCCAACGGTTCGATGCGAGACAGCCAGTCGTTGCTCGAACAAATGCTGTCCTTTTGCGATACAGAAATCAGCGTCGATGATGTGCATCAGCTACTGGGCACCGCTGACATTGGCCGCATCGCAGACGTTGCTCAAGCGATGGCCAGCAAGGATTCGGCGCTGGCTTTAAACCTGATCCACGAAGGCATTTTTGCCGGCATCGACGCCGGTCAGATGGCCAATCAATTGCTGGGCTATTTCCGCGACATGATGGCCGTGCGGGTCGGCAGCAACGAAGAAACGCTGCTGAATTGCTCGCCGCAGGACATGCCAACCCTCAAACAACTCGCCGACCAATTCGGTTTGGAAACGATCCTGACGATCACTCAGATTTTCGATTCAACGGTCGTCAAAATGCAGCACAGCCTGCACGGTCGAACGCTGTTGGAGGTCGCTACCGTCCGCGTTTGCAATCTCGAACACCTCGATTCAATGTCCGACCTCGTCGCCAGCCTCAGGCAGGGCGGGGGAGCCACGACCGCCAAACGACCGCGTGTCCAGCCCAGCGGAAACAAAATGGAAATGCGACAAGTCGAAGTCGCCGCGCCAAAAAAAAAACAAATAACTGAATCACCATCACACGCGAACTCGCCAACGCCCTCGCCACACGCCGGTCCTTCTCCGTCGGCTGGACCATCGCCTGCCAGCATTTCCGCCGAGCAACCAGTGCCCGCCGTGC
>CAZROJ010000044.1:16397-26904 GCA_964601665.1 uncultured Pirellulaceae bacterium
GCCCGCCGTGCCGCCAACTGCCGCCAGCCCAGCCATTAACCAGCCCGCCGCGAATGGTAATTCATCGCCGCCAACTCAAAAAACTGCCGGCGAAATTTTTAAAACCCAAAGCGCTTCGCAGGTTTGGCAACAAGTTACCCAGCGGCTGGACGGAATGACGTCCGATATGGCCAAAGATTTTCAAAAAGTTGAATTGGCCGAGCCCCATCGGTTAGTCGTCACGCTGTCTGACAAGGTCAACAAAGACTTTTGCAGCAAGCCAGATCGCAAACAGCAGATCGAGTCCTTTCTGGCCGAAGTGACCGGCGAACCAATAAAGATCGAATTTTTGGCCGGCCGTAAGCCAGGACAGCACGCCGCCCACAAACCGAAGTTGACTCGGGTCCAACAAATCCGACAATTGGAATCCAATAACTTTGTCAGCGACGCAATTTCGATTTTCGACGCCGAAATCACCGGTTTTAAAGAAGGCCGTCGTCGTTCGTGACACGCCCCTAGCTGACTCAACACCAATAACCAATCTACACATATCGCTCCTGGAGAATCAAATGTTTAAAGAACTCGGCGGCATCGCGTCCATGCTCAAACAAGCCAAAACAATGGGCCCAAAAATGCAGGCTCAAATGGAACAGGTCGCCAAACAACGCGTTACCGGGTCAGCCGGCGGCGGAATGGTTACGGTCGAAGCCACCGGAGCCAGTGAAATCGTGTCGGTCCAAATTGACCCCGTGTTGGCCGAAAAAAATGATTTAGAAATGATCACCGATTTGCTGCCCGCTGCCATCAACGACGCGTTGGCCAAATCCAAGCAATTGCACATGGAAGCCATGCAGTCGGTGACCGAGGACATGCAAATGCCCGCCGGCATGGAAGGCATGCTCAGCAAACTAATGGGCGGCGACGACAATGCCTGAGCTTTCCGATTCCGTCGTCCACATGATCGAGCAGCTTTCGAAGCTGCCCGGCATTGGTCGCAAATCTGCCGAACGACTGGCCTATCACATCCTCCGTGTCCCAGAATCCGAAGCCTATGCCCTTGCCGATTCCATCCGGCACGTTCGCGAAAACGTGCGCTACTGCGACATCTGTTTCAACTTGGCAGAAAGCGAAATGTGCAACCTCTGCCGCGACCCCAGTCGCGAGCAGAATACCATTTGCATCGTTCAACAACCGCGTGACTTGATGGCGATTGAGCAGTCGGGCATCTACCGCGGCCTGTACCATGTGCTGCTGGGCCGGATCGCGCCACTGGAAAACATTGGCCCCGACCAGTTGACGATTGACGTCTTGATCGAACGCATCGCCAGTGGCAGTTTTTCGGAAATCATCATGGCCACCAACCCGACCGTCGAAGGCGACGGAACGGCGCTTTATATTTCCAACGTCATTGCCGAGTACAACGTGCCGGTGACCCGACTTGCTCGCGGCATCACGACCGGAAGCATTCTCGAATACACCAACAAAGAAATCCTTGCCGACGCGATCTCCGGTCGCCAACCGCTGAAAAAGTAACTCCTAACCCCGCTTCACTGGCTGTTCATCGCTTCCCAAAATCGATTCTTCTGTTGCCGGTAATAAAACCGAGTTGGAAATAACTGGACACAGCGTTTGCTCAGCTCAAACGCCTTTTCGGCATTGCCCATCAAAAACTCGATTTCCGCCAGCGTATCGAGATACTGGACCGTGTTTGGACGACTGGCCACCGCTTTTTTGGCATGGCGATAAGCGGCGTTTAGATCGCGTTGGGCACAGGCCGACAGCCAAGCCAAGTTATTGCGGGCCAGCGGAGAGTCTGGATATTTTTGCAGTGTGTCGATGTAATGTTTGGCGATCGCTTCGTACAAACGCTCCGCCTGTTCATTCGCGCCAGCCCGTTGCAGCACGCCGATTGCCTGTTCGCCGGCCGCAACATCGCCCAAACTAAATCCAACCGTCCGCACCAAAACATCGGCCGCTCGCTGATATTCGCCTTGTTCCATCAAACCCTTGGCCCAGGCAAAGTGCAGCCGCAACGCATCGCTCAACCAACCGCGATTCGACTTTGCACTCGCCGAATCAAAACCCAGATTTTCAAACAAAACCGCCGCCGACATCGAAGTTGCCTCAACATTTTGGTCGGAGTGTTTCGACCCCAAGGCATTGACCAACGCCACCTCCATTCGCTGAGCGATCTGCGGGTTCCCGTTGACCCCGAACACGATCGCCTTCAGCGGAAAGATGCTTAAATGCTCGGCTTCAAAACCCGCCAGCTCTCTCATGCCACTATTTAACCACGGACTGTTACCATGCCAAACCGCCATGGTGGCCACCTGAGCCCGGTAAAGTTTTTGTTCAATCGCCGCTTTCTGATCGTCATCCAAATCTGGCGACTTCAGTTGTTCTTTCGCGGCCTGTTCGGCAAGCAAGCAGCCGCTGGCCGACCGATAACCGCGATAACTATCGAACCACGTTTCTGAAATGGCTGGATAGTCGTTGCTGGCGATGGCTTGCAACAATCGCAGACCGGTTGCTCGTCGGTTTCCCAAGTCGACCGACTGCATCAACAATCGTTTCGACGCTTCGTCATCGCCGTGCAGTTCGTAAACTTGGGACAGATTGATTTCGACGTTGCCATCGGTGGTTAAACGAGAATTTGTTCGATACCGCGCGATCTCGTATTCTAAATCGAAATCAATTTCTTGCGTGTCTACCCAAGGTGAATTCACCACCGCAGCCACCGTCTTGGCCTCCAAAACTGGGTCTTGAAAGCGACCGCGAATTCCTGCCATCCACTGCCGCGAAAGCGTTTTTGCTGTCAACGAACTAATGCCGTAGGTGACGCGTCCAGCAAATTTTTGTTTGTCGGGGCCCCGGATCATCGATTCAGCCAATTGCCAATAACTGTCCGCTCGCCCTAGCTCAAGCAGTTTGCCCATCGCGGTCTGCTGATTCAACCGCGTGTTCGATTTGTCAGCGGCAAAGATCATTTGGTAATACAGTTGAGCCTCGTCGTCCAAGCCGTGGTTTTCAGCCCACGCGGCCATCAACATCGCAATCGCCGACAACTTACTCTCTTGCCCCTTCAGTCGCATGTACGCTTCGCCGCGTCGATTGCTACTACGCTTCACCAGGCTTTCTTGGGCCTTGCTAAGTTCGTTCAGCACCTGAGCCATTCTCGCGCGGCGACTTTCAAAATCGCGACCAGCTTCGACCAACTCCATCGCCGCATCGGAGCGATTCACGTCTGACAACAAAGCAGCGTTTTCCTCCAAGGCGTCCGGATCTAAAAATTCTTGCACCAAATTCCAGTCCAGCGTGACGAGGCCGACGACTCGCAAATTACCCTTCAACCGCAAAACTCTGGCAGCCGTGATGGCGAGCGGTTCCTGCGGGGCCGCACCTCGGCTTGCACCGCCTTCGGCTTTGCCGCCTGGATCGGCGTCGTTTTGAGGCAGCCCAGCAATGGCTGCCTCTAATTCGGTTCGCATTTTTTTGATCGTGGCGGCCAGTCCTTCTTCGTCTTGAGCCAAATATTGCAGCAGCGCGGTTTGCGTGTCGTTCGCAGAAATACGCTGCGAATCGGTTGGGTCCAAACGAGTTCGCCGCAAAATTTCGTTCCAATCGCCTCTTTGAAAAATGATTTTTTGCCGAATCACATTTTGCATCGCTTGATCTGGCAACCAACCAATTGCTTCATCGGCGCGATCAAAATTCTTTTGCAAACGCAACAGACCAATTAAGGAAACCAGATTGCTGTCAACAATCTGTTCGCCGTCTGCCTGCTTTTGCCGAAGCTGACTGAAGACGTCGTCGATGTAACTTTCCAGCTCGCCGCGTCCGCGCGCTGCGAACGACCGAATCAGCGGCGAGTACCGCAACGTGGCGGGATGCTGGATGATGTGTTCGACATCCGCCCACTGATTACTCTCCATCGCGGAAGACAACAGGTTGGAAAACAGGGCTGCATTGGTCGCCAGATAGGTCTCGATCGCCGGCTGCAATTGCCCCTGGCTCTCCGCCGCAAACTTGAGATCCAATTCAACCAGTTTGAGGAACAGTCGAGGCTTTTTGGAAGTCGCAAAGGTTCGCAACATCAACAGGCGACCGCGCGGACTCGCTTGGCGAAATCGGTCGATCAATATCTGGTCCGATTCGCTCACCACCGAGTCATCGATTACTTTGCGATTGACCAACACACTTTCGGCGCGAATGCGGACTTCCGCCGACGGAGACTTGGCCGCTTTTTCCAACGCCGGAATGGCTCGCTCACCAGCCTCCACCAATCGACGGGTTGCCAGCTCTCGTTCCGCAAACTTGTCAGACGAAAGCTTTTCGACCAAACGCTCGATTTCTTGATCCGACGGCTTGCCGCCTGGTTGATCTTGAATTGCAAATGTTGCCTGCGAGAGGGCCAGCAGCAATCCGATGCAAACGCAGCACACCGATTGCCATCGAGCGCCGATGACTGATCCAAGTTGTGGGTTTTGGGGAAAATCGAATTCTAAGGCGAGCCCTTTAAAAACTTGCCCCGGTTCAGTCCTTTCGAAACCGTGGTTAACGCTATCACGGTTAATCAAGTCACGACCTCGCCGAGGCGCTGTAAAGTCGTTTTGGATTCTGATCATGACGGGCTGTGACTATCTAAAATACTTAGTGGGCAGTAACTGGCTTGCGAGCCAATAAAATTTACCAGAAAACGACTCCCTTATAATCTGCGAATTCCGGTCAACTGAACGTGTTTTAAAATTTTACAACGACGCCAGCAAAGCGGGCCGTGAGTTGAAATACGGGCTCGTTTTCGAGCTTTTTCGGTGATTGGCGTTGTTGGCAAAAAGATTAACCAGAAAAAACGGCGTTTGTTGTCAGAAAATTCGTTCGCAATCGGACACCAATGAACCTGGCTCCCGCCTTTATGTCTCGAGACATAAGCTATAATTTGTCCGAAAATCAGAATTCTCAAGGTGCGGTAAATTTCGTTGCCGCTATCGAATGACCGAAGCAACAATCCCCTCTGTCGACCCCAGCGTCGTCCTTCCACTTTTTGGCGCTAAAGACCAACATCTTCGCCGTCTGCGAAATCGGTTTAAGGTCAGCATCATTCACCGCAATGGGCAAGTGCGTGTCATCGGCGACGACAAAGAAGCCGTCGCACAAGCCACCAAAGCGATCGAACAATTGGCTGACATTGTCCGACGTCGCGGCAACCTCACGCCATCGCTGTTCGATCAAACGATCGCTCGGGTGACCGGTGATGAATTGCCGGTCAAGTCTGCCCCAGCCATTGAGACGTTACAAGTCGGGCGCGAAATTCGACCTCGATCGACCGGTCAAGCCAAATACGTGGACGCGATTCGAAACAACGATGTTGTTTTTGCCGTCGGCCCGGCCGGTTCGGGCAAAACCTACTTGGCGGTCGCGATGGCGGTCGAAGCCTTGAAGAACCAACGAATCACAAAAATCGTTTTGGTTCGCCCGGCCGTCGAAGCCGGCGAAAGTCTCGGTTTTTTGCCGGGTGACTTGCAAGCCAAAATCAACCCGTACCTGCGCCCTTTGCTGGACGCCATTCACGAAATGATCGGTTACGATCAGGCCCAGCAATTGATGCAACGTGACGTTATCGAAGTCTGCCCGCTGGCGTACATGCGAGGCCGAACGCTAAACGATTCGTTCATTATTTTGGACGAAGCACAAAACACGACCGCCGCTCAGATGAAAATGTTTCTCACCCGCATGGGCAGCGCATCCAAAATTGTTGTCTCCGGTGACCATACTCAGATCGACTTGCCAGCCCACACGCAGAGCGGCCTGGTCGACGCCCTGGACCGACTGTCCAATATTCCGGGCATTGGCATTGCCCACCTGACCGGCAAAGATATCGTCCGCCATCGACTCGTCACGGACATCGTTAACGCCTACGATTCCCCGACAGCGCGACGAACAAAATCTCGCAAATCAGACTCCAACATTTCAAACTAACGGTACCGATGTCGACATCGTCCACCAATCGCAATCGTTGGGTCCCAGCGGCGCCCAAAGCGCCACACCAACTCGCAATCGAATTCCTCAAACGCACCGACGTTTGGATTCGCATCGGCTTGTGCTCGCTGGTCACCGCTTGCCTGTTCATCGTCATGACGGGCTGGAATCAACCGTTCAAATACCGCTTGCGGGAAGCTCCGCTGCGAAACTTGCACGCTCATACGGAATTCAAGTACGAAGATTTCCGGGCCACTGAAGAAGAAAAGAATCGCGTCTTGCGGAACTTCCGGTGCTATTACCAAAACGACCGACAACTGCTGGATCAGCTGCGCGACGCGTTAACCGAAGACCTCTTTTTGGTGGTCCAAAAAGAATTCTCCGAAGCCAACGAGAGCGAGATTTGGGAAAAGTTTTTCCTTCTGCCCGACGTCAATGCTCCCTTGGTCAACGAATACGAAGCGAACGTCGAGTCTTTCGAGCGATTTCGCAAAGCCATCGCGGGTGACGACAAACTTACCAAGCTACGCGGGGCCATCAAAAAAGCCTTCATCGATATCGACGAAAATGGATTGCTAAAAGGACTGGCTCACGAAATTGGCCAAGGCGATCTGCAAGAAATCGAAGTCTACGACAAAGGCGATTTCGCTGGCGGCACGCATGTGGTCAGTATCTCGGAAGTTCGAATTGCCGAAATCGCTGACGACTTGAAACGCAAACTGACCGAAGAGATTTCCGCCGCGTCAGAAGTCATCACCGATACGGAGTTCGTTTCGCAACGGATTTTCGAATGGCTGCGACCTCGTTTGCCCGAAACCTTGACTTGGGACGAGACACGGACAGCCAAAGCGGCCAAAGACGCGGCCAAAGCGGTCAAGCCGATCGAAAAAACTGTCGCTCCAGGAGACCCTTTGGAATCCGAACGTCGCGCGATTGATTCGCGGGTGATTCGATCGCGGGTTCCACTGAACGAACGAGACATCGAACTCTTGCGAGCCGAACATAATGCTTACTTGCAAAGTGAAAACGTTTGGACGAAGGTCGTTCGATCGTTATTTTTCTTTGGCTTGAACGCCGCGATGTTTTTGTTGGTCACGCAATATCTTTATTTTCGCGATGCCGATCTGCTGGCCGACACAAAGCAATTTTGTATCTTGCTGGGCCTAATGCTGGCCGCGCTTTCCGCGGCTTGGCTGCTGGCGTTGAACGTGGAATGGCGCGCCGAAATTATTCCGATTGTTATTTTTACGATCACGATCGCGATCGCCTACCATATCGAGTTAGCTCTGTTGCTGGGGGCCATCGTCTCGTTCGCGTTTTCGGTCGCCCACGGTTACGGCATGGCTGAATTCGTTGTCCTGACGGCGGCTTCTTCGACGGCTGCGCTGATGTGCCGCCAAATCCGCAGCCGCACCAAACTGGTCAGCGTTGGGCTGTTGGTCGCCATTCTCATCTTCCCAACGGCTTTGGGTTCGAATTATTTGCTTGGCCAACCCCTCGGCTGGGCACTGACCACTGATGCATTTTTGTTTGCCGGCGGAGCAGCGATTGCTGGACTGCTGATGACCGGTGTGCTTCCGTTCCTTGAACGCATCTTTGACATCCAAACGGACATTAGCCTGCTGGAACTAAGTGATGCCAACCATCCGCTGCTAAAAGAACTGGTACAACGGGCACCGGGCACCTACAACCACAGCATTAACGTCGCTTCCATGTCCGAAGCAGCGGCCGATTCGATCGGGGCCAACGGTTTGCTATGCCGCGTCGGCGCATACTTTCACGATGTTGGAAAACTCAGGAAGCCTGACTACTTCATCGAAAACCAAGGCGGAGGCCAAAACAAACACGACGACCTGACGCCGTCCATGTCAACGCTGGTCATCATCGCGCACGTCAAAGACGGTTCCGAAATCGCCAAAAAACATCGGCTGCCGCGGCGCATCATTGACTTGATCGAACAGCACCACGGAACGACGCTGGTCGAGTACTTTTTTCGTCGCGCCGAACAAAAACTTCAGGAAAAAAACTGCGAGGACGATGAAGAGGCGGTTTTGGACGAAGCTGATTTTCGGTACCCCGGGCCAAAGCCACAAACGCCCGAGGCGGCCGTGATGATGTTGGCCGACACCGTCGAAAGTGCCAGCCGAACACTACGCGACCCCGCGCCCTCACGCATCGAAAACCTCGTCAAAACGATCGCCAAAAAGAAAATCGACGACGGCCAGTTCGACGAATGCCAAATCACCATCCAACAATTGCACACGATTGAAGAATCGTTGATAAAATCCTTGAACGCGATGTATCACGCTCGGGTAAAATACCCAGAAAAAGAACTGGCCTAAAAGACTTGTCCTTCGTCTTAGGCAGTCGTCCTTCGTCTTAGGCAGTTGTCCTTTGTCCTAGGCAGTTGTCCAAAACGAATCCCATCCCCAAACCTAAAATGACTAAGAAACAGCCCGCAGCCGGGATAAGTTCTTAATCGGCTTTCGCCAAATCAAGTTAAACGGCCATACCAAGTTGCAAGACTCGTCACACACAATCGAAATTGCGGATCAGCAAGACACTGCGTTCGATTCCGCACCTCTCATTGCCGCCATCGAAATGATCGCGGACGACCATCAGGTTAGGCATGCCGAAATTAGCATCGCAGTCGTTGACGATCCCACGATTCGTCGCCTGAATAAACAGTACCTGAATCACGATTACGAAACCGACGTCATCAGCTTTGTGCTGGACTGGGATGAAGACCGCAGCAAATTGGCCGGCCAGTTGATCGTTAGCACGGACACCGCCGCCGAATTAGCACGGGACGTCGGTGGAACGATGCAAGAAGAACTTTTGCTGTACGTCATTCACGGCATGCTGCACTTGGTCGGCTACGACGATAAACAAACCACTGCCGCCCAAGAAATGCGACAAGCCGAACAAAAATACTTGGCCAGATTCGAAATCGAACATCGTGGTTTCCAAACTTTGCCCAGCAACCGGCCGGCGAAGGGCAAACAATAATGTCGTGGTTCCTGCTGATCGCAATCGTTGCCTTGGCCGTTACGGCCTTTGCCTCCATCGGCACAATGGTGCTGAATGAGATCGCTTGGCACGAACTGGAAGAACACTGTAAAAATCTAAAACGGCCGGAACGATTTGGCGAGATTTTTGAGATCCGGGACGAAATGGAAGTCGGCTGCGGGTTTTTGGAATTGATTGCCTCGGTCATCATGGCGACGTCGTTATTTTTTTACTTGTGGAGCTACCGCCACGAGTCCACGCCAACGCTGTTTGATTTCGCCACGCTGGCGATGGTGCTGGGAATCTCGTTGCTCCTGGCCAACCAATGGATCCCGTGGGCGGTCACGAAACTTTCAGCGCCGCAGTTCCTGTATCGCACTTGGCGATTTTGGTGGCTGGTTTCTTTGCTCGGCTGGCCGGTCGTGGCAGGGCGGAATTTCTTTCAAGAACTTTTCGCCAGAGCCAGTGGCAACGAAGATGTCGAGGAAAGCGAAGGGGAAGCGTTCGAGGACGAAATTTTGTCGATGGTGTCCGAGGGCGAACAGGATGGGTTCCTTGAACCTAACACACGCGACATGATCGAAGGCGTCATGGAGCTGGACGACAAAACAGTCGCTCACGTGATGACGTCACGAAACGACGTCGACACGCTGGACCTTTCGTCGTCTTGGGACGAAATGATGGAGTTCGTGATTCAGTCGGGACGGACCCGAATTCCAATTTTCGATGGTTCACCAGACCAAATCGTGGGTTTGCTGTATGCGAAAGACTTGCTGCGCGAATCGCGTCGCTCCAAACGTCGGCCGCTGCAAAAATTGCTCCGCGATCCAATCGCCGTTCCCGAAGGCAAGATGCTCAACGCAATGCTGAAAACATTTTTGCACGGCAGAACTCACATGGCGATCGTCAAAGACGAGTACGGCGGGCTGGCTGGAGTCGTGACGATTGAAGATGTCTTGGAAGAGATCGTTGGCGAAATTGTCGACGAAACGGACAAAGATAAGAGCGGCGACATCACGATTTTGAATCCATTGCAAGCCGACGTTCGCGGCACGATTCACATCGATGTGCTTAACGAGGAAATGGGAATCGAGTTACCCGAGGACGAAGAATTCGCGACCGTTTCGGGTTTGATTATGAGCCACATCAACGAGGTGCCTCGTTCGGGCCATGAACTTACGATCGGCGACATCCAGTTCAACATCTTGGAAGCAACTCGACGGCAGATCAAGGCCGTCCGCGTCACGATTCGCAAAGAAGAAAATTGAGACTGCGGTAAGTAAATCACGCTGGATGCTCGGATTTAATAAGGGAAATCGTTTGAGCCAATCGACGTCGTTAGCCCGGGGT
Source organism: uncultured Pirellulaceae bacterium (assembly GCA_964601665.1). Lineage (GTDB taxonomy): Bacteria > Planctomycetota > Planctomycetia > Pirellulales > Pirellulaceae > Mariniblastus. The sequence goes on from CAZROJ010000044.1 coordinate 26,712, forward strand.
TTGGGGTTGGGCGTGGGACGCCCGGCCGCTAACGCGTCACGGCTCATTGGGTGGGCCGGGATGCCCGGCCGCTGACGCGTCACGGCTCATTGGGTGGGCCGGGATGCCCGGCCGCTGACGCGTCACGACGGATTGGCACTAGTGCCGCAAATCTCAATTCCGTGTGGTTCTTCGTGCCAGCACCTTTACCAAG
>CAZROJ010000045.1:0-25275 GCA_964601665.1 uncultured Pirellulaceae bacterium
TAAAGGTGCTGGCACGAAGAACCACACGGAATTGAGATTCACAGCACTAGGGCGGAACGGCATTGACCAATCAATTCAATCGCCCAATTGCAATTTAGCCCAAGACGTCGGTGAAGTAGCTTTTGGCAACGCGATCGAAGTACTCGGGGCGGATTTCCATCGGTAAATCGTTGTAGACGCAGTAGTTTTTGATTTGCTTTAACAAGTCGCGTGGGTGGCAGCGTCGCATGCGTCGATTGGCCTGAACGAAGTGTGTTTGAATCAAATACTCGACAATGTCCTTGCGGTACTCGCACTCCATGCGATTGCAGTAGATTTCGAATAGGTAGTGGAGTTCAGCCGGGCTGGGGTCGCCGATTTCGATTTTGTAGGGAATCCGGCGCAAGAAAGCTTCGTCCACCAAATCGCTCGGCTCAAGGTTGGTCGAAAAAATAATCAGTTGCTCGAACGGCACTTGAATCTTCTTTCCCGTCGACAAGGTCTGGAAATCAATGCGACTCTCCAGCGGAACGATCCAGCGGTTCAATAGCTCGGTCGGTTCGACTCGTTGACGACCAAAGTCATCGACCAATAGGCAGCCGCCGTTGCTCTTCATTTGCAAAGACGCCTCACTAACGTTGCTGGTTGGATCATGACGGATTTCAAGCGAGTCCATCGTGAGTTCGCCGCCGACGACAACCGTTGGCCGTCGTACCTTGATCCAACGTTTGTCAAAGGCCGCGTCATGAATCAACGAGTTCGCGTCGTCTTGTGATTGGACGTGATAGGCTGCGTCGAAAAACTTGATGATTTGTCCGTCCTCAAAAATCGCATGAGGGATCCAAATTTCGTTTCCGAAGCATTGAGTGATTCGCTGCGCCAGTGTTGACTTGCCGTTTCCTGGTTCGCCGTACAAAAATAATCCGGCCCCCGAATTGACGGCGGGACCAAGATCCTCGAACAGCGATTCGTTGATCGAGATGTCTTTGAAGGCTCGTCGCAGTTGCTCTCGTTTGGGCGATTCGGCGCGAATGGTTTGCGCTTCGGCGCTCAGGACATAGTCCATCAGCGGGACGGGAGCTGGGCCGACATACGAACAGGCTTGGCGAGCGATTGCGGCGCGATCGCGACCTAGTTCGGTAAGCGAATAGTTGTAATCGTTCAGCGGCGCGGAGCCTTGGTGGACGATCATCTGGCGCGAACGCAGTTGCAGATAGAGCGGTTCGAGCGAATTAAAGGACAGGCACAAGTCGTTGGCGAGTTGTCGTCCGCTGCTGGCGCCGACGACGGCAAGACGTTTGATCAACAGCGATTCGATCAACGAAAGCGGCAGGCCAGATTCTTTGAGTGTCGTTGGTTCGGTGGGGTGGTAAGACTCATCCGCCAAAATTGTGGCAAGCAAGCTGCTTCCGATAGAAGTAATGTGGGTGGGGGTTTGAAGCATCGGAATTTCGAGGTTTGGATTTTCTTGGAGAGTGGCATTCAGTCCTTTTCGCCTTGTTGAAACCGATAAAAGGTAGGTCACGGCTGACCGTACGGGCCCGTTTTTTGCTGACGGCCAAGCATCGCAATGTTGCTGGGTATTGCGTTCGTTAAAACCGGTTCAATCGTGATGATCCAAAGGAGCGGCGTATTGGTCGCAGCGGTCACAACTTGTGGAGGTTGAAAAAAAACTCAACCATGAAGCAATTTTTCAACATTGTTTTTCATCAAACATATTTTGGAAAGCTACACCTTGTCAGCGGTTTTCGACCTGTCGTCGTCAGCCACGATCTACTTTAACGACTCTCCAGACGGCCTTCCATGAGCGACTTATCACTTCGCGAACAATCTTCGCCCAAAGATCAATCAAACATTCGCTCGGCCGAGCGGCAATGGTTTTTGTCGGGGCAGACCGATTCAACGCAGCCCACGCGTCAATTTGAAATCGACTCGTTTCCTTATACGATTGGAAGGAGTCGAGATTCTGCATTGAGTTTGCCCGCGGGATGTATTTCAAAAGAGCACGCGATCATTGAAGTCAAAGAAGACGGCCGTGTGTTTTTGCGTGAGCTAGGCAGTACCAACGGCACGTTCGTCAATGGAAGACAGCTTCACGGTGAAACTGAAATTTTCGAAAACGATCTGGTCCACTTTGCAGCACTTGTTTTTCGAATCGGTTCAAAAAGAAAATCCGATTCGATCCAGCAGAATACGATTCATGAAGATGTCTGCGATCAAGCACTGGCGATGATTCAGTTTGAGCGGTTGATCAGCGACGGCGGTTTGTATCCTCACTTCCAGCCATTGGTAAATCTTGATGATCAGTCGAGAATTGGTTATGAAGTCTTGGGACGCAGTCGCCTGTTCGGTTTGCAATCGCCGCAAGAAATGTTTCACGCCGCTTCCCAGTTAAATTTGGAAGCCCAGTTGAGCGAAGCGTTTCGTCTGCGGGGTGTCGAGATCGGATCAGCTTTTGGCACCGGGACGAATTTGTTCGTCAATACGCATCCGAAAGAACTGGACCGCCCGGAATTCTACGAATCGCTTAAGGAACTGCGAACGGTGGCTCCAGAGCAGGCAATTACGTTAGAAATCCACGAGGGAGCTTCGACAAATCTGACGATGATGCGAGAACTCTGTGCCGTGTTGGCTGATTTGGATATCAAGCTGGCGTTTGATGACTTCGGCGTCGGGCGTGCAAGGCTGGTCGAATTGGGCGAAGTGCGTCCGGACTATTTGAAGTTTGATATGAAGCTCACCAAAAACATTGAAAACGCGCCGCCCAAGCGACAAGAGTTGGTCGCTTTGTTTGCAAATCTTGTCAACAACTTGGGCATCAAAACATTGGCCGAAGGTGTTGAAACACGCGAGTGTCACGACATCTTGGTACAGATGGGCTTTCAGCTGGGGCAGGGTTACTACTACGGCCGGCCGTCACCGTTGAGCAAATACGTGTCCGAGACCGCTGAGGCGAGTACGGATACCGATCTAACGATTTCACAATCGCCCGATGAAATCACGAAAGTTCGTCCCTTGAACAAAACGGATACTGATCTGGACTAGGTCTTCACCAATTTCATCTGGTCACGTCCACCTTATCAATCCTGTCTTATTTATCCCATCACACCCCGAGAGTTGCTCCCGTGCTCCAGACTCCCTTGGCAATCGACAAAGAGATACTCGGCTACCAGCTGAAAAATCGGATTGGATCCGGCGGTTTTGGTGAAGTTTGGTCTGCCGAAGCCCCTGGCGGCTTAATGAAAGCCGTCAAAGTCGTTTTCGGTTTTCATGATGGAAAACGAGCGCAAGCCGAACTTAAAGCGCTTGATCGCGTCAAAGAACTGCGACACCCGTTTTTGTTATCGCTTGAGCGAATTGAGATTTACAAAGGCCAGTTGGTCGTCGTTTCTGAACTTGCTGACTGCTCTCTCGCAGATAAATTCAACGAGCAGATCACCGCTGAGAAATGCGGAATTGATCGCGAAGAGATGCTTCGATACGCGCGATGTGCAGCCGAAGCATTGGATTATTTGTCCAGTAGTCACGGCCTGCAGCACTTGGATATCAAGCCAGAAAATTTGCTGCTGGTTGGCGATCACGTCAAAGTGGCTGACTTTGGATTGATCAAGGACCTCGGCCAAGCTTCGCAGTCATTGATGTCGGGAATGACGCCTGCTTACGCGGCACCGGAACTCTTTGATGGTCGCCCGGGCAAATTTAGCGATCAGTATTCGTTGGCGATCGTCTACCAAGAAATGCTGACAGGGCACCGACCATTTTCTGGAAGTACGCCGGCTCAATTGGCGGCCCAGCACATGGGTGGCCGACCGGACATTAGTTCCTTGCCAGCCAACGATCAAGCGATTATCGCCAAGGCTTTGGCCAAAGACCCAAACTGTCGGTTTGGTACTTGCTGCGAGTTCATTGATGAATTGTTCCATCGACGCCGCGCCAAAAAGAAAAAAATTCGCCGGCGCGTTATCGACCGAACGAATGAAGAATCCAATACGATGGCGTTGCCCGGTACTTTGGGGGACAACCATACGCACGACGTGACGGCATTGATTTCAGGCCAGTCGCTGCCATTCCAAGCAGCCCAAGTCAAAGTTCTGGATCCGCCGGACACCTGTGCCAGCGATAGCAAGGTTCGGCCCATGCTAATCCTTGGTGTCGGCGCGACCGGTAATAAAGTCGTGCAAAAAGTGAAAACTCAGTTGATGACACAGCACGGATCGATGGACAAACTGCCGTCGATCAAGTTGATGGCGATCGACTCAAGTCTTAATAGTTTGGACGACTTGGTGCAAAGCAGCGCCGGCCCACTGTCTGCTAACGAAATCATATCGACGCCGTTGAAAAAGGCCGAGGTCTACCGGAGCCAGCAAAAATCGCACCTCGGCTGGCTCAGCCGACGATGGATTTACAATATCCCTCGATCACTTCAATCCGAAGGGCTAAGGCCATTGGGGCGATTGGCCTATGCGGACCATTTTGACACACTTTATGATCGTCTCGAAAAATCCATTCGAGAAATCACTCAAGCTGAAAATCTTGCCGCGACCGCGGACACGCTGGATATCGACCCAGGTGAATTAAGCCCTCGGGTATTTATTGTGACGTCGATCAGTGGCGGCATCGGCAGCGGCATGGCGCTGGATCTGTCTTACATGGTACGACTGCTGCTGCATGAATGCGGTTTCCAACCCGATTCGATCGCCGGAATACTATTGCATTCGACTTACCAGCGAATTCAAGATCCAGGTTTGTCAGCGGCAAATGCTTTTGCGTTCTTGACGGAGCTTCGGCATTTCCAGGACCACGGATACCCGGGCGACAGTGACAATGGCGTTCCCGAGTTCGAGGAGGTTGCTCCGTTCGACTACACGTACTTTGACGACTTGGGCGACGATCTGTGCCAGTCCGACTTTGACCATCGGCTTGAGAATATCGCGGAATACCTGATGCTGTCGGGCACATCCAAATGCAGTTCGTTTTTCGATAAGTGTCGCGGTTTCGAGGAACAGGCTGAACATTTTTCGCTTCGTACTTTTGGAATTAGCGTCGCGGAACCCGGTAAACTTTCCGCTGGAGTTTGCGCTGCGGCAAATGTTGCCAAAAAGCTCTTGAAGCAGTGGGCCGATGGCAACGACGTGTCCAAACAGCAAGCGATGGCATTGGTCGATTTGATTGCCAATCGCCACCATACGTCCATCGATAAAATAAATCTTGGCGTCAAGCAGTTACACGAGGAACTGTTTTCACCTGCATGGCCAGAGATGAAGGCTGCTGCCATTCAAGAACTGCAGCATGCGAATGTCGACGCAAATCAAATCGCGGCACTGTTTGATCGTTGGTTGGCCTTGCCTTCGTGCTGGCATGACGGTGATCGTGAAGAGTCAGAAGCCTGCAAAGCGATGTTGCAAGACGTCAAAGAATGGGCGCTCGAGATAGGCGAAGCCGTTGTTGCAGACATTCAAGGGGCATTGGATGCTGAAACGCTCAACCTGGCAGTCGTTTCGATGGCGAGCCAAAAGTTTACTCAGGACTTTAACGACGGCATCATGCAATGCGAATCACGATGCGTCTTGCTGGAAGAAAACGAACGACAGCAGTTGGATCGTTTAGCCAGGTTGTCAATGAGTCGCGCCAAAGGCAAACCCACTTGGGGCCCCCAGTTGGAGCAAGAGGTCAACGATTACCTTCAGACTCGTGTTGAGCTGGCCATTTGTCGTTTTGCTCGCGTGTTCCTGCGAACGGCGACGGCGTCCGTTGAATCGCTCGGACGGGTACTCGATCAGCAGCGTCGCCAAGTGGAGACACTGGCCCAAAAGTTTCAGCCGACCACTGAGATGATCGACGATCAAGAAGGCGCATTCAGCCAAGATTTTTGCTTGGAAACGCTTTTAAATGAGAGCATTCAGGGTGACATTGAAAAACATGTGTCCGCGACTGAAAAGCTTGTGTACGAATCCTTGATTCAAAAACTTGGGGGTTATCGCGAGGCGTTAAAGTCGTCGTCACTATGGCAAGGAAGTTTGCAGGATGAAATCTTCAGGCAGTCGCATCGTGTGCTGGCCGAAGCGTATAAGAAGGTTTCCCTAGATAAAGTCCTGCAAGAAAATCAGGTCCAGCCAGAAGTATTTGCCAAATGGCTAAACAACCGCATGAAAGAGGCTCGCCCACGCGTCAATGATTGTGGTGGCGGTACACGACTTTTGATTGGCATGCCGTCGCTTTCAAACGATACGAGTTTGAAAACAATGGTCGAAAATCATTTTGGTGTGGAAGGGTGTCCGGTTAACGGCACCGAAGGTAGCTTCGTCGTTTGCTTTGAAGGCGAAGGTGTCGGACTCGCGAATGTTGCCTTCCGCTTGCTTCAAGCCCGGCCAGATGCAATCGAGCTGGTGAAGCGAATCCATACTCGCACGGATGTTAAGTGGACGACGCTTGACGATTTGCTGTAGAAATTAGTCCACACTAAAACGAGTTTCAGTGGTGACAACTGAACTCGATTCTGGAAACGTATGAAACGCACGAATCAGCACACGTTCTAAAAACGACTGCATGTGAATGTAGCTGATGGCTCCAAAACTCAATCGACCGTTGGAACCAAAGCGATGGACTAGTCCTTCGCATTCGATCCGATCGCTCAGTTGTTGTTGCACGGCAACGAACAGCTTTGGATTCACGGTCTCAATTTGCACCGTCGTCTGGTAGTCGACGGCATCTTCGATTCGCAATTGGTTACGAGATCGCCCTTCAATCGCGTGCGTCAACAGAACCGATTTGCTGGGCAGCGGATGATGCAATCCAGCACTCACTTCGGTCAACGTGGTCGCCCCCGCAGTGAAACGTAAGACGTGGCCGTCGGGCGTGATGGCTGTTTCCAACTGGTATCGGTCGCGCTGGATCGTCCGTGTGTCGCAAACATGAAACAACTCTGGATGGACCGATTGCCCAAACAGGTGGAAGTTCAGGTCAGTAATTTTTGGACGAACGGAAAGCACTAATTTTAACCCGCTGAGAATAGGAATCGTTTAACAAGTATCGTCAAACGAAGGAGCAACACTCTACCAAAATTATAATTTGCTACAGCGCCAGAAAGAGAAGTAATCAGCCGAGCAGGCTTTTTGATAGCAATAATTTTTTTCACTTTATGGTATTGCTTTTGCGGTGTAACTTTTTACGGGCGGTCGTTAAAACCTGAAAACAGGCGATTGGCCGCTCGAGTCTTCGATTTTGGTTTCAAAGAATTATTCCGCAATGAATCAACTGACTGCAGGCAGCGAAGGATCCCAATCTGACAGCCAAAGCGTTTGTCCAGCCAAAACTTGGACGAAACTTTGGTGGGTTGTGATTGTCGTTGGTGTTGCATTGAAACTATTTTTAACCGCGCACGATGGAATTAATCCAAGCATGTACGACGCGCGGAACTACGCTCAAGCGGCGGGGCATCTGTTTTCAAATAGCGAACTTTCCAAAATACCTTCGCATCGTCCGGGCCTGCCCATTATCGCCGCGATCGTTGTCCAACTGGGGGTTCCCTACAAACTGTATTTGGAATTTTTGCTGCTGTTCAACGCTGCGGTTGCGGGCCTGCTTGTGAGTCGATTGATGGGGTCGTTTTTAGCGGGCGCGATGCTGTTTATCGCCATTGCTTTTAACCCTTGGTTCATGGCCAATTCTCAAATCTTTATGACCGAGCCTTTGATATCGGCGCTCATTTTGATGCAGCTCGTTTTTGGCGCTCAAATGATTTTTCGCCCGCTTGGTCAGTGGGCTGTTTGGCACGCGGTTTTCGCAGGAAGTGCGACGATGCTGCATGTGTTGTCACGCAACGAAACTGCACTTGTGTTTTTGTATTGGATTGCCGTGGCGATTGTCGTTTTGATCCGGCAAAGAAAAACGATTTTTTCCGCCCGCTTTTTTAAGCAGCCCGTCAATGCAAAAATTGTCTTGCTGGTCGTGCCAGTGGCGATGACCTATTCGGCGATCGAGGGATTAAAAACCTATCACGATCAAAAATTTGGAATCGCCGCGTCTTGTTCAACCGAAGGTGAAGGCTTTGTCAGTTTGATGGAAGCGTTGTATTCGATCCCGCCGGACGAAAAAATCAGGTACGCGCCGGTGACTCGGCAATCGCTGGAGCTGGCCTGTGAAAATAGCCCAACGCTGGCCAAGTATCGCGATCGATTAATGGACTCCAGTCTTTCCGCCTACCAATTCTCAAAAATCAAGTTGGGTCTGGAAAACGAAATGGGCACTTGGCTGAATTGGCACCTGTTTAATTGTTTTGCTGGCAGCCATTCAGAAAAAGATGATGAAATGAAAAGGGCAGCCGATGAAATCCGCGTTGCCCAAGCCCAAGGAAGACTGCCCCAACGCGTGACAAAATATCCCATCAGCCCCTATATGGATCTATGGATCGGAGACTTGTGGGAAAATTTCGCGCTATCGATTCGATATAGTCTGAAGCAACAAAAAACGGATTTGTCGGGCTACTATAAAAACAACGATTCCCATCGTGGCTACGAGGCGTCTTTGTTTGATGAGGGATTGTTGCGGCGAAATGGATTGTTGAACGATGCCAAGATCGCGATCACCGGAATCTTTGCCGGAGACAGTTCTGCAGCGACCCAGGCCGTCATCTGCGATGAAAATGAGAACTTCATCGCCAGCGCCGAAATTGAATTTGAACCGGCCGAACAAGGAATGATGTTTAATTGCGTTTTGGATGCGATCGAATACTGCGATACAGGCGGACCTTTATTCATCTATCTACAACGCGACTCGGCAACCGGTGCACTGCGAAGCAATCGAGCCGAGCTGCAGTGGCGAAGATATCAATTTTTTCAATTTCAGTTTGCTCCTGCCAAGTCTGACGCCGACGACCAAGAATCGGTCAACGAAACGTCGGGTCAAGCGTCCATCGAACGGTGGAATTTGCAAAGTCACCGGATGGCGATCAGCGGAGACAATTTTAAACAAACAGCCAAGCGTAAGATCAGTGACAACTATCACTGGCTTTTAATGGGCTGTTGGGCAATCGCCTTTATTGCTGGCTTGACGTGTCGGTGCAGTCGGCCTGAGTTTTTCGATGTTGTCTGGGTGGGCATCGCGGCCATCGTCTTTGTCTTGGTGCGATGCCTGATGTACAGTTTGATTCACACTTGGTTGCTGTGGGGGCTGCATCGATATGTCGAACCCAATAACTTGATCTTCATCGTTGGACTGGCTTGTCTTTCCTTTGTGATCGGAGGTGTCGTTCGTGCGTTGATCTTGCCTGTTGCCGATCCAGCCGAAGCTGCTACGAAGCTTGCCAATTGATTGGGTCTACAAGTCTGCCACCCTGGATTAATTTTTCTCAATCGCCTTTCGCTTAAGATCCAAGATGCCAAGGAAGAAGCTTGAGAAACAAATCTGAGACCCAAAGGCCAACAGCAACGCGGACCCAATGACGATTCGCATCGTCTTTTGCGGATCCAGATCGCCCAAGCCGGTTTGCCACCATTGGTAGAGCGCGACGAAGGCTCCCGCAAAACCAAGGACTAAAAACGAGAGGCCGATTACCAGGCCGAGTTCCAGTTTCAATAGTTTGGCGAAACGCGTCATCACCGGGTCGCCGGGAACCAATTGAGCTGACACAGCATATTTATTTGTGTAGACAGCAAACAGCGCGGCTTGAAAACCCGTGGTGACCATCGCCATCGCAAAAACCATCGTGTGGATGTCCAGCACAACGCCGCTGATTTTTACCGAAAAGAAACTGATCGACAACGCGATCATCAGCCCGATAAACATCAGGACAAGCCCGGGATAGAAAAATAACCAACGCGGACTGTACATCAACAAGAACCGCAAGTGACGCCAACCGTCTCGCCAACTGCGCAAGTGCGGGGCTCGACTGCGCCCGTCGGGTGATAAAGTCGTTGGAACTTCAGCGACCTTCATTTTTAACAGCGTGGCCTTCACGACCATTTCGCTGGCGAATTCCATGCCCGTCGTTTGCAACTCCATCCGCTCAGCGGCCTCTTTTGAAAATCCTCGCAGGCCACAATGAAAATCGCCGATGGCACTCGGGAAAAAAAGACGACCCAAAAAACTCAGCACCGGATTGCCAAGATACTTATGCAGCGGCGGCATCGCGCCGGGTTGAATGCCGCCTTTAAAGCGATTGCCCATCACCAAGTCATAGCCCTCACGCAGCTTTTCCACGAACTGTCCTAGCTTGCTAAAGTCGTAGCTATCGTCGGCGTCACCCATGATGATGTATTTGCCGTGGGCGTTTTCGATACCAGCCAACAACGCACCCCCGTAGCCTCGTAGCGGTGCTTGGATCACTCGGGCTCCGCATCGCCGAGCCAATTCTTGCGAACCATCGTCGCTGCCGTTATCGGCAATCAGCACTTCGCCTGCAATCCCTAGTTCACTGATCGACGCCAAGGCCTTTTGAATGCATATCTCCAGCGTTTCCACCTCATTCAGGCAAGGCATCAAGACGGTGAGCTCGGTGGACATTCAGGCTTCCTTCTAAAGCGATGGATTGATCGGCTGGCAGGCGTTGGTAAGGCAGGCGTTGGTAAGGCAGGCGGTGGAAAGGAATCCACGAGCTAAATCCTTGAATGACTGTCGCTCAAGCGGTTGCCTTTTCTTACGGCTCGTTTGGGCGGATTGCGATTGTGGTAAAGCATAGCGGAAATCGGCAGTCTGAGTTTAGTCCGTTTTTTTGTTGGGATTATCGTGTTTAAATACCACGCCTTCTTTCATCACAAAATGGATTTTCTTCAGCAACGAGATGTTGGCAATCGGATCTCCCTGAACGGCGACCAGGTCTGCCAGCAAATTTAGTTTTTAAAAGATAACCGTCCACGGCGATTGTCGCTCGATTCTCGGATTCGTAAACGTGAAGTGGCAGCATGCATGCTAGGCTTTGTCCCAAAAACCACCTTTGGCTCGGCATAAGTATGCTTTTGTCGCGGTGCCAAAGGTGACGATGTTTGTTTGGTGACAAAGCCTAGTTTAAAAGAAGCTCTTTCCAGCAAACCCGTCAGCGGTTGTAAAAAGTTGCCCCGTCAATGCGGTGATTTCAATCAAGAGACCAATCGATCGACGACAGGCCAAAGCTTTCCAAAAACTGATTGGCCCGCGAAAACGGCTGGCTACCAAAGAAACCGCGGTAAGCAGACAGCGGCGAAGGATGAGCGGACACGATGGTCGCGTGATGGTCAGCGATCAATTTTAGTTTTTTCTCGGCTGGTTTGCCCCACAATATAAAAACCACCGGCTGCTCGCGGCGGCTCAACGTTTGGATCACGGCATCGGTGAAATTTTCCCAGCCCTGTTTGCGATGCGAATTCGCTTGGCCATCGCGGACGGTCAACACGGTATTTAAAAGCAACGCACCTTGTCGGGCCCACGGAGTTAAATCGCCGCTGGCCGGCATGTTACAGCCGACATCCGAAACCAATTCCTTGAAAATGTTTCGCAGCGACGGTGGAATTTTGATGCCATCTTTTACCGAAAAGCTCAGCCCGTGGGCCTGGCCGGCACCGTGATACGGGTCTTGGCCCAGAATAACGATTTTCGTTTGATTCAGTGGCGTCAAACCGAACGCGTTAAACGTATCCTCAGGCGAAGGGAAAACTTGATGCTCGGTCCGTTCGCCTGCGACAAATTCCAGCAAGTCTTGAAAGCCTTTGGATCGAAAGTGCGAATCGAGCTTGGGCGTCCAATCGCATTCTTGGGGCCAGTTGTCAGGCACAGGAACATCGGTCATGGATGCAGCGTCCTATCCTTCTGCGACCGCAGCCGTTTTGCTGGGCCGGTAATCGATCAAATGCAGTTCAACGCTGTGTTGCCCGCGAAACGAATTGATCACTGGGCGACAGGCGAAGTCAAACGTTTGTCCCGCTTCGGAAAGCGGCTCTGACCATTCGCCTTTGCCAAAACCAACGGCGCGAATGCGATTGCCATGTTGCGAAATCAAAATAGACAGATGCTGGTCTTCATTGCCCATCGTGCGGATGTCTTGAAGTTCAGCGTCACTGATGCACAGCACCGGGCGCGGGTTATCTTGGCCAAACGGAGCCATCTGGTTTAGCTGTTTCATCATGCCCATCGTCAGGTGACCGACCAACGCTTCGGCGTCAATGTCCAAGTCTTGATAGAGTTCTTCAAAGTTGACTTGTTGAACGACGGCCTCGCAAAAGTCTTCACGAAAGGCGTCGACATTTTCTTTCTTGATCGCCAAGCCCGCCGCCGCCGTGTGGCCGCCAAATTTTTCCAGGTGGCCGTTGCATTGGCCCAGTGCCGCGTACAGATCGACGCCGCAGGAACTCCGGCACGATCCGACACCATCGCGCGATCCGTTGGGGTCAGTTGAAATCAAAATCGTCGGGCGTTGGTATTTTTCAGCTAGCCGCCCCGCCACGATTCCAATGACGCCCAGGTGCCAATCGTCGGCGGCTAGAACGAGTGCAGCATCGCGGTCGGTATCAAAACCTTCTTCGATTTGTTTTTCGGCGGACTTCTGGATTTTGATTTCCAGCGTTTTTCTGTTTTTGTTCAACGCGTCAATGTATTCAGCCAGCTCTTTGGCTCGGTCGTTGTCTTGGGTAGTCAAAAGTTCAACGCCCAGCTGAGCCTGCCCTAGCCGCCCTGACGCGTTCAACCGTGGGCCGATCCCGAAACCCAAGTCCTCGGATTCGATTTTGGGTTTATCGACCAGGCCGGCCAGTGCCAATAAATGCCGCAAGCCGGGGTTGGCGTATTCTCGCAGGCAGTTCATGCCGTGATGAACCAAGATGCGGTTTTCGTCTTGCATGGGAACGACGTCGCAAACGGTGCCGATGGCAGCCAATGACACGGCACCGAATAAAAAATTGCGAAGCGGTTCAGAAAGTTTTGGCGAACCGTGGTGTTCGATGCACAGCCCCCAAGCCAGTTTGAAGGCCACGCCCGCGCCGCACAGCCCGGCAAAGGGGTAATCGAAATCGGGCAAAGCTGGATGCACGATCGCGGTGGCAGCCGGCAAAACTTCGCCGACGTGGTGATGGTCGGTGATTACGATTTCGACCTCGTTCTCGCGGCAGTAATCGACCTCTTTTACGCTGCTGATGCCGCAGTCGACCGTGATGATAAATTCAGCGCCGCGGTCGCAGAGTCGTTTCAGCGTTTCAATGCTCAGCCCGTATCCGTCCTCTAATCGGCTGGGCACGAAATAGTGAACGTTCGCGTTCAGCAATTTCAGACAGCGAAACATGATCGCGGTGGACGTCATGCCATCGGCGTCGTAGTCGCCGTAGATGTAGATTTTTTTGCCCGCCAAAACAGCGGCGTAGATCGCCTTGACGGCTTGGTTGAGTCCCGGAAGTTCCGCTGGCGGTCGCAAGCCGGTCATTTTCAAATCAAAAAATGTCTTGATCGCAGCCGGCGACGAGATCCCTCGAAGGGCCAGTAGTTGAGCGACGACGGGAGAGACTCCGGCGGTTCTTTCGATCGATTCAACCAGTGACGAATCGTGCTGCCTCAAGCTCCATCGTAGACTCATAATCCGGCTCTCCGTAATAAGATTTGTCGCAAGTTTGCGGTCAGGTTTCGCTCATCCTACGAAATCGAAGGGATGCTCGTCCAGTAGCAAAGTGCTTATCCTAAAACTCAAAATGCCCGCGGCAAGCGCCGTCGGCTCACTGGTTGTGGGATAAGGCGATCGGCAGTTGAATTTCTACCGCTGGTGTTTGCAACGATTGCGGATCCTGGGCATATTGCCCGGTAGTTTCTCAATCGCCTTTCGCCTAAGTTCGAAAAATCAGCCGCGGGTACTCCGGTTGTGAAATGGACGGCCAGCATTGAAAATTTTGACATGAATGTTGCATTTTTTATTTTCAATCGGCCCGACACGACCAAGCAGGTTTTCCAGGCCATCGCTGCGGCGCGGCCCGAGCGGTTGTTCGTGATTGCTGATGGGGCAAGGAGTGATCGGCCGGGCGAACTTGACGCTGTGGAAGCAACCAAGGCGATTATCGGTTCGGTCGATTGGCCATGCGAAGTGGCGACTAATTTTTCGGATCAAAATCTCGGCTGTCGCCAACGCGTCGCTTCGGGGCTGAAGTGGGTATTTGAACAAGTCGAAGAAGCGATCATTTTGGAAGACGATTGTTTGCCGCACCCGTCGTTTTTTCCCTACTGCATGCAGCTGCTGCAGCGGTACCGTCACGATCATCGCGTAGCTGCCATTAGCGGCGATAATTTTCAAAACGGAATACCAAGGACCGCCGCTAGTTATTACTTTTCAAAATATTTCCACTGTTGGGGGTGGGCTTCGTGGCGGCGCGTCTTTGAAACGATCGATTTTCAAATGAACACTTGGCCAGAATTTAAAGCGCACGGTTTTTTGGAAACTTGGTCGGACAGTCAAGCGGAATTCGATTACTGGTTGGAGCTTTTTGATTTGCAGCATGCGGGAGAAATCAACAGTTGGGCCTACCCGTGGTTCTATTCGTGCTGGGCTCAGTCCGGTTTGACGGTGTTGCCCAATGTCAACTTGGTCAGCAATATTGGGTTCGATGAAAATGCGACTCATACGACCGAATCCGAAAACAAACTTGCCAACTTGCCGACTTCGGACATCGGCCAACTGCAGCATCCGGAACTGGTGGTTCGCAATCGAGTGGCGGATGAATATACTTTTTCGCTCGTGTTCCAGCGTGATGAAGTGTTTCAAAAAAACGACAGGAATTGGCGAATGTTTCAATCGACCAAGAAATTTTTTCGCAAGCTACGCGGCAAGCCCAAGTTTGATTCGGTGGCTCACCGACGCAGCCTGATTCAAGAGTTCGCACAGCAGTCGCCGTGCCGAATTGTCGTGGGTTCCAGCGGGATCGCTCAAGACGGTTGGCTGGCGACCGAAATGCAAGACGTTGACTTACTGGATCCCGAATCGTGGGCCCGTTTTTTTGCTGACGACTCGATCGATGCGATCTTGGCGGAGCACGTCTGGGAGCATTTGACCGAAGATCAAGGTGTCGTTGCTGCGGCGACATGTTGTCGGTTTTTAAAGCCCGGCGGTTACCTGCGGCTGGCCGTGCCCGACGGTAACCATCCCGATGCCGACTACATCGATCGAGTGAAGCCGGGCGGAAGCGGGGCAGGGGCTCTCGATCATAAATTGCTGTATGACATTCAAAAGCTGGCAGAAGTCTTGACTCAAGGCGGGCTCGATGTGCGGCCGCTCGAGTTTTTCGATTCGGAAAACAAATTCCAAGCTGTCGATTGGGACGCTGAAGACGGATTAATTCGCCGCTCCAAACGCTTTGACCCGCGAAACAAAAATGGTGATTTGGTTTATACTTCCATCGTGGTCGACGCTTTCAAGCGATAATTCGAAAAAACGATCGTGGTTGCCGCTGTCGATTACGTTCGTTTGCCGTTTTGGCTTCCCCAGCTTGGCATTTCCTCGGTAGAATCGATACAGTTGGAGGTCCCAAAGTTTGGTCAATGCCACTGGGCCGACAGCCGATTTTATCCGTAGTGCATAGGCTCAGCTAAGTTCTCGATCAGTGGCCGAGCCCACAAGCCCTGAAGCTCCAGCGGCTTGGCAAGGATTCGCGGCCACGTCCACGATCGCTTGCCGCAATTTGTCAGCTGGAACTTAGCACCAGTTAAACACCAGTTCAACGCTTGTTTTTATTCTCTCAACCTTGTAACCAAATCATGCCTGAGTATTCGAAACACCAACAGAACATCATCAAAAACTACTACGATAATCGCGAAACGATTTCGTTGCAGCGAGCCCAAGAATTGGTGACCGAACTTTACTTGTCCGAGGGCAAGAAGCGAGCCAAGTACTGGGAGCAGTTGGCCGGGCATTTGGGCAAACTGGATGTGAAGCCCGAAGCAATCGACCGGTTAGTCAAGAGCGACGATCCTCAGGCTGCCGCGAATATGATCGCCAAGCTGGGCCGCGAAGCTGGCTAACAATATGCTGAATGAACAACAAAGTACGATCGCGAATGGCACCATTGGCGTCACTCAAATTCTGGCCGGCGCGATGACGCTGGGGGCCCTGTTTTTTGCCGGCACGATGGCTTTGGTCGTCGTCGATTGGTCACAGCTGGGCGGGCCAGTCAAGCTGATGTCGACTCTGGCCACCGCATCGACGATTATTTTTCTAGGATTGGCGATTGTTATTCCAAGCTTGTTTCCAACGTTGCCCGAGAAAATCAAAGCTTCGGACGACCCGGTGACTCAAAATCGAGCAATCGCCGAAATTGGCAAACTGTTAACGTCGCAAACGGTCGTTCGATACGCGATTCTAGAAGCCTGTGTTTTTGCCAATGTGTTGCCGCTGATGTTCGAACCTCGCTGGGTCAGCATTATCGGTGCCGGTATTGGAGTCTTAACCATGCTGGCTTTCTTCCCAATGAAATCGCGATTGCTGGCGAAAATAGCGGATCGTTTTGAAGCATGGAAGCTGGGCGTTTCCAGATAGCCGATTTGATCGCGCGGCGGGTTGCGGTGTTGGTCGGATGACGAAGCGAAAAAACTGGCTGACTTTTGCTGTCGCTGTTAATCTTCGGTCAATCGTTCCAACGGAAAATCCACAAGGCAACCACAAAAGGGACGACGCACCAGATCGTCATGATGCCCAGTTCGGGCCATTGAGAGCCGAGCGACTTGGCGTCCATCATGATCGCGCGAAGGGAGTCGATCACCGGTGTCAGCGGTAACCATTGGATAAAGGGATGCAGGATCTCGGGAAAGTTTTCATAAGAAAAGAAAATTCCGCTCAGCGTCCACATCGGTAGCATCACCAAGTTCATCAAACCCGATGCGCCTTCGAGCGTCCTTGTTCGAGCGGCCACCAGTAATCCAATGGCCGCAAATTCAATCGCTCCGATGAACACGATCACCGCGACACCGAACCAGCCGCCAAAGCTAGTAACGCCAAACACGAAATAAGAAAACAACAGCAGCACAACAATCTGCGGCCACATGTAAACGAGCCGGCTGGCCATCATTGCCATCAAAAAATGAGACCGACGCATCGGCGTGGCCATGTAACGTTTAAGCAATTTGCGGATCCGCATGTCCACGATCGCGTAGCCAACACCCCACAGTCCTCCGCCCATCAGACCCATTGCCAATAATCCGGGCACCAAGAAGTCGACGTAGCGCCCGCCGGGTTCCTCAAAAATGATGTCGACAGTTTCAATCGGGTTGGAACGTCCGGCGGCCGTCTGCAGGCGATTGTCGACTAAAAGTTTGGCGTTTTTGCTGCCCGGGCGTTGAGGGTCAAACTGATAATCGACCGAAGATAGCGTCTTGTCATTGGCCTCGACCAACAAATTCGATTTGCTCGACCGCAGTCGATCACGAGCGGTCCGTTCGTCGACGATGCGTGTTTCAAAATCGTTTTCGGCTGAACTGCCAGACAACACTTCGACAACCGACGAGGCGAACGGGTTGTCGATGACATCCACAAAAACCTTTTCGGCGGGCTTGTTGCGAAACGCCGTCCCCAGCACGACCACCATTAAAACTGGGAAAAAATAGACCCAGAACAAAGCTTCCGGGCGGCGAATGAATTCCTTCAAACGGATGGCGGTCAGCGTGACGGTCGGGTGGCTTTGGCGATCGGACATTAAGTCGCCTCCGCGTCAACCAGCTTTCGGCCGGTCAAAGAAATAAAAACGTCTTCCAAGCTGGCGTGTCGAGTCGTCAAGTTGGTCAGGTCAAAATTCTGTTCGTTCAAATGCTCCAGCAAAGGCGGCAAGACCAAGTGAGGTTTTTCGACGGACAGATGAATTTGGTTGCCGTCGACCAACACATCTAAAACCGAGTTCATCGATTCTAAGGCGGGAACGTTCAAGGATTCCGCTGAGGCATCGATCGAAAAATCGATAAAGTGCTCGGCGCCCAGCGAACCGATTAATTCGCGGGGCGAGCCTTCGGCAATAATTTTGCCCGCATCAAAAATGGCGACGCGATCGCAGAGCTGTTCCGCCTCTTCCATGTAATGAGTGGTCAACAGAACCGTTTTGTTATCGGCCTTGAAGGATTCGATGATTCCCCACAGCTCGCGGCGACTGCTCGGATCAAGGCCGGTCGTGGGTTCGTCCAGGAAAATCAAATCCGGGTTGCCGACCAAAGCGGTGGCGACGGCCAGCCGTTGTTTTTGACCACCGGACAGATTCTTGATCCACACGTTCGATTTTTCTTGCAACGAGACTTTGACAATCGCCTCGCTGGGCGAAATGCCGCTGGCATAAAACGAGCGAAACAATTGCAAGGTCTCCAGAACCGTCAACCGATCGCTCAGTCGCGTTTCTTGCAGCGAGACACCGATCCGTTCACGGATCGCTTGGGCGTCGTGCTTCCATCGCATCCCCAGCACTTCGGCTTCGCCGGAGGTGGCATCCAACAGCCCTTCTAAAATTTCGATGGTAGTCGTTTTGCCAGCCCCGTTTGGGCCCAGCACTCCGTAGCACTGGCCAACTTGAACTTCAAAGTCGATGCCGCGAACGGCCTGGACCGGTGGTCGTCCGGGGTAAGTTTTTGTCAGGTTTTGGCAGCGGATCGCAAATGGCATGGCGACAGTTTAACAGCTAAACAGCTTGGTAACGAAGCCCTTATCAAAAAACGCAACGCCCCAATGAAGATCGCAATTAGCGAGTACAGCCATTTGTTGGTTTGACCGTTAATAATCAAGTGACCCAGATTTAGCAAAAGCCATGTCAGTAAAGCGGCTGCAATCGGGTTGGCGTCAGTTTTTTTGATCGTGCTCATTTTTAGGCTCTCAGGATAGCGGTAATTGGTTCAATCATTCTGGCTTTGAAATCGAAACCAATCAGAAGACTGGTTTTGAATAAAAACCGATTCGAGTTTGAAGTTACTTTCCTATTCTATCTACTTTTTTTATCCAAGGTTGCTGCGAGAGATTCAGTCGCCGATCCTGCCTCTAGGCGGTCCTGTTGTCGTCTATTGTCGCCTCCGTTTTGGAAGTGCGAGTGCGAGAAAAGAACGCGCGAATATGTTACCTTGAGTCATTCGTTGGTCGGTAAAAACATTATCATCAAAAGGTGCCCAAAGATGCCTCTTAATCCTCTACAAGACCCCGCAGAACTTCAACGATCCGTCGGCTGGGATCGTAAAGTATTTACTGACGCCGGCGAGCGAGATCGGCTTCGACAGCACATCGCGTTGAAGCTGGCGGCGGCTGGAATGCAAACGCCAGAAGGCCAGTCGCTGGCCAGTTTTTCCAAAGGAATGCTCGACAGCCTGAAGGAAAAAAATCGTTTGTTGGGAGACTATCGTGCGCCCGTGGATCGACGCATCGAAACGTTTTTAAATGAATATTTTTCCGACCTAGAATTGGATTCGCCTTTGCAAGTGCCCTCGCCATCGCTCGTGCTCGACCGCCACGGGATGGCTCGCGAATTGAGTCTGCCGATCGACGGCGATTCCTTCAAAAATAGTCTGGTCGACTCCAAGCGTGTCAAAAATGGGATCATCAATAATCCATTGCACGACCGCCGAACGACGGCGGGGACATTTCATATCGTCGAAGGCGGACTGCCAATCCCGGGCGATAAACGAGCGGTTCCAAAGACCGTGTTTGCGAACCTGTTCAAAGCCGCTGTGAACGCTCCGGACGAATCGTTGGGTCTGCCTTACCTGTCCGAAACCGACGCACCGGCCAAATCGTGGTTGTCGCTGTTGCTGCGGCCGCTGGTGTGCCCCGAAGTGCCCGGCGTTTGTCCGGCTCAGACTTTGGAGACTCGATTTTTTGTTCCCGCTTCATTGGCCAGTAATCTGGATTTTGTCGAATCGATTTTTGGCAACGCGGGCGACCCGCTCGTTCCCGCCAACGATGCCGCACTGGATACGACGCGTTGGAGCGGCCACACCGGTTGCGTGATTCTGGCCCCGCACCTAACTACGCTGAAAAAGAAAGATCTCGGTCTGCCGCACATCGACGATGCGACCGAGCGTCAAAAGCAGGACGAAATGTGCTGGTCAGATCCGGAAGAATATTACAACGGCGGTTCGGCGTTTAAGTTGACCTGCCGTGACGAACGGGGCGTTGTCGTGACTTTGATCGCCGACAACTATTACGGTTACTGCAAGAAGGAAGTCAAGACTCAGATCAGCTACGCCGCGAATCTCATGGGCGGCGTTGAAGAGGAGCACGCCGGTGGAGCGTTGGCGTTTGCCTCGTATTCTTTGGGCAACGAATTCAAAGTGAACAGTCGCCGCTACAACAGCCGAACCTTTGCCGACGTGGCGCGCGACTATCAGTCGTTTGTGGATGTCAAGCCTGAAGGCTACGGAGTTGATCGGAACTGGCCAACGGTCATTTACATTCCTGAAAACGCTCGGGTGTCGCTGACCAAGCGATGCGTGCAGTGGAACCAGGCGAGCGGTCAAACGCAGCAAATTCCGTTGTCGCCGGACAATGTTTATGTCGCGCCCAGCGGTTATCAGATTCGATTGGAAAAGCACCCGGCCGCGCCATCGTGGCGTTTGGTCGGGACGGTCGGCGAAGGTATCTTTTGCCACAAGCCCTGCACGGTCAGCGGTGGCGGGAAATCAGAAATCAGCAAGAGCCTGCGCGATTACATGCTGTACGGGCCGATCTTTGTCGTCGATCGCGAAGCAGATTTTAAGATCTTGGATGAAATTTTTGAAAAGGATTACGTGCATCGCTGGCGTTCGGACTATGACGACACGCCGGTCTACGGATCCGATGGCAGTCGAAAGTTTTTGGACCCGGAACGGTCGGTGGGTAGCTGCATCAAGCTGTTGGCTCACAGTGATGATTTTTCGGATGAATACAACGACTGGTTGGCAAAAATTCCCGACCACATTTTTGGGCTGGCCTTCATCATCAAGCGATTCACCAAGCCGGGCATGGAAAGCGCTTGGCGCGATCACTTTGGCGTCGATATCGTTAACGGTTCACCCGGCCACCAGTTGAAGGTCGGCAAGCGATCGCTGGTCGGAACCTACCTGCGAATCGGGCTCTCCGGATCAAGCTGGCGAACGTTTAAATTACGCCAAGACTTTATCGCGGCTGCCAAAGTTCAGATGGAAGACGATATCAGTGCCAGCACGGTGATTGCCGATCGCAATATCGAAGAAACGGGCCCGGCGGTCACCAAGGCCGACAGCTACAAATTTGTGGCCAACTGCGAATACCGTTTGTTTCAACGTCCCGACGACGCCATTCATCGTGGGTTGGACAACCAGACCGAGCACGATTTGTCGCGGCCGGGGAGCTTTATTAGTAACTTCGAACCACTCACATCCGAACAAGCTCGGACGATGGCCGAAAACGTTGTCGACTTCGATCAATTTACTCAGCCTATGCAGGATTTGATTCGCAGCGCCGCAGAACAAGGCGGATACGTCTGCAGTAGCGATGCGCCGCGATTGGTCGATGGTGTGCCCACAAAGAATCCTCGCTACCTGCAGGATCGCCCCGATATGATTCGGGCTCGCGATACTTATATGGCTCAGGTTGGAATGCGACTGTTCCGAGCCTTGCCGATGGACAAACCCGTGCACGTGCCCGTTGGTGCGATTTTGAGTGGTCGCCGGAATAACCCGCCGGTTAAAGAACAAGGCATTCGTTCGCTGGCGGTCTACAGTCCGCTGCACTATCAGGAATTGCCCGAATTGATGATGGACTACATTTGTTCGTTGACCGGTAAGAGCCCAAGCACGACCGGGGCCGGTAGCGAAGGTGCGTTGACCAAGGGGCCGTTTAATATGCTGGTGACGACAGCCGATTTGAATGCGGCTTTGGTTTCTATGATTTTGACTGGACTGGGCGGCTTTAGTACGCCAGCCGGGCACGTCGGACCCAACTATCAAATTGGGCATGATATTAGTTTGTTGATCCCCGAAGTTTGGTGTCGGATGGGGCCTGACGAGCGTGATCCCAACCGCTTGATTGCCAATCGAATGCTGCAAAAGATCGAAGACTTCCAGCACAACGGCCAAAAGGTGCTCGCCAGTCGTTTGGGTTACCGAGTGACCGAGCGATTTTTGACGAACTACGTTTCGCGAGTGTTTGACAATCCATCCAAGGTCTTCCCAGAAGA
The DNA here is from genome assembly GCA_964601665.1 of uncultured Pirellulaceae bacterium. Lineage (GTDB taxonomy): Bacteria > Planctomycetota > Planctomycetia > Pirellulales > Pirellulaceae > Mariniblastus. The sequence goes on from CAZROJ010000045.1 coordinate 22,068, forward strand.
TATCTTGCAGCCAGAGCTACAAGACATGGATTCGTTTGCCGACGGCGTCAACTACATTTGCGAAGCTCACCAACGCGTGGCCAAGCAATATTTTGACGATGGAAGCCTCGAACTGGCTTGTCCGCCACTGCAAGCGTTGTTGTCCATCATGGCAAACGGTGACTGGAAAGGACTGGCCATCGACAGCCCTGAAGTGCGGCACATGTTCACGCGAGAGTATTTGTTGGCGAGCGATTGGTACCGCGATCGATTGGTGCACAAACAGCAGACGGACATCAAACTCTGGCGTCGCAAGCTCGATGAACTGGAGGCGTGTTTAAACGATCCTTCGCGCTGGCAAGTCGTCGAAGATTTGGATTTGAAAGCGAGCCACGACTATGCGGCCGAACAATTCAAGCGAGTCGAATCGAGCGGTTACTTGGAAGAACTGGTCGGGACGTTGGGTGCGGATCCGATGGTTCCAATCAGTGCCCAGGTGCCAACGTTGAACGGGCAAGTCGCTTCGGTTTAAAGCCCAGCCAAAGATGGTATCGATGGCATCAACAGACGCCGGTCGTCAATGAAACAAGATTGACGGCCGGCGTTTTTGCGTTGGCTATTTAATGAACTAATCGCTGGTTGAAACTCGATCCGCGTTGATTTGCACCAATCGCTGTTCGATCTGTTTGGACGTCGGCGTAATCGCCAAACCTCCCAAGCCCGTGCAGCAAATCTCTCGCGGCAACGCGCTGCCGACTTCCGCCATCGCGGCGATGACTTCGTCCAGGGGGATCAAATGTTCGTAGCCAGCGATCGCCATGTCCGCGCTGGTCACGGCGTTAGCAGCGGCCATCGTGTTTTTCCCCAAGCAAGGAGCTTCGACACGGTTGGCAACCGTGTCACACGTCATGCCAAACGAGTTTTGCAATGCCATCGAGGCGGCCGCGATCGCTTGGTTGATGTTGCCCCCGTTCAGCGTCACAAGACCGGCCGCGACCATGGACGATGCCGAACCACATTCCGCCATGCACCCGCCTTCTTCGGCAGCAAAGGTCGCACCGCGAGCAATAAACTGACCGATCATGCCACAGGAAAGCAACGCATCGACTAGCGCGTCTTCGGACGGGTTCAGGCTGGCCGCCACGCCAAGCAACGCTCCGGGGAGCACTCCGCAGGAACCCGCCGTGGGCGCGGCAACGATCGTGCCCATCGAACTTTTGATTTCCAGCACCGCCGTGACGGCTAAAATGACGTCGTGCAAAACAGACCCGCCGATCAGTTTGCCATCATCGCGAGCTTGTTGAAATCGGCCGACTTGGCTGGGCAAAATTCGATCGGCGAATTCGGTGCCCAAGCTTCCTTTTTGCACGCCTTCTTGCATGACGTGCAGCACCCCGCGAACGTGTTCGACAATCTCGCTGGCCGGCATGCCGCTGCGAGCCGATTCGTACTCGATCGCCAATTGCGGTAGCGTGAATTGATGCGACTGGTTGAACTGCAGCATTTCATCGCAAGTTCTAAACGGCAAATCGTCGTTGGCCGGATCGAGCACCGGAAGAACGGGGTTTAAAACTTTGACCGCTGAAACCTCGTCCAGCCCTTGCAAGTCCTCCAGCAGTTGAGCGTCGAAAGGCGAAAGGGATTGGACTTCGACAAACTGGCAATCGCCTGAGCGGAGCAAAAAGTTTTCGTTGCCCAGTTTGTTTGCAACAACTGCGGGCACTCCGGTTTGGTCTTTCAGGAACACCAATAAAACGTGCGAGCCACCGGTCAGCAGTAAGTCTGCCCCGTCAACGTTTTGGATCTCGACCATGCCGCCGCCCAACGAAATGGCCGTCAGCGTGTGAGATTCCGACTCGTTACCCAGCCGCAGTCGATACGTGTTGGGGTGCGTCGCGCCGTAGTCAACGTAATTGATGTTGACCGTGATGCCTTGACTCACAATGTGATCAGCGTAATCGGGCAGGCGGTGGTCGTCGGCGTTCCAGCCCATCAGGCCGCCGAATAATCCTAGGTCGGAACCTTGGCAGTCATGCGTGGTCACCAGCGAACCGTTGGGGTCGTAATCGACTTGGGCCGTTTCGATGCGACCGCCCATGAGATCCAAAGCGATTCGGCCAATGCGTAATGCCGCCGCGCTGTGAGAGCTGGACGGGCCTCGCATGATCGGACCCAGCACGTGATTGAGTATGCTGACCGAAGACATCCAACCGCCTTGTGCTAGAGCTGCTCTGCGATGTGCCGACAGGCATGCCGAGCCAAAAGAAAGGGTGACTGAGGGGAATTGAACCCCCAACCTCTGGAATCACAATCCAGCGCTCTAACCAATTGAGCTACAGCCACCATTTTGACAGCCTACAAATGTATCCAAGCTGTTGTCAGGAGGACGGATTTTAGTCTCGGTGGTTCACGGGGTCAACTTGCGATTTGGCAAAAGTTGTCGACAGAGTCGCCTTCCATGACGCGTTCTTAGGGAGCTCGGTATCGGTTATAATCGGCAGCAAAGTAAATCATTCCGTAACCCAAATACATTGGCGATCATGGCTCCCGAGGCAAACGTGAACTCAGAAAATAATCCGCTGTTAAAACGAACCGGGATTCCCGCGTTCGACCAGATCAAACCCGAACACGTCGCACCGGCCGTCGATCAGCTGGCCAAAGATTTTGAAGCACTGCTTGCCGAAGCCGAAAAAGCCACGGATTGGGACAGCTTGGTCAAACCGCTGGGAAAAATCGACCTGATGTTCGAATATGGCTGGTCTCCGATCGGCCATTTACTGGGCGTGGCCAATAGCGACGAACTGCGAGACGCCCATGAAGCGGTGATTCCGCAGGTCGTACAAATGAGCCTGAAGGCCGGGCAGAGCAAGCCGCTGTACGAGCGATACTGCGGTCTGCGAGATTCTGATCAGTGGTCGCAAATGTCCAACGGGCAGCAACGCATCATCACCAAAGCGATTTTGGGTTCGGAGCAATCCGGAATCAGCCTGGAAGGCGATCAACAAAAACGCTTCAACGAAATTGCCGAACGTTTGTCGCAGCTGGGCAGCGATTTCTCGAACCATGTTTTGGACGCAACCAAAGCGTGGCACATGGATATTACGGACAAAGCCGACGCCGCAGGCCTGCCCGAAAGCTTCCGCCGCCTGGCAGCCGACGCGTTTGCTCAAGACCAAGCCGAAGACAAAGCCGCGACCGCCGATCCCGAAAATGGACCTTGGCGAGTAAA
>CAZROJ010000045.1:25375-26858 GCA_964601665.1 uncultured Pirellulaceae bacterium
AAGCCGAAGACAAAGCCGCGACCGCCGATCCCGAAAATGGACCTTGGCGAGTAAAACTGGACGCGCCAAGTTTCGGGCCGTTTATGGAACACTGTCGCAATCGTGATTTGCGAGAAAAAGCATACCGCGCTTACGTGACGAGAGCCTCCGACGGTGAACTGGACAACGGGCCGCTGATCGACGAAACGCTTAAGCTGCGTCAAGAAAAAGCGAAATTGCTGGGCTACGAGAACTTCGCCGAAGTCAGCTTGGCCAACAAAATGGCCAAGGATACCTCGGAAATCCAAGCGATGTTCGACAAGCTGTTGGTGGCCAGTTTGGAAGCGGGCAAAAAGGAACTGGCCGAGCTAACTGAGTACGCCAACGCCAACGGCCACGACGGCGATTTGGCTCATTGGGACGTTTCGTTTTGGGCCGAACGACTTCGCGAAGAACGATACGCGTTTACCGACGAACAACTGCGGCCCTACTTTTCGCTTGAACGCGTCTTGGAGGGTCTGTTTGGTTTGTGCAATCGTTTGTTCGGCATCACGGTGACCGCTGCCGATGGCAAAGCGCCGGTCTGGAACAAAGACGTACGATTTTTCGAAATCGCCGATGAAGCGGGCAAGCACATTGCGGCGTTTTACTTGGACCCGTATTCACGCCCCGAAAACAAACGCGGCGGCGCGTGGATGGCCGATTGTATCGGTCGCAGCGTCACCGAAACCGAACACCGCATGCCGATCGCTCATCTGATCTGCAATAGCACTCCGCCGACCGGCGACACGCCCTCGTTGATGACCTTTCGCGAGGTCGAGACGTTGTTCCACGAATTTGGCCACGGCCTGCAGCACATGTTGACGACCGTCGACTTGCGAGATGTTGCCGGGATTTCGGGCGTTGAATGGGATGCGGTTGAACTCCCCAGCCAGTTCATGGAAAACTGGTGTTATCACCGGCCCACGTTGCTGGGCATGGCGATTCACCACGAAACGGGCGAAGTATTGCCGGACGATTTGTTTGACAAAATCTGCAAGGCAAGGACTTATCGGGCCGCTTCGCAGATGCTGCGACAGTTGCTGTTTGGCATGACCGACGTGCAGCTGCATTCAAGCTTCGATCCGCACGGCGACGAAACGGCGTTTGATGTTTTCGAGCAGCTGGCGGCCAAGACTTCGCCGATGCAGCCGTATCCGGGCAACAAGTTTTTGTGCGCGTTCTCGCATATTTTCGCTGGCGGCTACGCGGCAGGTTACTACAGCTACAAGTGGGCCGAGGTATTAAGTGCGGACGCGTTTGCGGCGTTTGAAGAAGCCGGTTTGGACGACGAATCGGCGGTTGCCGAAATCGGTCGCAAGTTCCGCGACACGGTATTAGCAGAAGGCGGCAGTCGACACCCGATGGAGGTCTACGAATCCTTCCGAGGCCGCAAGCCAACGACGGAGGCGTTGCTGCGGCACAGCGGCTTACTGCAGGGCTAATCGCAAGATGCGATCAAAAT
>CAZROJ010000046.1:0-19916 GCA_964601665.1 uncultured Pirellulaceae bacterium
TTATGCTGTGAATGCTTGCAGCGATTAGACGCCTAAGGCGAAGACTAAGACTAAGGCGAAAGGCGATTGAGAAACTACCGGGCAAGATGCCCAAGATTCGCAATCGTTGCAAACATCAGCGGTAGGAATTCAACTGCTGATCGCCTAAGCAGTTGCTTTTATCGACGTTGAAAATGGAGGAAGCCAATGAGCCGATTGTTTATTGCTATTGTCATGGTAATGACGGCGCTGACGTTGGGTTGCATGGGGTCGTCGACAGAAGTTCCTGTGTCGGGAAAACTTATGATCAATGGGCAGCCAATTGAAAATGTTTTGGTCAGGTTTCACCCGGCCGCCACGCCCGACGATGAAAAAGCGATCGCTTCGGGAGTCACCGATGCCAACGGCCAGTTTGAGTTGGCTCGCAACGACGGTAAAACAAAAGGCGCATCGGTTGGAATTAACATCGTCACTTTGGCCGAGGGGCCGATTCCCGAAGAAGTGTTAAATTCCAAAACGCCTTTAGCGGTGGAGTCGTTTCTGGTGGGGCTCAAGCATCGTCCGTTGCCGGTCGTGTATGAAAGGCAGGTTGATTCAACGCTCAAGGTCGAAGTGAAAGTTGGCCAAGGCAATTACGATTTGGATATTGGCAAGCAACGTTAGTCATTTGGTTTTTTGTTAATCATAAGAGTCGTTGATGGCACAGCAAACGAACAATCCGTATAGCGCTCCCGTTCACGCTCCGCAAAAACCGGTTGAACACGTTGCTGCCGACAACGTGATTGACTTTATTTTGCTGGCCAAAAAGTGGGAACGGTATCGCTTGATTTACAACGCCGTGCTCGTCGTGTGGACGATTATTTTAAGTGTCGGCTTGTTCGGTGTCCCATCGTTGAAGGTCGTTTTGTTGATCGTGTTCGGGGCTTTGGTCGCCAACTTTTTCTTTTGTTTGGGACCTGGGTTTGACGGCTATATCCAGTGGATTTTTGGCAGCCGATCATGGGCGATTGGAATGGTTATTTTAGTGCTGGGAACGCTGTTCACGATGTTGTTGGCGGGTGGTTTTTTATTGGAGATGCAGATGCTCGCCAAAAATGCGCTGGTGCTGGCGACTGGCTGACATGCCTGAACCGCTTGGGGATGCGGCCTGCAAACGCCAGTGTCCTCCCGGACAGCAAAATCGTCATTTTCGCGTTAATTTTGATATCAGCGGCATTTGAGCCGATGTAAGCAGGGAACGAGCATGACGAAGGTAATGATTCGCCGGTTTTGCTTGGTAAAATCACGGTTTTCCGTTGGATCATTGGAAAACGCCGACTATCCTTAGCAAGGTTGGCAGCAATGCCGTGGAATCGCGGAATAGGCAGTCTTTAGGTAATCCGCATATTTTAAAACAACGTTAAGCGCTTCCCTCGGGATTAAACCGGAGCGGGCAAGGCCCCGGTTTACATATTCAAGGAGTTCTTCTGATGAGAACAAATATGAGTCAATGGTTTAGAGTTTCTTTCGCACTACTGATGTGCTCCCTGTTTGTCACGGCTGTCAATGCAGACGACGACGTGAAAAAGCCGACGCGTACCAAAGAGGAACGTGCTGCCCTAAAAGCGAAAAAGGCTGAGGAGCGACGACTGAGTCGTTTGTACAAAACGCAAGCGCCGGTGCCGGGTTTCCAACCGATCGAAATGTTCGATGGAATGGCCAGCGGCGAAGTTGAAGTCTTGATCAGGACCAAGAGTGCTGCTGATTCGAAATTGATCGTCCGAAACAAAACTGACAAGCCATTGGCAATTCAAATGCCAGCGGCCTTCTCTGCAGTCCCAGCGGTTCGCCAAGGTCTTGGCATCGGCGGTGGCGGCGGTGGTCTTGGTGGCGGACTCGGTGGTGGTCTGGGCGGCGGTGGCGGTCTTGGCGGCGGCGGCCTTGGTGGTGGTGGCTTGGGCGGTGGCGGCCTTGGCGGCGGCGGCGGAGTCTTCAACATCCCAGCTGGTAAAACAGGACATTTGGAAGTGAAGACAGTTTGCTTGGAAGAAGGCAAGCCGGATCCAAAAATGTTTATCGAATACGTGATCCAGCCCCTTGAAAAGCTCAACGACGATCCACGGGTTTTTGAAATGTGCCGGATGTTGGCCAACGATGAAGTTGCTCAACCTGTCGCACAAGCTGCGGCTTGGCACGTGGCGGATAACCTTTCATGGCAACAACTACTGGTGAAAAACCGAATTGAACGGATGGACGGCTCTTTTGAACGCTACTTCCACCCGAACCACCTTCGGTTCGCTCAACAGGTCGTCACGGCTGCCGTTCAACGAGCCGAAGAGCGGGAGAAGCTGATGCCTAAGGCAAAGCCAACCGTTCCCTCGTACGAATCTACGAAAAAATAGCTTCGAAGCAGCAACGAGTTGTTGCTTGAGACTGAAAATTGATGGCCGAGCGGTTTAATTTCCGCTCGGCTTTTTTCGTGTCCCAATTTTTCGTATACCAATTTTTTGCGTCCCAATTCTTTGCATCCCAGTCGTTGGCGACCAAGCAAAAAAGTGCGTCGCTCGAAAAAGGTCGGGGTGAGTTCTTAGCTCAAAGTTCCATCGCTGCTGATTGAGGCACTGGGCAATCGGCTTGCGAAAAAGAAAACTGGGCCGCGATTTGGTCAAGCTGTTTTTTGTGACGGCATGAAACAACAATTTCAATTGGTTCTTCATCAATGGCCGTATTGCGAATTCGGTTGGTGACCAAGCCTCGGCATAGCTCAAACGAAAATGTTTCTTTAGGCAGATCGACTACGCGACCGGGAAAGAACATCCTTTGCTCCGTCAAACGCCACCCCAGGTCCGTTCGCTCCAAAGCAACTTTCGATTTGGCTGGGATTGAATCCACTCCATCGCTTACGAAACCAATCAGCGATTTGCTTTTCCATTTTCCATAGCTGGGCCAAACGGTGACGATCAATAAATCGGTCAACATCGTTCGCCAATAGGTGACTCGTCTTCTGGCCCAATTAAACACGTACAAGCAGGCTGCGAACAGAACCAAATTTAAGATCGTTGCCAGCATCGGACTGTAAGCATAGATCGCCATCAAGCCCGCACAAATTGACTTGTTCGCAATTTCCAACAGGGCATCGACAAACGGAAACGGCACCAACCAAACCAACACTTCAAAGAAAAACTTGACGCTGTTGATCACGATGATGTTAATGATCGCCGCGATACTGAACATGACATCGGTTGGGAAAGTCATCCATCCCATTTGCATGTAGGTCGCCGCCATGGCGACTTCAGCATCGGGTTCGACGGGAACCGCCGACGCAAATCGCAGTATGATGATCGTGATGATACCGCCATAGGTTTCCAACATGTCCATGGCCTGAGCGAAAGGCTTGCTGACTTTGGTTAGTCGTGGTAACGAGGTAAGCAAGGTCAGGCCCATGAATACCCACAGCACGTACTGGTTTTTTAGCACCGCGTTGTTGCTGATAAAGTTATTCAGTGGCAGGTAGTCGCTGCCAAACTGGGATAGGCCGGCCAAGCATGTGATTCCAAAAAACGGCGAGATCGCGACCGGAGCAAGTGGGCCAAGCCATTCGCTGGCCGAAATCGATTGAATTTTTGTTTGGTCGTCAAGGGACAGCGGCGAATTGAGCAAGTCCTGACCCAGTTGGGGCGATGCCGACGCGAGGGTTAGATTTTGATGAGTTGTCGACGGCTGGTTAAAGTCAACTTGCATCGACCCGATCGCAATAAATCCAGCGAAAATGACGATCAATCGAAAAGGAAGCATGGCGTGTCACTCGACTACAAAAGAATGAAAGCCGCATGTCATAGCACGCGGGTGGTCATTTATTGTAGCAATCGAATCGCATTTAAAACATCTTTGACCGCTCGGATATCTCGCCAAGCCGAGTGACCGCTGAAGCGAAACTGAAACGTCTCGCGTTCCCAACCAGCAGGTGTTTGCCATGCAAAACCGACGTCGTAATGAGAATCGCCGGCTTTGACCGTGTCCTCGTCTCGGTCGATCGGCCCGACAACAAGCACTGAGGTCGCATTTTCGTGCCATTGGTCGTCAGCGATAATCAAGTCGATTTTTTGGTCCACTTGGAATGCTTGCGGTTGGACATCGTCACTGTAAGCCCGGCTTGCTGTTAAGCATCTGCCCGAGTCACCGGCTGCCAGAGCCAGTCGTCGAGCGACTTCGCCTTGCAGTCCCCAGTCAAAAACCGCAACCTTTTGTTGGTTTGCTGTCAATTGACGGGCCACCACGTCTTCGAGTTGTTGGCCATTTTCTCCGTAGACCAGTTTGCCAAGTCGTTCGCGGATCAGAGAAACCGTCGGTGCAATTTTCCTTTGACAATCCGCTTCGTCGGCACCTCGAGTCGCAATTCGCAGTGATATAGTCGCGGCGCTGGCTGTGATTCCGATCAATGGATCGCGACCTCGTTCCATCAGATCGGGCAATTGCATCTCAATCGCACTTTCGCCGGTGCCGAAGCAGTGCAGCGTGTGGTGGATCGTGACGGCGTCGATGTTGTAGTGGTTTCGGATTCTTGATTCGACCGTGGCCCGCCACATCTGTTTGAGCTCGGCGGGTACGCCCGGAAGAGAAAAGATTCGATAGGCTTTGGCGGTTGTTTGATGGGTTGATTGGCCGCAAAATTCAATGCCGGGCGCGGTTCCCTCCGGATTGTCGATGATGACCGATCCTTCCGGGAACCAAGCTTGGATTTCGTTGTTGGGTGGCATCACGCGGCCACGTCGGTGATACATCTGCTGGACATGTTCCAAAACGGCGTTGTCTAAAACGAGTTCGACGCCGGCGGTTTGAGCGATCGCTTTGCGAGTCAGATCATCTGCGGTCGGGCCCAAGCCGCCCGTGGTCACGATCATGTCGGCTCGACCGATGGCCGTCTGAAAAACCTGTAGCATGTCTTCGATGTCGTCGCCAACGGTCGAATGAAAAGCCGTTTGAATTCCTAACTGGTCCAGCTGTTGAGAAATCCATTGTGAGTTGGTGTCAACGCGAACGCCGCCAATCAATTCGTCGCCGATGGCAATGATTTCGGCGCGAGGATATTGGTAGGGCATATTTTTTGAAGGCTGAAGGTTGGTCGATAATTCGTTTTAGGACGATGGCGAGGGCTGGGCCTTTATGGGCTCCGCCAGCAATTGTTTCCGGCCGCGGCGGCATCGAATAGTATTTGGGAGCTATAATCGTGCTAATTCATGCAGAGTGTATCACTATTGCTGCAATCATGAATTGGTGGCAGTCAATTTCGACGGCGGCCTGTTCAATTGGCACAATTGGATTACTTTTACTAAACTGAAGCTGGGAAACCGAATATCTAAGTCGGGGCTAACAGGCCACGCCGTTTTAGGTTCGGGGAAAAGCCGGCTAATCTGGAAATGGAAAATTCTGTGCATGCAGACTTCGAACCATTCGATACAGTTTTGTAAACCAATGTCCTGATTCAGGTCGATGAATCGAAGGGCGGTTGAGAATCGCTGCTAATCGTGGATTCTCAATCAATTTAAACTTTGATTGGTAGAAGCTTTTCCATCGACCGCCCCAAAGCTGCTGTCTCTACTTTGAAAGAATAAAAATGTGTGGAATTGTCGGATACATCGGACCACGAACCGCCCAGGATTTTTTGATTGAAGGGCTACGACGACTGGAGTATCGTGGTTACGACAGTGCTGGCACGGCAACGATTACCGAGGACAGCAAACTCAGCGTTACCAAATCCGTCGGTAGAATCGCTGCGTTGGCACAAGAAGTCGCCGCGGATCCTTCGTCGGCAGGCGTCGGCATCGGCCACACTCGCTGGGCCACCCACGGGGCCGCCACCATCGACAACGCTCATCCGCATTTTGGCGGCGAAGAAGTTTTGGCGATCGCTCACAACGGCGTCATCGAAAACTTTGCCGAATTGCGTTCGGCCTTGAAAGCCAGAGGCTTCGAGTTTCATTCCGAAACCGACACCGAAGTTGTCGCTCACTTGATCGCAGAAGCCGTCCAAAAACGTTTGGCGATTTCCAATGGCGCACCCGCCACGCATGCGACGGGAGTCGACGCGATCAAAGAAGCCATCAGTCAACTGCGAGGAACTTTTGGGCTGGCGATTATTTTCAAGCAATGGCCCGACGCGATCTTTGCCGCTCGTTTGGGCAGCCCGCTGGTCATTGGCGTTGGCGATGGCGAACATTTTTTGGCCAGTGATGCTCAGCCGCTGATTGGTTTCACGGACAAAATTGTTTATCTGGCAGACCACCAAGTTGCGGTTCTCAAAGCGGATTCGCTGGAAGTGGCTCATCGAGATTCGGGCGTGGTTTCGCACGATGTCCGCGTTTTGGATGTCGAGTCCAATCAAGTTGAAATGGGCGACTACGACCATTACATGCTGAAAGAAATTTTCGAACAACCCGAAGCCTTGCGAAACACGATGCGAGGCCGATTGGACGAAGACAATGCCACAGCGGTCTTTGGCGGCTTGAATCTTTCACCAGCCGACTTATTGCAAGTCAACCGAATTGTGTTCACCGCTTGCGGCACCAGTTGGCACTCGGGCTTAGTGGGTGAGTATCTGCTGGAAGACATCGCTCAAATTCCTGTCGAAGTCGAATACGCCAGCGAACTGCGGTACCGAAACCCGCCGATGGATAACAATTCGTTGTTGTTCGCGATCACTCAATCGGGTGAAACCGCCGATACTTTGGCGGCACTACGAGAGATGAAACGAAAAGGCCACATGACGATGGCGATTTGTAACGTCGTCGGCAGCAGTATCGCTCAAGAAGCCGACGGCGGAATCTACTTGCACGCCGGTCCTGAAATTGGTGTCGCTTCAACCAAGGCCTATACCTCGCAGTGCTTGGCCCTCACCATGTTGTCGCTTTATATCGCTCGCTTGCGACATATGAGTTACAACAAGGGTCGCAAGATGATCAATGCGATTCGCGAAGTTCCTGAAAAGGTCGAACAGGCTTTGACCGAAAACGACAACATCGCCAAGATTGCGGCCAAGTACCAACACTGCAATAACTTCTTGTATCTAGGCCGTCATTACAATTTCCCAACCGCGCTCGAAGGCGCCTTGAAGCTGAAGGAAATCAGTTACGTTCATGCCGAAGGTTATCCGGCAGCGGAAATGAAGCACGGTCCCATCGCGCTGGTTGACGAAAAGACGCCCAGCGTTTTTGTGATGCCACGTGGGTTTATCTACGAAAAAGTGATGAGCAACTTGGAAGAGATCAAGGCTCGCGGAGGCCCCGTGATCGCGATCGCCTGTGAGGGTGACGAGCGTATCAAAGAAGTCGCTGACGACGTGATTTACATTCCGTCAACGGTTGAGTATCTCCAGCCAATCGTCTCTGCGATCCCGCTGCAACTACTGTCTTACCACATCGCCGTCTTACGTGGCTGCGACGTCGACAAGCCAAGAAACCTCGCCAAGAGTGTCACGGTCGAGTAGACCACCTTGGCGATCGCCGTGTCGTTGAATTTTTCTAGAAATCAATGGAGCCGCAGTTAGGCGAAAAACGCGAAAGGCGATTGAGGAACTTCCGGCAACTTAGCCCATAATTCGCAATCGTTGGAAACATCAGCGTTAGAACTTTAACTGCCGATCGTCTGAGGGTTGCCTTGATTGTCGAGCCAAGCTTGGCCGGCTTGAAGTGCGTCGGTGGCTCCGCCGCCGACAACCGAGTTTGCCGCAGGCGAACGAGTTCACGCGAGTGCGAAAAGTTGGATCAACAAGCAACCGCGAAAGACATGAAGCACGCGAAAAAAGAGGATGGCAAGTTAATTGCTAACCCCGGGCTTTCAACCACAGAGAGCACAGGGGTTCACAGAGATCGATGCGAGCGGTGCTCTGTGTAACTTTGTGCTCTCTGTGGTGAAAACGACTCAACAATCCTTGGGATTTTCTTCTTGAATGAGTAAGCAACCACGAAAGACACGAAACACCCGAAAAAACTTGGCCGCCATTGGAAGGTAGCCGTTCACGGCCATTGTCGCTCGATTCTCCGAATCGTAAGCGTGAAGTGGCAGCAAGCACTCGATCGTGATCGATGTTTTTTCAAGTAAAACGCTTCCGCGGTTCACGTTAACAACTTGGAAAGTTGAACGGCATTGGGTTCTTCGGGCCAAACCCGCGAACGGTTTTATTAGAGGCCTCCTTGCGGAGAATTCGTGTTCGTTCGTGAAGATTCGCGGCAAATTTTCTTCGCCGTAGGCATCGGGTAAATTTGGTTTGACGATGATCTTCGTGGAAAAACAGAACTGTTGGAATTCACAACACTTTGTCCTGATTGACCCTCAGGGTAACTACGTCACTGGCGGGTCATTCGGTGTCGTCGCCAAACGATTGTCCGAGCTCGGATTGAGGTGAAGAACGCTCGCACGTGCTCCGCCCTCGTCCTTAAGCGAAAGGCGATTGAACGAAAGGCGATTAAACGCTTATCCCAAAACTCAAAATGCCCGCGGTTAGCGCCGTCGGCTCATTGGTTGTGGGATAAGCTCTAAGAAACTGTTTAAACACCTGCCTAAACGTTTGGCTAAACACCTGCCTAAACGTTTGGCTGATTCTCGATCATCTTAAGCTTTGATTGGCAGATTCTTTGCTGCCGACCGCCGCCGCAGCGACTGCAGCAAAGCCAAACAGCTTACCGCAAGAACGCTTCGTGTAGGCCGCCGTCGACATTGATGATCTGGCCGGTTGTCTTGCTGGACCGGTTGGATGCCAAAAAGTAGATGGCTTCCGCTTGGTCAGCAGGCGTAATCGGCTGTCGTGTCAAGGTTCGCTGAGCGTAAAAATTGGCCAGCTTGTTGCGAAGTTCGTCGTCCGAATCCGATTCCGCAAATTCGATTTCGTATTTCGTCAACGAAGCAATCACTCGATCTCGTGGGAACATCGTGCTGCCGGCAACAACCGTAGCCGGAGCGACGGCGTTGACTCGGACCAGCGGAGCCATCTCGATTGCCAACTCGCGGACCAAGTGATTGGCCGCGGCTTTGGACGTGTCGTAGGCGACTGATCCTTTTTTGCCAACCACGCCGTTGACGCTGGTCGTCAAAACAACTGACGCAGGCAACCCCTGGCTTTTTAGGACGTTACGCAATTCGTCGACCACGTTGTAGCTACCGCGAACGTTGACATCGAAAGTGAATTTCCATTTGTCATCGCTCAGCGAACCGTCGCGTTCGGGAGCAACGAATACGCCCGCAGTCACGATGACTCGGTCGATACCGCCGTAAGCAAGCAACGCTTGGCCAATCAGATCCTTGATCGAATCACGATTGGTGATGTCGACTCCTGCCCCAACGGCTGGACCACATCCGGAAATGCCAGAACCAGCCACGCCGATTCCTTGCCCGTAAATGCCAGTCAATTCGTCAGCGGTTGCTTGAGCGGCATCTGCTGAAAGGTCAGCACAGACAACGTGGGCGCCTTCTTTGGCGATGCGGTGAGCGGTTTCTTTGCCGATTCCGTTGCCGGCACCGATGATCAGCACGATGTCGCGAGACATTTCCTTTTCCGGAGGCTTGCGTTTTAGTTTGGCTTCTTCAAGCAACCAGTACTCGATGTCGAAAGCTTCTTGTTTGGGCAGCGAGATGTAATTGCCCATGGCTTCGGCGCCACGCATGACTTCAACCGCACAGGTGTAAAATTCTGCGGTTACGCGTGATTCACTTTTGTCTTTGCCCCAAGCGATCATGCCGATGCCGGGAACCAAAATGACGGTTGGGTTCGGGTCACGCATGGCCGGTGAATTGTCGTGCTTGCAAGCTTCGTAATAGGCCGCGTAATCTTTGCGGTATTGCTCAAGGCCCGACAACAAGAGGCTCTTTAATGCTTCCAGCCCGTTGGGATCTTCTTCGGTAGCCGATTTGACCGGGTCCCAGTCGACGTACAGCGGTTTGATCTTGGTTCGCAAGAAGTGGTCAGGGCAGCTGGTGCCCAGTTCGGCCAGTCGCTGGGCGTCGTTTGAGTTGACGAAACGCATGATTGAATCACGATTTTCGACGGTGCCGACAAATTTGTTCTGCTGCGAAACCTGACCGCGAAGCCATGGCAGCAAATCGAACAAAATCGTATTCTGCTTTTCAGTCTCCAATGACGAATGCTTTTGACCGCCAAAAGTTTGGTCGCCTTTGTCTTTGGATTCGATGTAGGCAGCCGCTTTGTCGATCAGTTCCAGCGTCAGTTCGTAGCACTCGCGATCGTCGTCGGCCCAGTTGATCAAACCGTGCTGGCCCATGACCAAACCTTTGTAGGCCGGATTCGCTTCGACCTCTTTTTTCATCAGCAAGCCGAGTTCGAAACCGGGACGCAGCCATGGAACCCAGCCGATATCGTCGCCGAAAATCTCAGCCGTCAGTTCTTTGCTTTTGTCACAAGCAGCGATCGCGATCACGCTGTTAGGGTGCATGTGGTCCACGTGTTTGGCCGGCAAGAATCCGTGCAGCGGCGTGTCGATGGAACTGGCGCGAGGATTCAAATTAAAAGTGCAGTGTGGGAACTGCCCGACCATGTTGTCTTCGGCCGGCGTCTTCGGGCCGTTGTTGGGAGCGGATTCGTAGGCAGGGATCAGGCCGAGTAGCTTGTCCATGTACAGCGACGAAAAGTTTTCTAGCTTGGCCGTTCGCAAGTCACCGCCGGAGCCCTTGACCCAGAGGACTTCGGTTGGCTGGCCGGTCAGAGGATCAATCTCTTCGATCTTGGACGATGTGTTGCCGCCGCCAGTGTTGGTGATTCGTTGGTCCGCACCCAAGCAGTTGGATCGGTAACGCAATCGATCAGCGGGCGAAAGTTTTTCGGCGACGGAATCGTCCCAGTGGCGGTCTACGTGAGTCAGTGTTTTCTGTGTCGTTGACATGGTTTGTCTCTCTGTTTTTGAACAGTTTTCTCAGGTAAAGATATCAAAGGTCCGATCACTTGCCTTGGCAATTGGAATGTCCATTTGCGACGGCTAATTCTCGGTTTTTATTGTTTTTTGGTGGTCGGCGTTACTTTGCAGTTGCCTTTTTTGCCGAGCTGCTTTCGAAGCTCCAGCGTTTTAACGTGTCGCCTTGTCCGTTTTGCAAGGAAGCCGCGGAGATTCGGCAGGTACCGGGTCCACGCGAAACGTCAATGCGAATCGCAGCCAAAGGGTTTTTGGGTTCGAAGGGGATTTTGTAAGTGTTGGGTTTGCCATCGTGGTCGACCAAGAAATCCACTCTGCGGTTGGGAGCAAATTTGGGGCGATCCTTCGAGGCGGCCCAAAACACCTGTCCGTCGCCTTCGGATTCCGAGGCCATTGTTAGAACTAGCTGCAATTTACCAGCCGGAAGCGGCTCGGCCAAATTGAAAGCGATGTAGGGGTCGCCGCCGGTGCTTTGGACGACCAATTGCCCATCGTCCACTGAAAGCCGTTGAGTGCCACCGCCGCTCCAGCCGGCCACGGGTTTTTGCGGCCTCCTGGCCTTGGGCTTTTTTTTGCCTTTGGGCTCTGCTTTACCTTCCATCGCCAAATCGTATTTGTCGGGATCGAAGGCCGGGTTGGGCGTCGGCCGGACCGCTCGGGTGTCGACCAAAAACTGCTCAATCAAACCATCTAGCTCTTTGACGAGCTCAGGTTGGTCGGCGGCCAAGTTCTTGGTTTCGCCGATGTCATTTTTCAAATCGAAAAGCTTCCAACGATGCTGTTTTGATTCTCCCGCATGGAACAAACGAATCAGTTTCCAATCGCCGCGGTGGATACTCACCGCGGGCGGCAGCCAAGCGGGGATGTTGGGGCTGTGCGGGAAATAGGTGAAGATGGCTTCGCGGTCCAATTGGTTGCCCGCTAGCGCCGGCATGATGCTGATCCCATCGAACGATTGATCGGGTTTGGCATCGAGTTCCAGCATTTCCAGTAGCGTTGGATAAAAATCACAGCTTTGAATGACTTCGTCGCTGCGCGTGTTCGGTTTGATATTTCCAGGCCAAACGATTGAGCAGGGGCCGCGAACGCCGCCTTCGTACATTGTCGCTTTGCCGCCGCGAAGCGGGGCGTTGCTGGTCGGGAACGTGTCGTCGACCCAGTTGTACATGTTGCCACCGTTGTCGCTGGCAAAAACAATGATCGTGTTGTCGGCGATGCCCAGCCGATCCAGAGTATCCAGGAGCGTACCCACGGCATCGTCCATGCTCTCAATCATGGCCGCGTAAGTGGGGCTGCGTTGCGGATCATTGGGGTCAACTTTGCCCGAGTATTTTTTGATCAAATCTGGCTTGGCGTCGAAAGGCGCGTGAACGCTGAACATCCAATAATTCAAAAAGAAAGGTTTGTCGCGATTGGCCTCCATGAAGCTGACCGCCTCTTTGGCCATGCGGTCTTCGATGTGTTCGTTAGGTGTGTCCGGATCAAAATCTGGATAAGCCCAAGGCGCCACGAAACCGCCCGAAGGGCCGGGGCCGGGAGTATGAGGAAGATCAACATCGAATCCGTTTTGCAATGGTGAGAACGGTTCGGCTCCGAGATGCCACTTGCCAAAGTGCCCTGTCGCGTAGCCCGCATCCTTGAGTGCTTCGCCCAGCGTGTAATACTTCGGATCCAAGCGAGTCACCGGATTGATCGGAACGGCCTTGCGATGAGGCGCCGCTCGAAGGCCCGGTGTGGCTTTGAGTTTAACGGCCGGCAGGTGGCAGTTGGGAGCCGTGATTCCGGTGCGTGCCGGATTTAAACCCGTCAAAATCGCCGAACGCGTTGGCGAACAAAGCGGGCTGGCCGAATAGGCGCGCGTGAACGTCATACCACGCTCGGCCAACCGTTCGATGTTGGGGGTCTCATAAAATTTGGTTGTCTCAAATAAAGTCGTGTCGCTCCAACCCAAGTCATCGGCCAAAATGAAAACAACATTCGGCTTGTTGTCCTCAGCGGTGACCGTCGTTTGATTCGAAAGGTAGCACAGCGCCGCGCCAATGACGGCAAGGAGTCGAAAGGTAGCGTGTTTTGGGATCATGGTTGGTTGTTTTTGATGTTTCAATGTTGGCGGCAATAAGTGCCACTAATTGGCAAGGCGAATCGACGCGTCGTTTGTTTTTTGTTTCCATCGCTTCAACGCGTTTCGAAGTCGAGTGACGTGTTGGGCGTAGTCTGGTTTTCCGACCAAGTTGTTCATCTCGTCCGGGTCTTGGGCCAGATTGTAAAGCTCCAACTTTGGCACTTGTCCGCCCAGCTTTTGCGGATCCATTTCTTGTAAAACTCGATAGGCTTCCGGGTTTTGATCCTTCATGCGGATCGTTTCCGCATACGTTCGATTGCCCCAAGTTTTAAACATTCGCGAATCCGCGTTGACTTGACGCCAGCGACGTCCGACGTTTTCGCGGTAAATCAATTTCCACTGACCATCGAAAACCGATCGTTCTTGAATGCCTTTGTTGGGCAGCGGACCGCGGTTGGAAATTTCCGCAAAAACAAATTCTCGTTGGGACGCGTTTTCTTTACCGCGAACAATATCGGCCAAAGATTGACCGTGAATCGGGTACGGCAGTTTGCCGGTTTGGCCTGCGGCTGATCCAGTTGCAGACCGCTGGGGCATCGCAGGCTTGGCTCCTGATTTGTCCGTCATCAGATCCAGCAGCGTCGGCAAAATATCCACACCGCTGGCCAAGGCATCGGTCGAGCCAGGTTTGATTCCCGGGCCGCTGACGATCAAAGGCGTGCGGAGGCCAAGGTCGTACATCGTCATTTTGCCGTGCTGGAACGTTGGCCCGTGGTCGCTCATGTAGACGACGATCGTGTCGTCAGCGTTTCCAGTTTGGTCGAGCGTTTTCATGGTTTGGCCGACGACATCGTCAACTTTTTCAATGCCAGCTAAATACTCGGCCCAGTCTTTGCGAATCTCAGGCGTGTCTGGCAGATAAGAGGGAAGTTGGACCGATGCCGGGTCGACACGGATTTTGACTTTGTCGCTGTTGGGGTATGGCCGGTGCGAGTACGGCATGTTGACCAGCAAAAACCAAGGTCGATTGTCGTTGCCGGCTTGTTTAAAAAACTGTTGAATTTCACCTTGCCCGCCCTGCATGAATTGGTCGTAGGGAAATTTTTCATTGGGCAGTACGTGCAGTTTGTGGGTCACGCCTTGGCGGTACCCATTGGCCTGCAAAATTTCGACCAACGTCAAGTAGCGATCGCGAACTTTGTTGGTTTTGGCCAGCTGCATGCCTCGTTCGCCCGCCGTGACTTGGCTGGCCGGTTTGTGGAAGTTGTGCGTGTTATTCAAGATGCCATTGGTGTGGCAGTGCAACCCGGTGTAGATCGAGGCTTTCGAAGCCGAGCAAACCGGATACGCGACGAAGGCGTTGCTAAAGTAGACGCCCGATCGAGCCAACGCGTCAATGTTGGGGGTTTGCAGGCCGGGAGTTCCTAGATGGCTCAGATGGGCTCCTTGGTCTTCGGCTAAAAAGAACAAAATGTTCGGAAACTTTTTTCTTGCGGCCCCAGTTGTGTCCACGCCAGAATTGGCCGGTGCTGTTTGCTTTTGCTGATCGTCACCTTGGCCTTGCGAATCTTCCGTCGCTGGCAAGGCAAAAATCGAAATCGATTCGATTACCATTTCCGCTTTGTTGGCGTACGGGTCGTACAATTGGAAAGGATCAAAACGGAGTTTGGCAAAATTATTTGGTGCGTTGATCTGGAATAAATAATCGTTCGCGGTTTCAGATGGTTTCAGCTGTCGTTTGATTTGGTTCCGGGCGTTGAAGGGTTTACCTTCTGCAGCTAAAAAGAATTGGCTGGTCGCGCCTTTAGTCGGCATCGCTTTTAGCCGAATCGCGATCGGCCCGGTCACGGGCGCTTGCAAGGCAGTCTGGGCCTGCGAGTCGTTTCCGGTTGCCACGACAAACGTTTTTCCATCGCGAATTTCGAACTTGCAGTTTCGCGTTTTCCATTTTGCTCGATCGGCTGCTTGGGTGAAATCCCAAGACGCGATTTGTTTTGCATTTTTAAGATCGACCTCTTGCGGGTTGATCGATTTGTCTTTGGCGGGTGAATTTTTCAATCCCGTTGCCGCCGATTTCAAATTGCTTTTGCAAACAAATTCATAATCCCCCGACGCGACGCTCAGCAACGCGTTGCCGTCTTCCTGCCGCAAGAATTTGACGTGCGGATGCGAGCCGATCGTTTTGCCCGACTCTTGAATGCTGGTCGTGTCGTTGGTTGGCAAATAGATTTGGGCTGTTGAGTTTGCTGGAATCGAGACGTTCAAATGGAACTGGTCTGCTGCCAGTTTCCAGTCGACAGCAATTTTGCCGCGAATCGAGTTGTGCGAAGCTTTGACCCAGTTGATCGGTTTGTTGACGGCGTTACTACCCGGCGACGGCGGCGTGGGGCGAATGTTGATCGTTTGGTAGCCAGGCGAGGTCGAATCGATCCCTGCCAAGGTCCGAAACATCCACTCGTTCACGGCTCCGAACGCGTAGTGCGAGAATGAATTCATCGCGGCATTGTGACGACCAAAGCCATCTTCTTTGGTGAAGCTGTCCCAGCGTTCCCAGATCGACGTCGCCCCCTGAGCGATCTCGTAGCCCCACGATGGGAACTCGCGACTCTGCAACAAAAACGTCGCCAAATCGTGCTGGTCAACGCTGGACAAAACCGGCAGCAGGGGCCGAGTCCCCAAAAAACCGGTCGCCATGCGATTGCCGTTTTCGCCGATCATCTGGGCCAACTTTTCACCGGTTCCAGCTCGTAAGTCTTGTGGAATCAAGTCCGCAAACAAGGCCAACGCGTGGGCCGTTTGCGTGGGCACATTGATGCCGCCGTCGGGGCGGACGTACTTTTTGTAAAACGCCACTTTCGTGCGCTGGAATTGTTGACGGTAGTTTTTTGCTTCCGCTGTTCGGCCGGTGGCTTCAGCCATCTCAGCCATCATTTTTGTAGTGATCGCGTAATAAATACTGTCCACATAATCCAGCGGTGTATTTTCTCCTTGGGCCAGCCAGTCGCCCCATTCGTTACCATGAACGATCCCCAAGTCGTCGATCGACGTTGCGTCTCGCCACTGCATGAACTGGGTCATCGGCTCCCAGCAGCGGTCGATCATTCGCGTATCGTCGTAGACTTGCCAAATGGTCCACGGGCAAATCACACCCGCGTCCGACCAAGCCGAACCAAATCCCTTGCCGTGCTGAAAAGGAAACGGCGCGTAGCCCGGGAAAGCGCCGCTGGGCCGCTGCGACTCCATCAGCTCGCGGTTCCACTTTGTGAAAAACGCTCCAATGTCCGCGTTGTAAGCCGCCGTCGCAATGTAGGCTTGCGCGTCGCCGGTCCAGCCCATTCGTTCGTCGCGCTGCGGACAATCCGTTGGCAGATCGATGAAGTTGGCTCGCTGGGTCCAAAGAACATTTTGGTGCAATCGGTTGACCATCGGGTCGGAGCATTCAAAACTGCTGACCATCGGTGTGTCCGAATGCATGACCAACCCGGTCACGGTGTCCTCGGTCGGTTCGCCGGGAAAGTTTGAAACTTCGACGTATTGAAAACCGTGAAACGTAAATCGCGGCGTGAAGATTTCGACGTCATCGCCACCTTTGCAAACGTAGTAATCCGTCGCGCGGGCTTTGCGAAGATTCTCGGTCATCATGCGGCCATCGGGATGCAACATTTCGGCATATCGAATCGTTACCAACTGCCCTTTGATGCCGCGAAGTTTTAGGCGGATGTTGCCCGCGAAGTTTTGGCCCAGATTAAAGATGTAGTTTCCAGCGTCTCGTTTGGTAATTTCGATCGGCTTGATTTCTTCGGTGATCACAACGGGTAGGCCGGGAAAAGATTCCAAACGCGGTCGCTTGAAACCGAGATCAATTTCGCGGCCCATGACCTGTGCGTTGCCTTCGGGAGTTTCTTGAGCCTCGTAAAATGTGGCCAGTTGGGGGCCCGATTCACGAGCCAAAATGGCTTGCTGCCAATCGCTATCGTCAAAGCCAGGCGAGGACCAGCCGGGCATTTCGACTCGCGCGTCGTAGTATTCGCCCATCAACAAGTCCGCCTGTCGGATCGGACCCGCGTCGGTCACCTTCCATGATGGATCGGTCACCACCAGTTCCTTCGAACCGTCTTGGTATTCGATTTCAAGCTGAGCCATAAATGAAGGGGTTTTGCCATAAGTGTAGCGACCAATTTTTTCGGTGCCGATCCCGACCAGCAAACCAAACCCGACGTAACCGCTGTACCAGCCTTCGGCCACATTGGCGCCCATGACGTTATCGCCGTCGTGCAGCAGCTGGGTCACATCGTAGGTGTTGTAGTAAGCACGTTGGCGGTAGTCGGTCCAGCCGGGAGCGAAATAAGCGTTGCCGACTCGCTGACCGTTGAACTCAAGTTCGTAAATACCAAGGGCCGTCGCGTAAACGGTGGCTCGTTTTACTTTTTTGTCCGTCGAAAAAGGTTTGCGGTACTGATGTGCCGGTGGCAGATAGTGTTTCGTGCGATCTTTGAAGATTGGCGAATTGTCGACGATGCTAATGTAAGCGGCTTCCCAATCGGATTCCGACAACAGGCCCATCGTCCAACTGGCGACCGGGCTCCACGCCGATTCAGTTTGATCTTGGTTCCAAGATTTGACTTTCCAAAAACAAGTCTGGCTCGACTGTAGTTCTGCGCCGTCGTATTCGATGTGCAGCGTTCGGTTGGATTTGACGACGCCCGAATCCCAGAGGTCGGCTTGGCCTTGTTCGAGTTTTTCGCGGGTCGTGGCCACCAAAATTTGATAGGCCGATTGGCTTTGGCCGCGACTTGGGGAAGTCACTTTCCAAGACAGCCGCGGTTTAGCTTCGTCGATTCCCAACGGGTTTTCGCGGTATTCGCAGCGCAAATCGACGCATGAGAGTAACGACTCCGGCTGGGCGGCTTCGGACATTGAAGTTGGAGCGGCAGCCAAGGTTACTGCCAAGGACAAAAACAACGTTGCGAATGATGGGCGTTGTTGGAGCATCTGAATGAGTCGCATGAGTTTCTTTGTTGAACTTTCGACGATATCGATTTCAAGATAAAAATGGATCGACCAAAGCAGTCGGCACAGTTCACTCCGCGATGCCACTGCGGGATTGCAAACTGACGGGCGAAAAGTATTCACGTGTCGGTTTTGTTTGTTGGCTAAATTTGCACTTCCATATCGTCCACTTCGGGCTCGCGTCCCATCCACATTGGCGTTGTGATAAACCAAGCGATGGTGCCGCCCAAAGCGATCCACTTCATGGCGTCAATTTCAATGACGCCGTAAAAGTAGAGCAAGCTCGGGGCAATCGTGACCACCAAGGCAATCAAAGAAGCAATTTTTGTAATCGAATTCATCTGTGAATTTCCCTTCAGACTCGAGTTGAAACGTCATTCCAGCGACAGCAAGTTCTAAGGGGCGGTGGCAGGTTTCCCTTGAGTGAGTTTGCTCATCACCAAGTAGATCACCGCACAAGCGATCCAGCACGGAATCACCGCGTAGGCGGCAAATAAATCTTGAGTGAAAATCAGGTACAGGCCAACCGCGACGGGTAACAGCCAAGCCACCAAAACCGCGACATTAACAAACTGGCCCGTTCGGTGAGCATGTTCGTCGTGCAGACCAAACTTTTTCATCAGCCAGAAGTCGACGAAAATCACCGCGCCCATTGGGCCCAGCACGGTGCCGTACATGCCGACAAATCCCAGCAGCTGAGCGGACAGGTTGGGGAATGCTCCGGCCACGGTTGCGATCGCTCCAGCAACGAGCGTCATTACCGTTCGCGAACTCTTGGGGACCATTCCTTGGAAAGCCAAGCCCGCTCGATAGATCGTCGGGTTGGCGGTTGTCCAGCCAGCAATGATCACGCAGATAATGCCAACCCAGCCTACGGATTGGAAAGCAAGTTGGCCCGGGTTGGCAACAACCGTGCCCGCTAAACCAACGTCTTTGCCGCCCATGGGAACGTCTGCCACGACCGCTTCAGGAGACAACTTGATCATCGCGGCCAACATCAACGCCGCACAAATCCAAGCCATGTAGTGACCTAAAAACATTCCGATCGACGGAGCCCAGCCAGCGGCTTTACTTTTAGCAAAACGAAAGATGGAAAGGTCCGCCATGCCGAAGTGCATCGCACCGTTGCACAGCCAAGCGAAAACGACGATTTGCCAGAAGCCAAAAGTTTTTTCGCCATCGTGGTCTTGAACGAACGCGACCGCCTCCGTCCAAAACGACGCTTCGGTCAGTTTGGGAATCGTCGTCGCTTCCATTTGAGCCAAGGAAACAATTCCGCAGGCCGCAAAGACAGCGATCATCCAAGGAGCCGCAATGTTGGCAAATCGGGCGACTCGGTTGTATCCGCCCGCGGCCACCACTGCGATCACGATTCCAACGATCGCGACCAGCGCCGTGAAGGATCCGTTGCTCAGTCCGAACATTTGGCTGGGCACGTCAAAAGTAATTCCCAGCGGAATGCCGACCGCACTGGCCGACACCGTAATCATCGCACCGGCCAAGAAGCAAAATAAAACTCCATTGACGAAGTTATAAAGCTTCACCAAGCCGCCGCCGGCAATTCGTTCCAGCTGATAATAGAGCGTCATGCGTTTGACGACCGCGATCGGCGTTACCAAAAATCGCCAAGTCAGCACGGCCAAAATATTGCCCAGCAGCAAACCAAGAATCAAATCTTGCAGGCTCGCACCGGCGGCCAAAAAAAGCGGCCCGATCATGAACTCGGTGCCCGCAGCATGCTCGCCCGCGTACATCCCCCAGAACTTGCCCTGCCCTAACAGCGCTTCGTCGGGAACTGGTTCGCGTTCAAACTCACCACCCGCGCTCGATTTTTTCTCAGCCATGAAAACTTTCTATCGGTGTTCTATCATCGCGGTTCGCGTTGCCAAACAGCAAGCAACGCACCGTTACAATTTATTGAGTTTGATTGTGGACGCCATTTGAATCTGGACGTCGCTTGAATTAAACGC
>CAZROJ010000046.1:20016-23291 GCA_964601665.1 uncultured Pirellulaceae bacterium
TTTCTTAAACGCCTTCGGCGATGCCACTGCGACCTAGCAGCACGTCGCCTTCATATTGTTTTACTTCGCTGAGCCAATTCATGCCCACGGGCACGCCTGACTTGAGGCAGTAGTAATCCCAGACGGCACCCAATGGCAACGTTTTCAGTTCTTCCATCAACGCCAAACGGCTAGTGTTGTCGCCGGTGGATTCGAATTCCTTCAGCATTTCAGTCGGTTCGAGCATGGCACTGAGCAACGCCTTGACCATGTTGCGAGTTCCGATCACCCACGCGGCAACTCGGTTGATGCTCGCGTCAAAGAAGTCCAAACCAATATGCACGCGATCGAGGTACTGACCGCGAACAATCTCTTGAGCAATCGCTTGAAGCTCGTCCGAGTAAGTCACCACATGATCGCTATCCCAACGAACACCGCGACTGACGTGCAACAGGATTTCATCCATGTACATCATCACGCTTGAGATTTTGTCCGAGATAACTTCGGTGGGGTGAAAGTGACCCGCGTCCAAGCACAGCAGCTTTTTTCGCGACATGGCGTAGCCCAAGTAAAATTCGTGCGAGCCTACGACGTAGCTCTCCGAACCGATACCAAATAGTTTGCATTCGACCGCGTCCAAATTGTGTTTGCCGTCGATCGGATTTTCAAAAATTTTGTCCAGCGAAGCGGCCAGACGTTGTCGAGGTGCCGTCCGGTCGGCTGGCGTGTCCTTGTAGCCATCGGGCACCCAAAAATTGGTAACGCAAGGGCTGCCGAGAGCCGCTCCCATCGCAGCGCCGATTTCGCGCGAGGCGATGCCGTGTTCGATCCAGAAATCACGAATGCCTGAATCCGAGTGAGCCAGCGTGAAGCCGTCGTTCGATTTTTCGTGCGAGAAAAAGCTCGGGTTGAAATCGAGACCCACTTTTTGATCACGAGCCCAATCGATCCAGCCTTGAAAATGTTCCGGTCCGATTTGATCGCGATCCGTCGGTGTCGTGAATTCGCCGTAAATGGCATGCAGGTTCAACCGGTGCTGGCCCGGAATCAAAGCGTATGCCTTTTCTAGATCGCGACGGAGTTCATCCACGTTGCGAGCCTTGCCAGGGTAGTTCCCCGTCACAGCGATTCCGCCGCCCAACGCTTCGGCGTCGTGCTCGAAACCGCCGACGTCATCTCCCTGCCAACAGTGGACAGACACGGGGACAGTTTTGAGCAGTTCCATTGCTTTCGCGACATCGACGCCGATTGATTCGTATCGCGCGCGAGCGATTTCGAACGAGGTTTCGATTTGCGAATCGCTAAGTTGTTGAGACATCCGATTGCTTTCCATTGTTTCGAGGTTGCCATAACGAAAGGCCGTTAACGGCAGCTGCTCATTTTAGGCGAATAGCCAATTACGGGTTTTGAATGTGATTGTCGATTTGCGTCGTTTGAGTTGGCTTCTTTTGTTGGTTTTTCGGTGGAAGGGGTGTTTGTGGCCGAATTTCGGGAAGGTGGGTTAGTCGTTTTGCGTCAAAATTAGGGGCGTTATCTTACCGTTTGAAGCCGTTTTGTGTGTTGGGTCGCGTCAGGGCCCATGATTGGCCAAGCGAAACTTGTCCGTTTTTTTTCTTGTTTCGTGTTCAGAGCCTCGTACACGTCCCAGGCATACTTGTGCTGATTTTCTTCCGTCGTCAGTCCCAGCCGCATTCCGCCTTCGGCTTTTGGATGGTCCATATAAGCGTGATAATGGAAAGCTTCCACCGTCGGGATCATTCGCATCCGTTTAAACATGTAAACGATGCCCGCGGCCTGTAGCTGTTGGTCTTCGGTAGAAAGGGACTTGGCATTGCAGCCTTGTTCGGACAATAAAATAGCTCGTGGTTCTTTGCCGCGAAACCGCATGTGCTTTTTGGCCAAGTAGGCCGGCAGGACCTCGATGTTTCGCGGCGTGACCAGCGGGGAGTTGAACGTAAAGTTTACATTTTTGTCCAGCCAAGTTCTGGGCTCGCGCAAGTTCTGCGGGTAGGGATGATAAGCAACGCCCCATTCAAAATCATTTTCGACCGTCGACGCTTTGGCCATCAAGTCCAGCATGTCGCGGGCGCGGTAGGTTTCTTTGCCGGGGCTGATTTTATTCCAGTAGTGGGTCAGCGAAACGAACACCCGTGAGTGCGGATTGAATTGACGCGAAACGTGATGGACGATCCGGGCCGACCGAACAAAGGTTTCCATGTAGCGTTCGATCGGCTGCGGCCCCATGGTTGTCCAAGTTCCAGCTTGATCAATTTCGTTGTGCAGGATCCAGTTGGAGACTCGGGCCGCCGAGTCGATGTCTTGCGAGAATCGTTTTGCCAGCCGCGTAATGATCGCTCGGTAAAGAAACGCGCCTTCGGCCGTGGCCAAGTTGGGCATCGCAAATTTACCCGTGTCGTTGGATTCGGGATGGACCAGTAGCGTTGGGTCGGCCCCGGTCGCTGGTTTGTTATTGCCGATCAATAAAATAACGCTGGCGACAATTCCGTTTTGACGAAGCCTCCGGAGACGACGGTCAAATTGGCCGAGCAATTTTTCGTTGATGTAGAGGGTTTCGCCTTCGAATTTCCATTGGGTGAAGCCGGGGCGTGGCTTGGGGTGGATCAGGCCATTGAGGACGATGTTGATCGTGGCATGGCTTAAGCCCAGCGAATAAATTTCGTGATCTTGGCGATCGGAGTCTGGCGGGATGCCGCCGAGTCCTTTGCGATCTTTGCCGACCATTTTCTTGAGGTCGCGTTGGACGCCGTTGGCCCAAGTTGTCGGGTAAGTCGCCGCGGTCAAGGCGACCAGTTCTTGCGGCGATTTTTTATCAACCAAAACGAATCGGCAATGGCTGCGGTCCGTTTTTGCTGACTGCCGACGAGCCATTCGGACGGTGAAACGATTTCCCTTTCGGCCGACCGGAGCAGCAACCAAATGGTCTTTGGCAATGGGACGCTGGCTGGGGATATGAGCTGGGATTACCGCGATTGCCAAATCTTTCGCGTCGTAACGGCTGTTGTTTTTGACCTTCAAAGTCAGCTCGATCACCTTCGGGCCAACCTCGAACTTTTCAAATTCGGCCGGGAAATCAGTTTCCAAGTAATCGCGATAGGACTTCGCAAAGATCGCCTTGTCGTCTTGTCCCTGAGCGATCGATACGTGCAGCGGGCTCGACATAAACAGCACCAACAGGCTCAGCAATTTGAGCCGCAAACGTGAAAAGCAAATCGATTGTGGGACAGAATTGGGCAAGGTCGATGTCTCGTTAAGTCAGTTTTGTAAGTCAGTTTTGT
>CAZROJ010000046.1:23391-26536 GCA_964601665.1 uncultured Pirellulaceae bacterium
TGTGGTGTGTTTGAATGGAAGTTTTGAAACTGCCAATTTATTTTGCGGTTCGGAAGCGATAGAAATAAGCTCCATCGTTTATCGAACCTGCGGGGCGGTCGTTGATTTTGATCCAGTTTCGGTCGGTCAACAAATAGTAGGTCGTCGCTGGCTTGAGCTTAGGCAGCTTAAAAGTGATTTTGGATTTGCCTTGAGCCTCATGATGACGGTCGGGATCAAACTGCCAAAGGGGCTGCGTTGGACTGTCGGCAGCGTACAGGCGAATGGTTTTATTAGGTGTCTTCATGAAGCTGATTTTGCCGTTGAACTCCATCGTTAACGGAGTGTCGGTCGGCACGTCCGTGGCAGCGCAGGCCGGTTGAATCGAGGCGATCGGCATCGTCATCTTCACTCGATGCAGCCCCCAGCCCTGCCAATCTTCGCTCAGCGGTTGCTTCCACGATTTATCCATGTCGGTTTGTTGGTCGGCAAATTGGTACCAGCGGTCATTCAATTCCTGAACCTTGTCAGGGTGTCCGGCGGACAAGTCGGTTGTTTCAGTGGGGTCGACTGAAACGTCGTACAACCGCCAACGACTATCGTTGATCGAAGATATTTTCCAGTTGTCCTTGAGCAATCCTTTGGCAGTCGAGGTAAAACCCCAAAAGATTTCATCGCGAATGGCCAGCGGCGGAAGCGCTGCGTTTTCGAGGACCGGCAAAATTGATTGGCCGTACAGCGGCTTCAGTTTTCGTTCGCCGTCTTGCTGCGGGTAGGTCTTGCCAACGATCTCAAGCAGCGTCGGGTACAAATCGGAAACGTGAATTCGTTGCTTTAAAATAGATCCTGGTTTGATGGATTTATTTTGGGGCCAACGGATCACCAGCGGTGCCGAAACGCCTCCTCGAAACGACGAGGTCTTGTACCAGCTGAAGGGCGTGTTCATCAGTCGCGCCCAGCCGGTGGCGCACGCGGGCCGCGGGCCGGTGGCTGACCAAGGAACCTCGCGAGCGTAATCGTGGATCGAGCCGTGACTGTAGTTCCCGCCGTTGTCGGAGAAGAAAATAACGATCGTGTTGTCGAAGACTTTTTTGATTTTTAAGTGCGAAATGATCCGGCCAATGTTTTCGTCCATGCGATCGACCATGCCGGCGTAGGCACAGAAGCGTCGGCTTTCAATTTTTTTAACGCTGTCCGGCAGTTCGTCCCAAACGCAAACCTCGGCTTCGGGTTCGTTGGATCGATAGCGATCGTCGATCAGGCCCTGTTCGAGCATTCGCTGCATGCGTGATTTGCGAAGCTGGTCCCAGCCTTGGTCAAAGCGTCCGTAATATTTTTCGACGTTTTGCTGCGGTGCATGCAGTGGACCGTGCGGGGCGTTGAAAGGAATGTAAGAAAAGAACGGCTTGTTCGCATCGATGGCCGCATCCATTTGCGAAATCGCATGGTCTGCAAACGCGTCCGAGCAATACCAGTCGGCGGGCACGGGCTGCGGTTGGTTGCGGTCGGTTTGAATCGCCAACGTTTTCCCGTCGGTGTAGGTGCCCTTCCAGCCGTTGATTTCGCCTTTAAGAAAACCGTAGAACGAATCAAAGCCCCAGTCCAGTGGGTTTTTAGGCTGATGCCATTTGCCGGAAGCTGAAGTGTGATAGCCAGCGTCACGGATCAGTTTTGCGATCGGTAACGAGTGGCGATAATTATTGGACTGCGAATGCTCGTGGCCGCTCAGCAAACTCGTTCGCGTCACAACGCACATCGGATTGACAAAAAAATCGGTAAACCGAACGCCTTGGCTTGCCAATTGATCGATCGACGGCGTATCAATTTCACCGCCGTAACAACCTAGATCTGAATAGCCCATATCGTCGGCGACGATTAAAAGAATGTTGGGCGGGGTCGCTGTTTCGTTGGGGTCCGCGGCCACCGTGATGCCGGCGCAGGCAATCAACCAGACGAGCATGCACGCGAACACAGCCAAGCGAAAAATAAAAACAGGTTTGACAAACGGAGTTAGCACTTGGTCGCCCTTTCGCGAAACTCGCCGGGCGTCATGCCGACTTCTCGCTTGAAAACTTTGCACAGGTTTGAAAGCGAACTGAACCCGGCGGCATAAGCCACATACTTGATCGGCACATGGGTCTCGCCCAGTAAGCGTTTGGCGCGTTGCAGTCGGCACGCGACCAGTTCTTGCAGCAGCGTTTTGCCCAGTCGATCGCGAAAGCGGCGTTCGAGCGTCCGGCGGTTGACTCCCACATCTCTGGCGATCATGTCGATCGAAACGCGTTGGTGGCTGTGATTCCAAATCATCCGCAGCGCTTGGGCTACGATCGGGTCGAGCGTATCGTTGGCTTGGTTCGATTCGCACAGACCGTCCACGGACGTTTGAGCTCGTTCGAGGGCGCTGGCAATGATCGCCATCGCATGAGCCGTCAAAAGCGGCGCGTCTTGTTCGGGGTGCTGAGTGACAAAGTCGATGACTTTTTGATATTGGCTGAGCGTTGCGACCGGATCCTTGATTCGAGTGACTGGGCGATCGACATCGAACAAGCCGCGGGCCTGCCATTGGAAAAGCAGATCGCCGCCCAACGAAACCCAGTGCTCGGTCCAGCCCGAGTTTTGGCTCGGTCGATACCGATGCCAGACGTCGGGGAACAGCATGATCACCGTTCCCGCGTCGACCACGATGTTGCCAGTTTCCTTTGATTCAAATTCCCCTGCCCCCTCAGAAATGAAAACCAGCTGGTATTCGGGAAGAATGCGGCCGGCATGCCAAGAGAAATCGTAGAGTTCGGGGTGTCGCTGCTGCGGATAAGGCGTGCCCGCAGGGACGATGTCCGTGCCGGCACCGGTCACATATAAACCCAGGCGGGTTACGATTTCGGGAACCGGCAAGTAAGCGAACTTCGTACTGTCAGAATGCGTCATATGCTGGTCGTGGTTGGGGCAGTATTTGGACGCTATGGGCTTTTTCTGTCGGCAAGGCTGCCATAGAGGTTCGATCGTATCACTTTTCGGCGACAGTTCTGTTGGTTTTCAGTTGTCCTTTTGCGACATTCGGGCGGCATTGATCTGGCGTAGTTTTTCCCGCTATCGACGATTAATGGCTGTTCTGGCTAGTGCTGCGTCAAAGCTTAGTTTTAGGATTGGGGGTAAATCATGAATGGCG
>CAZROJ010000047.1:0-3945 GCA_964601665.1 uncultured Pirellulaceae bacterium
GTGTGCGACGTTTTCCGCTTCGTTGAGAACCGGCGTCGTAAAAACCTTCCGTTGTGGGGTAAGTTCTCAGCGGTTTTCTGCTCTGGCGACTGTGCTCCATGGGGCTTCTATTCCGAGGAGTCGCCATCACTGACAAGGTGAGAAATCTCGATGCCGTGAGTTCGGATTTTGTTTCTGAGGCTACCTCGAGTGATACCCAGCATGGCAGCGGCCTGGGACTGGTTGCCACTGGTTTCGTTTAGGACCGTCTTCACGACTCGTTTTTCCATCATGGCGTAGGCTTCAGCAAAAATTTGGTTTGATCCTTCTTCAATTTTTTTGGCGACGAACTTTTCAACATCGTGGACTCGCGAAGAGTTCGGCGTTCCAATTTCGTCGGCCGAATCGTTCGATCCTTCATCCGGCTCAATGGCCAAATTCTCCGGCAGAATCACGGGCCCCGTTGCCATTAAAATCGATCGACGAATGACACTCTGTAATTCTCGCACATTGCCTGGCCAGGAATACTCGCGTAGCAATTGCATGGCTTCGACTGAGATTCCTTCGACTTGCGAATCTAGTTTTGGGGAAAACAGGCGAATGAAGTGATCCACCAATAAGTCCAGGTCATCGCCTCGGTCTCGCAATGGTGGCAAGAAAATTTCAAACGCATTGATTCGATGATAGACGTCCAAGCGAAATTCATTCTCTTCAATCATCTGTTCTAAGTCGCAATTGGTGGCGGAAATGATTCTCGAATCGGTTTCGATCGTTTTGGTTCCACCGACTCTTTCGAACTTCTGTTCTTGGAGCAGACGCAGCGTTTTGCTCTGCAGTAGAGGCGACATGTCTCCAATTTCGTCGAGAAAAATTGTGCCGTTGGCGCACTGTTCGAACTTCCCAATATGCCGACGTTCGGCTCCGGTAAAGGCACCTTTTTCGTGGCCAAAAAGTTCGCTTTCGAGCAGCGTTTCCGACAGCGCCGCGCAGTTAACCGCCAAATAGCATTCTTCGCTGCGAGCGCTGTGTTGGTAGATTGCACGGGCAATTAATTCTTTGCCGGTTCCGCTTTCGCCGCGAATCAGCACGGGAACGTGTTGACCAGCCACTCGTCCGATTTGTTTGTAGACCTCCACCATCTCCGGACTGCGACCCACCAAACGGTCGTCGCCAATACCGATCTGATCATTCGTTTGGTCGAAAACAACTTTTGACTGCATTAAACGTCGGGCTTCAATCGCCTTTTCAGTTAAGTCACGCACTTGATCTACGTGCAGCGGCTTGGTGCAAAAATCGTAGGCTCCAAGACTCATCGCTTCGATCGCGGTACTGCTGTCGCCTTGCGACGTCATGAAAATAACCGGCAGTCGCGCGTCGATCGAGCGAATTTTTTTGGCCAGCTCCATCCCGTTCATGTCGGGTAGCATGATGTCCAGCAAGCAAAGGTCGATGTGACCATCGACGATTAGCGTCAGGCCCTCTTCGGCCGAACCGCACTGAGTTAGTTTAAAGTCTGTATCAGCAAGTGCCTTTTCGATATGAAGAAGTACACTTTTATCGTCGTCGATCGCCAAAACGTGATTCATGGCAGCATTGATCCGCAAACACCAAATGGTTCAAAGGGAGAGGGTTTCGAGGGCCGGATTATAATAATAAATCCACGAGCGGTGGGCTCTCGGACATGAATTTCCGATTCGATATGTCAGCCATTTCGGCTACACCGCAAGGTCGTCGTGTTTTTTCACTTCGTGCGTGGAGGCGGCCAAAGCAAGGCCAAAAGTGATTGGACCAATTCGCCCGATGAACATCAAGAGTATGACCACAAGTTTGCTGACGGGTGCAAGGTTACCGGTTAGACCCCGAGAAAGTCCAACGGTTCCGAGCGCGGAAGCTGCTTCGAATAAAATGTCCTCGAAGTGTCCGTCGTTTTCAAGCAGCAATAAAAGAAATCCACCCACGAAAAAAGTTGCCACGTAAAAAACTAGCGACGCAAAGGCGAGCGACAATCGGTGGGCAGGCACTTCGCAGCCCCAAAAAGTCACCTTCTCGCGACCTTTGACTGTGCTGATCGTGGTTGCAATCGCGGCAGAAACCGAGGTCGATTTAAGGCCGCCGCCAGTTCCCGATGGAGAGGCCCCAACCACCATCATGAGCACCATTAAGAAGGTCGGAGCGAAAGCCATCTCGTGAATAGGAGCGGTGTTGAAGCCAACGGTGGTAAGTGCCGACATGGCTTGAAAGCCTGACGACAGGAGTCGTTGTTCTGCGGGTAGTGATCGATAGGTTGGCTCAGTAAGAAACAGAATGAACCAGCCGATGCCCAAAGAGATGAATGTTGCGCGCAGGATAATTTGTGTCGTGAGAGTCCGTTTTGCTTTTGGGTTCGAAAAAGAACGCGTGACGTCGCTGAAAACGAGAAACCCGATCGCTCCGCTTAGACTTAGAACGGAGATGATTGCGTTGACCCAAAAGTTGGCTTGAAATGGCTCCAAGCCGTTTGAGAATAAACTAAAACCGGCGGTGCAAAATGCACTGATCGAGTGAAAAATCGCCTGCCACGCGGCTTGATCAACTCCAGCATTGCGGAACGCAAAGTAAAGAAACAGCGAGCCAAGCGTTTCGATTGCGATTGTGAACAGAACGACATTTCTCACAAGCTCTCGAACTCCCAAACCTTTCGGCAAGGCAAATGCGATTTTCGCGATCTCCTTATTCGTCTGTGGGAGCGTTTGCTTTTTTGCCAAAAGAATGAAGGATCCAACCGTCATGTAGCCAACACCGCCGAGCTGGATCATGACTAAAATCACCAACTGGCCGAAGAACGAGTAGGATTCTGCCGTTCCAGTAGTTGCTAGGCCCGTCGTGCTAACGGCCGAAGTGGCCGTAAATAGATTGTCGATTGCGGCAACGCCTTCGCCCTGCTGCGAAAAGGGAATCGATAGCAGGATCCATCCTGTCAAAATGTAGGAGGCATAACCGAACAACAATAGCTTGAGAGGGCTCATCCGAGCGAAACGTTTTTTCATCGAGTGTCAGTTTGGCTTTTTTCACGATAGGAATCGTCGTGTCAATTGGCAGCGAGCCTGCCGTGGAGCAACGATTTTTCGGGAATTACAAAGTTCTGGTTCGGAGTTGACTGGGCGTTCGGTCGGTAAGCCTTAAGAATTTTTGGCGATCGATACCCAAGTATATTAACAAAAAAACGCGGGACAGAATCCCCGCGTCTTCTTATTTTCGAATTGTGCGGCCATTGAACGTCGGCCCAGAGATTAGCCTGCGGCTTGGTACTGGTTTCGCATCATCAGGACCCGGTCGTGCCCGGCTTTGACTTTTTCAAAGTAGCCCAACAGCTTTTCGTTAACGGGGTTGCCCGAGATCTCTGGCAGAATTTCTTTGAACTGAGCCATCAAGGTGTCTTCGGCTCGTTCGGCTTCGATTAGCACGACTGTCGCGTCGCCGCTATTTAAGCTGGATCGAAACGAGGTCCAGCATGTTTTCAGTTTACCCAAAAATGAGCTCGATTCATCAGGCTTTGTCTCGGCCAGCGACATGAACCCGCCGATTGTTTTCAAAATGCTCTCTCGCTCGTTCGCCAAATCGCGGAACAGGTTGGCGACGATTCCGTCATTGACCTTGTCGGCGGCCTCGCGGTGATGTTCGACGCTGTTTTGCAAACTGTAAACCAGATCCTGCAATTTTGACGTAGTTCTCTTTGTCATATCCTGTGCGGCTTTTCCGTTTTCGATTGACATAGTAGACATCTCGATTTCCTTCCGTTTAATTGTTCGCTAGTAACGATTCCCTTAGATTGCATACGCCATGCCAAGCTTGAAAAACTTTGTAATATAGTTTTTTTATGGCTGTTGAGCTGTTTTCGAACGCTCGCCTGGATGATCGGCCATCAAGCTGGGGCGGCAGCGTTCAGTTGTTGGGATAGCGAGGACTACTGTGGCGAGGACTGCTGTG
>CAZROJ010000047.1:4045-25704 GCA_964601665.1 uncultured Pirellulaceae bacterium
GCGGCAGCGTTCAGTTGTTGGGATAGCGAGGACTACTGTGGCGAGGACTGCTGTGAAGTTTTGATCGGTTTGTGTCGCTTGGAATGATCGGCTTGTCATTGGCAAAAGCTGGTGTGGTGAATTTACGTTCTTTAGAAATGGCAGAAAGCCTGCCTTGTGAGCCGCTGTCAATCGAAATCAAGCTGAGAGTCGGTAAAGTGCAGCGTTCGATTTCGGCGAGTTTCGTTTGCCGACTGCTGAATCCGAACTTAAATTCCCGTGGGTGGGCTGGCAATGTCGCGGTCTTGGGCGTCTTGTTCGCCCTGTTCGATAATTTGTTGGGCGTCTTTTTGATCGTTGCCTTGAGGTTCAGGATCGGTTCCGCTTTGGCTGTTTTCCAGCGCGATTCTGGCGATCACCGCGAAGTGATCTGAACCGCCGATCGTGGCTCGCGACAGTTCTGCCACAGAAAATCCGTTGGACAAAAACACGTGGTCGATAGGGCAACGAAGTGGCGGATACTGAGCAATATAAGTGCCCATGAAGCTGCGGCCGAACCGCGGATCTTTCACGCCGCTGATGCGTTTGAAAAGGCGAGTCGTATGAGACCAAGCGACGTCGTTGAAGTCGCCGGCCACGCACCAGCTTTCGTCGTTACGTTTCGCGATTTCCTTCGCGGTAAGAATCAGTTCAGCGTCGCGGACGCGACTGTCGCGGCGTTGACCACCGGTGGCGTCCAATAGGCCCGGCGGTGTTGGGTGGAGGCCGACGAGATTAAAACTAGCGCCCGACTGCAGTTGTAATCGAGCCCAGATCGATGGGCGGCGTTCAGAAATGGTGAATCGTGTTTGGGCCTCGACCATCGGAATGGTGCTCCAAAGGGCAATGCCAAGGCCGTCACTTTTAATCGCTTCGTGATGGTACCGAAACTCGGTGCGTAGGTCGGCCAATTCTTGGGCCCATGCTTGGTCGTATTCGATCAGTAATAAAACTTCGGCTTGTTCGGCTCTGATTTGATCCGTGACAGGAGCCCGATCCGGATTGTCTTTATCGAGATTGGCAACCATCAATGTAAACGGCGAATCGGAGTCTTTTGCGATGGGGACTTCTTTAGGCCAAAGCGGCATGAACTGGATGATGTGCGAACCTTGCCAGAGGAGCGTTGCCGTCAACAGCACGAGCCATGCGATCGATTCCGGCCGAGTCGTTGAGTGCTTTTGTAGGTAAACCGATCCGGCAAAGAATAAGGCGATTAGCAACAGACAAGCGATCTGGAGTCTAGGGAAATCCCACCACCGCACAAACCACTTCCCCGTGGAAATCAAGGGTAGAAGGGTGACCAACAGCAGGAATGCGCCCAAAATTCTTGTCGCGTACAGCATTTTGGTGGAGAGATGGAGTTGGTTGGGTGCACGGTAACGTAGGCCGAGTCAAAAGTTTGCCAAAACTTGGGTTGCCACGAGCGTCGTAAAATAAGTGCTTATCCCAAAATTCACAATGCCATTAGGCATGCGCCGTCGGCTCCCTAGTTGTGGGATAAGCTCTAATTGTTTGAAAGAAATTAAGTTGCAATTCAGATGCCGGAGCCCGATTTTGGTCAGGTACAGCCATGGCGACCAAGAACGTGGTCGCTGTGGAACCAGTGCGGATCGTTTGGCGTCGACGATCATGTTGCTGGAGCAACGAACACCTTGACTGGCAAGACGGTATTGCGTTGGCATGTGGTTGGCGTTCGCCCGCCGCCTTTGATTCGCTTGTGCTGGTCGATGAAGCCAATGCTTTCAGCGATTTGAAAAAATCTTGTGTAAATTAGCTCCCTCGTTTTCTTGCTGCGGTATGGTTTAGAATCCTCGGTTTGGCGCTTTGATTGTGCCGAAACAATTCCGAGACTTTCCGCGATAATGCCGTAAAGAAACAGAGACGCAAACCGATGCCAGCCGACCACTCCCCACTCGCAAGACCCGCTTCGTGGTCATTCGCTATTGTTATGGTGTCCGCCATCGTGGCGACCGTTGTTCTTGCTGTTGACGTGCTGATGCTGCTCTTTTTGGGTTTACTGTTGGGAGTGTTTCTCTGCCAGTGCAGTACGATGCTGGGCAGGGTTACGCCGTGGCACTATGCGATAAATCTTGGCGGCATCACTGTTCTATTGCTTTCAATTGCCATGGGCACTTTGTTCGGTTTGGGGGTCAGCCTAGACAACCAGTTTGACAAGGCTTCGGCGAATCTAGATTCATCGGTTGAGAAAATCGAAAAGTGGCTGAAGTCCAGACCCACCGTCTTTGACATGGTCAAGAAGGTGCCATTTTCAAATGAGCTGTTCTCTAAAGAATTTGTGAACGACCCATTGGAACAGGCTGAGACCACCGAAACAGCGCCGGGGTCAGAACGCGAATGGAATGGTCGGGGCGAGAGATCAAAATCGGAAGACTCGATCGACGCCGACCCTTTGCAAATAAAGAAAACAGCAGAATCGGCAATTCGGACGGCCGGCGGTCGCGTGATTCAAACGGTTCGAAAAAT
Organism: uncultured Pirellulaceae bacterium; assembly: GCA_964601665.1. Classification (GTDB taxonomy): domain Bacteria; phylum Planctomycetota; class Planctomycetia; order Pirellulales; family Pirellulaceae; genus Mariniblastus. The sequence continues at coordinate 6,548 of CAZROJ010000047.1, forward strand.
GATGGGCACAACTTTCGGGTTACTGGCCAATGTCGGAATCATTTTTTTCGTCGGAATTTTCTTGGCATCAGATCCAGTTTTGTATCGCGATGGCTTTGCAAAACTGTTCCCAATCCAGCGACGATCTCGAATTGCGGAGGTGATGGATTTGATGGCTGAATCGATGTTTCGGTGGATCATCGGCCGATTCATCGCGATGTTGCTGACCGGCGTTGGTACTGCGATCGTCTTGGCCGTTTTGGGTGTGCCGATGCCGATCACGATCGGTATTGCAACGGGATTGCTGACCTTTATTCCCAACATTGGCGGAATCATTGCTTTGGTACTAGCGGCCCTGATGGCTTTGTCTCAAGGCCCGATGACGGTCGTGTGGGTGGTCGTCGCCTACGGAGCAATCCAGCTGGTCGAAAGTAATTTGATCACCCCAATGATACAGCAATATCAAACTTCAATTCCACCGGCCTTACTGATTTCATTTCAATTGATCTTCGGTGTGCTGAACGGTTTTCTCGGGATCATGATCGCCACGCCGTTACTGGCTGCCATCTTGCCGATGGTTAAAGAATTTTGGATTAAGGATGCCCTTGGCGATTCGACTTAGTGCTTATCCGAAAACGAGTGAGCCGGCGGCGTTAGCAACTTCGGAACAGAAAAAAAGCCCTCGGTAAAAACCGAGAGCTTTAATTGAATCGGGTCAAGCTTGTGAGGCCATGTCGCGGAATCGCGGAGCGATGATTTTTACAAGCCATCCGGGCTGCGGAAACAACTCGATCGGACGTCGATCTCCAACTTTGGCTGCGACTTTCATCTGGCCGAAGGCAAGCAATTTTCCGAGCGGTTTCAGGTCCGGTGACGGGATTCTTGCGACAGCGGCAGCAGATCGTAGTGATTTTATTTTCAATAAAATCGTATCACCAAGGAACTCGATCGTGAGAGGTTGGTCAGCGATGGAAACATCCAATTCGCCAACCATTACGAGTTTGGGGAATCGCTCTCGTTCCTTGTGCTGATTTTCAACTTCCCATTCAATTGCCACTTTGCATGTTCAGCGCCCTCGCCCGTGCCGCTGGGCACATTGATTTGCATGTCCTCAAAAGCGTACTCGATCTCGGCTCCGCGTCCTGTCAATCGATCGTAGAGGCCAATCGCTAGATCCGGCCAGTTTGTCGTGTGCTGTTCACTCATCTTTTTCTCCACTGTAATTTAAGTAAAAGTTTTTATTTTTGATTTTGGGAAAAGCCCGGTTTGGCCGCTAAAGGAAAGCGCAAAGTAGCGGGCACTAAACCTTGGAATTGGAACCGCTACCAACATCAGCGATAGCTACTCACCTGCCAATCGGCCTAGCTAACTTCTTGAGCCTGAACCATCCAGAGGTGTTTTTCAAACTGAGCGGAAATTCCGATCAACATGTCTTCACTGATTGGATCCAGTTCGCCAAGTTGTTCGATGCCGGAGCGGATTTGGGTAATTGCAACCAGAAGCCGATCGGCAACCTCACAGACCATTGCGGTCACGTTGTGGAAACCGTTTGGAAATTCCTCGAGCTTGGTTCCGCCCGCCACGGTCTTCGCGCGACCGTCGGGACATTTTCCGATCGTGACAATTCGTTCAGCAATCTCGTCGGTTGCTTCGCGTGTCGTGACAATGATTTCGTCCAGTTGGAGGTGCACGCTACGGAAATTTGGACCGACAACGTTCCAATGTGCTTGTTTGAGCACCAAAGCGAGGTCGATCAGCGTTTCTAAATTTGATTGCAGAATGTCTTTGACAGAATCCGGTGCCTCAGATCCTGCCATGATGCTTCGTTTAAAGGTGTTCATGTTACTTTCTGTAAGAATTTCGGATTGCTTGAGCATTATTAAGTGAACCGGACTGACGCCGTTGACTTAATTGTGAATTTTCGATTTGTGTTGGAAGCAACGAATTGTGGTACCGGCCAATGTGGAAACAACTGCGGCTTTCAAACGCTCATTCGCTCATTTGCCTGCAGGTTTTCGGTCAACCGGCCCTTCTGGCCGGACGGTTGCTAACGCATGTTAGTTGCCAGAAAAAGTAGGCGAGAAAAGACAGAGTGCCCGCCTGAGCGGTGCTTATTGACAGGAGAGTGTCGCGATCGCCGTGAGCGATGCGAACAATCAACGAGCTGCGCGTCACCTTTCAATTTGGCGTGGCAGCGGCGGAGGCACAATTTATCAGCGCGGCGAGCCCTGCCATTTTGGAGTCAGCGGTTCCGGGTCGTTGATGGGTGGCACGTTTGGAGCTGGCGGCTGCCTGATAGGCAGCGGGTTTGGATTGTCTGGTACAGGGTCAGTAACTGGTTTAACCGGGAGCTTGTCCGGTTCAGGGATTGGGGGCATCGGCTCGCCGGGCGTTTTCTTTGCCATCATTCATCTCCTCAAAATAACTCTAAGGTGTGGTTTCGCTGGATAGGCTGCAGCTACCGTGCCAAGTGACAAGATCACGTTTTGTGTCGGCAGAATGTTAGAATTCAACGTTGGTGGCTCAACTTGAACCAAAATGGTTCGGCTGGCCCCATGTTTCCGCGAATCTGTTTCGACTTGGTTGGAATGCCGAGTGGAACAGGATTTGCATCTGCCGATACGGTTGGCGAAAGTACAATCTGAAACCTTGAAAGTCTGGAAGAAATTCGATGAGCCAAACAGTTTTAGTTACTGGAGCGTCCTCGGGCATCGGTTTGGAGCTGGCAAAGCTGTTCGCTCAAGCTGGTGATAATTTGATCTTGGTCGCACGCAGCGAAGAAAAACTACAGCAGCTTAAGATCGAACTAACCAAACAACAAAGCACTCATGTCGAGGTTATCGTGGCCGATTTGGCACAGGTCAACGCGGCAGAAAAGCTGTTGCAGGAACTGAGTCACCGCCAGCTGGTCGTCGACGTCCTTGTCAATAACGCCGGTTTTGGAGAGCTAGGGCGGTTTCATGAAATCGACACTCAGCGGCAGTTAAACATGATTCGGCTCAACGTTGAAACCGTTGTTCACCTGACGCGCCTGTTGTTGCCGGAGATGATCAAACGAAACCGCGGGGCGATTCTTAATGTTGGTTCTATCGCAGGGTTTCAACCGGGGCCGAACATGGCTATTTACTACGCAACAAAAGCTTTTGTTTTATCGTTCTCTGAAGCTATCCACGAAGAGTTACTGGCCACGGGTATCAAAGTTGTTTGTCTGGCTCCGGGGCCAACAAGAACTGGTTTTGGCGAAGATTCTGGCATGAGCAAAACGAAGATTTTTGAATCCAACGCGATGCCGGCCGCATCGGTCGCTCGACGAGCGATAAAGGCACTGCGAACGAACCGCGCAATCGCGATTCCTGGTTGGAAGAACTGGTTGATCGCCACGTCATCGCGTTTTGTACCGCGTTCGTGGACACGAAAGTTGGTCAAAAAAATGCAGACAGTCGAATGATGGGTCGGTTGTCACTTTGCAATAAAATTGAAAGGAAACCTGATGCAGAAATTTGATTTGTTAGCAATTGGTTCAGGCCCTGCCGGCAGTCGAGTGGCCTCGAAGTGTGCCGAAGCCGGTTGGAATGTGGCAATGGTTGAATCACGTCAGTATGGCGGCACTTGTGCTTTACGCGGTTGCAATCCGAAGAAAGTTTTTGTGCATGCGGCCGAGGTTATCGATGCGGCTCGAAGAAGCAACGGTAGACTCTGCGATGCCGGCGATATTAAAATTAATTGGGCGGACCTTCAAAAGTTTAAAAAAACGTTTGTCGAGGATATTCCGAAGAACAGTCGATCAAAGTTTGACGGCAAAGGAATCACGACTTTCCTAGGCGAACCAAAGTTTTTACGCCCGACGCAGCTTTCGATCGGTGACGAAAAGGTCGAAGCAAAACATATTTTGATCGCGACGGGAGCTCGCCCGCGTACGCTGAACATTGATGGCGAAGATCTTGTGACGACCAGCGACGAGTTCATGAACCTCGGCACGCTTCCCAAACGCGTTGTTTTCATTGGAGGCGGCTACATTTCGTTTGAGTTTGCTCATGTTGCCGCCCGTGCTGGAGCGTCGGTGACGATTCTGGAGCGTGGCGAACGTCCATTGAAAACTTTTGAAGCCAGCTGCGTCGATATGTTGGTCAGTAAGTCTCGCGAGTTGGGTATTGTGATTAAGACAGATGCGTCGGTCGAACGGGTTGAAGAATCCGGCGGCGGCAAGCATGTAACTTATCAAACCGATGGCCAGACGAAAACGATCGAGGCGGATCTGGTCGTTCACGGAGCTGGCCGCACTCCAAATCTTGACGGTTTGGATTTGGAAAAAGGCCGAGTTGACTTTGATGAACAGAAAGGTGTGGCTGTCGATCCGTACCTTCGCAGCAAGTCTAACCCAGCCGTCATTGCTGCGGGTGACTGTGCTGCCACGGGTTCCGCCGCGTTGACTCCGATTGCCAATGCCGAAGGCGACGCGGTGGTGAATAATTTGATCGGCGAGAAACAGGCTGAACCCTCCTATGGTACCGTTCCGGCGGTTGTTTTTACGGTTCCGGCATTGGCTTCGGTGGGGCTGACCGAATCGGCGGCCGAGGATCAAGGGATGGACTTCAAGGTGGTCGAGGCCGACATTTCTGATTGGGGCTCGATCAGAAAAGTCTGCGAATCGACGGCAGGTTACAAAGTGCTTGTCGACAACCGCACGGACCAAATTCTTGGTGCTCACATGATTGGGCCAGGAGCCGCGGATATGATAAATTTGTTTGCACTGGCGATGAAACTGAAGGCGAAGACCGACGATCTGAAGTCGATTTTGTTCGCGTTCCCAACATTCAGTTCCAACATCCAGCAAATGGTGTCAGGATAGCGGTTGGCGTGTGCAACAAGGCATCGGCGATCTGGCGATTAAGTTTGTGGTCCGAGTGGTACGCTATGCACATGCCTCGGCAAAAATTTTTTAAAAGCAACAGGAAAGGCTTCAACGGGTTTTCATTACCCGCCAATTTAAATGTCCGACCAATTTTCTCGCGAACCGCAAAACGAAAATACAGACGCCAACGTTGGCACATCGCTCGTACCGATCGTCGGGCTGGGAGCCTCGGCGGGCGGGCTGGCGGCGTTGGAAACGTTCTTTGAGCAAATTCCGACCGACACGGGGGCAGCGTTTATGGTGATTCAGCATCTGTCGCCTGACTATCAAAGCCACATGCCGGAAATTCTGTCGCGTCGAACGTCGATGAAAACGTTACAAATGACCGAGGGTGTGACTCCGGTTGCGAACACGGTTTACTTGTTGCCTCCTAATCAGCATGTTCGACTCCGCGACAATCAACTTCTGTTGGAAGAGCGAATCAACGACGGCGAACTGAGTCTGCCGATTGATTTATTCTTCGACTCGTTGTCAGCCTGCGCCATCGATCGTCGGGTGGCGGCAATGATACTTTCGGGAACCGGCAGCGACGGTAGCAGAGGCATTGAATCAGTTGCGCGATCCGGTGGGCTGGTGTTGTGCCAAGACGAGCAATCGGCTCAGTTCGGCGGGATGCCGGATAGCGCGATGCGAACCGGTGTTGTCCATTCAACGGGTCCAGTTGTTGAGTTGACGGAGCGTCTTGTGGCTTTTTTGGCTGGTCGTTCAATCGATGAAGTGGTCGCCGAGTCCTCGCCATCAATCGATCGTACGAAGTTGGAGGAAATTTATCGAACGATGCTTGCGACGACGGGCATTGACTTTGCCCAGTACAAAATTGGAACATTCTCGCGTAGGCTTTCGCGGAGAATGGTGTTGTCAAAAATCGACAGTATTCAGGCCTATTCAAATCGACTGGCAATCGATTCGGCAGAGGCAAATCGGTTCGGCGACGATCTGTTGATTGGTGTGACTCGTTTTTTTCGCGACAAGGACGGATTTCAGCGGCTGCAAAATCGCGTTATTCAACCGGCGATTCGAAATAAAAAGCAGGGTGAAGAGCTGAGGATCTGGGTGGCTGGATGTGCAACGGGGCAGGAAGCGTATTCGATCGCAATGCAGGTTTTCGAGGAGATCGAAGATTTGAAAACGGACCTGGTCGTTCGAATCTTTGCCACCGATGTCCATCCCGATGCGATTCGGTTTGCACAAAGAGGCATTTACCCGCGCGAATCGCTGGATGAGATTCCCCAAGAACTTCGCGATAAGTACACGCTCACGACCGCCGATGGTTTTCAGATTCGGCCGCAGATTCGTGACAGTGTTGTTTTTGCGAGGCACGATCTGTTACAGGATCTGCCGTTTACGAATATGGATGTGGTCACTTGTCGAAACATGTTGATCTATTTGTTGGACGAGGCCCAGCAGAGAGTTTTGACGTCGTTCACTCATGCTCTGAAAGTTCGTGGCGTTTTATGGTTGGGGCCCAGCGAAACGTTGGGGCTGGTTGAGGGGCAATTTTCGGCATTGGACAAGCAGTGGCGGCTGTTTCAAAAAGTCCGTGAAATGAAACTGCCGCTGGACTTGAAACTGCGGCAGCACCCAAGCCGTAGCGCCACCGTTTCGATGCCTCCGCGCGCTTCAAAGACTCGATCTTCGTCAATGATGCTCAGCTACGATAAGATCATGGAGTGGTACGCTCCGCCGGCGATTCTGATCGACGAAAATTTGCAGCCGCTGCAAATGTTTGGCGATTTGACACTTTTAACCGTCAAGCCCTCGGGAAAGCTGTCGGGAACGGTGGAAGATCTAATCGTTGATGAAGTCCGCCCTGCTCTTTCGTTGACACTGCAACGGTTGCAATTCAGTCGAACCAGCGAGGAAACGGAAGACGCGATGCTTGGCCGTCATCGATTGACCGTTCGCACGCGCAAACTTCATCACGTTTCGCAGGCTGAGTCTCATTTTCTGATTACTTTCGAAGTCAAAATCAAGGATTCGGACCGTGTCGATGCCTTGATTCCCAAACAAGACGCGGGGACGCAGTCGTTGAGCGTGATTGAGCTTGAAAGGCATCCAGCCAGTGATGCTCCGGCTTCGGTTCAAGCGGTTCAATTTGGTCTGTTGCAAGAACAACTGCGAACGTCTGAGATGGAGTTGGATTTCACACGAGAGAGTTTGCAGGCGACGGTTGAGGAATTGGAAACGACCAATGAAGAACTGCAATCGAGCAACGAAGAATTAACCAGCAGTAACGAGGAACTTCAAAGCACTAACGAAGAACTGCACAGCGTTAACGAAGAACTCCACGCAGCCAACGCCGAAAATGAACGCCGCGTGCAAATGTTGTCAGAGGTCCGAGCCGACCTTGAGAGCGTTTTTCGGGAGGTCAACGTCGGGATCTTGCTGGTCGACAAGGATCTTAAGATTCGGCACATCACACCGTTGGCAGCGGAAGTGTTTGGAAAAAATAATCAAGCGGTTGAGGGGCAACCGCTGCACCGCTACGTTGCGAGTTTTCCCAATGAAAACCTACTGGAGCTTATTGCCGAGGCACGCCTGCGCAACGTAACGATTGAAAGAGAAACGGTTGAAAGTGGCGGCGATCCAGTGCTGCTGTCGGTCGGTCCTTACCCCAATCTCAGCGGCACCATTTTGACAATCACCAACCTTCGTTCGATTAAAGAAACGGCTGCGGATCTTCGCCAGCTGACGTCAATCATCTCCGACAGCACCGACGCAATTTTAGGCTTGGACTTGGTCGGAAATATCACCAGTTGGAACCGCGGTGCCCATCGCATGTTCGGTATTGATTTAATCGTCGATGAACCGATTCCGTTGTCCGACTGTCTAGCGGCTGACTTGGTGGCCAGATTGACCGCGATGATTCGTTTGCTGATTCGAGATGGAGAAGTGGACGCGGCCGAAATCTCTACCGAAGTTGGCGGCAAGGAACGTTGGTTGCTGGTGCGAGTGACTCCCGTTTTGGATGAAAACCATTCAGTCGTTTCGGCAGCCGTAACCTTCTCGGACATGTCGGACTTGCGAGCCGCTCAACAGGAGTTGCGGCTACGAACCCACGCTATTGATAGTGCCAGCAACGGCATCATTGTCGTCGACGCACAGCAAGACGATATGCCGATTATCTATTGCAACCAGGGTTTTAAAGAGATGACGGGGTTTGGCCCCAATGAAATCTACGGACGAAATTGCCGTTTTTTACAAGGGCCTGACACCGATGAAGCGGATTTAAAAATCATTCGCGATGCCATCGCCAACGGGCAACGAACACGCGTTACGATACTGAATTATCGACGTGACGGCTCTCGATTCTATAACGAACTATTGATCACGCCGGTCACTGACGATCTCGGGGCGATCACACATTTTGTTGGAGTGCAGCACGATGTGACGGATTCGGTGATCAGCAACAAACGGATTGCTGACAGCGAACGCGAATACCGGAGCACTTTTGAAAATGCCGCCGTGGGGATTGCTCATGTTGATCTGGATGGTCGGCTTGCTCGGGTCAATCGTAAATTCGCTTCGATCATCGGCTACACGACGGAAGAAGTTCAGCAAAAGACTTTCCAAGAGATCACGCACGCCAACGATCTTGATAAGGATCTGGGACAATTTGCAAAACTACTGCGAGGCGAGATCGATGGTTACTCGATGGAGAAGCGTTACTATCACAAAGACGGGCACGTGGTTTGGGTGAACTTGACAACTTCGATGCGGCGAACGGCCACAGGCGACTCCGATTGCTGCATTTCGCTGGTCGAAGACATCACCGCGAGGATCGATACAGAGAAACGGCTGTCGGAGTCGCAGGCAATCATCACGCAGGTCATCGAGTCGATCAATGATATTTTCTTGAGCTTTGATTCGTCGGGAAAGATCGGATATGTCAATCATGCGGCCGAACAATTTGCAGAGATCCCAAGCGAAACGCTTGTTGGTCTGACCTATAAAAAGTTGTTCGTACACGATATCGATTCACCCGTCCTTTCGATGCTCGACCGCGTCCATCACTCGCAAACCAAAGAGTCCGCTGAATACTTTGCGGTTAGTAAAAAACGATGGTACGATGCCACGGTGTTTCCGATCGACGGCGGCGCGGCATTGTACATGGCCGACGTGACGGCTCGCAAAGAAACAGAAGTCCACCTTGAAACCGCAAGGCTGGCCGCCGAAGAAGCCAGTCAAGCGAAAACTCAGTTTCTGACAAATATGAGTCACGAAATCCGTTCGCCCATGTCCGCGATTTTAGGCTTTAGCGACATGGCTTTGCGGGACTGCCGACAGGGGAGAAGTGTTGATCCTGCAAATCTAGAAACCGTCATTCGCAACGGCAGGTTTTTGCTGCGGATCATTAACGACATTCTTGATCTTTCAAAAGTTGAAGCCGGCAAGCTTGAAGTGCGTCGGTCGCGTTTTCAACTGGTGCCGATGTTTGCCGACGTCGCAGAGCTGATGCGGCATCGGAGCAAATCGCTGAACGTGCCGTTGGAGTTTGTTTTTGAAAGCGATATTCCCGAATCAATCATCAGCGATCGCTCGCGTGTCGAACAGATTTTGGTTAACCTCATCGGCAACGCGATTAAATTTTCGCCGCAGGGTGAAGTGGAGGTCGTGATCAGCTTCGATGCCTCTGCCAAACAGTTGATTGTTAAAGTGGTTGATACTGGAATCGGCATTTCGGAATCGAACTTGTCTCGATTGTTCGAAACTTTCTCGCAGGTTCACGGCGATCAACTGGTTGGTGTCGAGGGCACTGGTTTGGGGCTGGTCATTAGCAAGAGGCTTGCGAAGCTTCTCGGCGGCGACATTGCGGTGGACAGTGTCGAAGATGAAGGCAGTACTTTCACGCTGTCGCTGCCAGTGGGTCGAAAAGCATCGATTAAAACGATTCAGGGAAGTTCCGTTGAACTCAAGCCAGCTTTTTCAGCTCATGACGAAATCACTTCGATCCAAGGACGCGTGTTGATTGCGGATGATAGTCGCGATGTGCGACTTGTGACCGAGCACATGCTCAAACGCGCCGACGCGGATGTCAAGGTCGTTGAAAACGGTGCCCAGGCGGTCGCAGCGGTTCGAGAAGCCGACGGTTTAGGTCGCCAATTTGATTGCATTCTGATGGACATGCAGATGCCTGAAATGAACGGGCATCAAGCAGCCCGAGCCATTCGCGATGCGGGCTACACGATGCCGATCATTGCACTAACGGCTGGCGCGACGGCCGATGAAGTCCAAGAAACGCTGGGAGCGGGTTGCACCGAATTCGTCAGCAAGCCCGTCGACGGCCCACGACTGTCCGCAATGATCGCCGACTTGATCGCGCGGGATCGCTAGTTCCGCAGTTTTCGAATGACTCGCATCAGATGCAGCCCGCATCCCAAGAACGTTTTTGTACGAACAACGCGTTCAAGCTAGATGATTTGATCGAAATCGGCCGCTCGCGATTCGAATGGTCGTCTAGAAACCAATTAGATGTCGCAGGGTAACAATTGACAGCCAAGAATTGAATTCGTGGCATTGCCGATCAGCTGACCGCGTGATTGACCGGCTCTGCTATGGTTCGTTTCAATGCAAATCGTCAAGTGTGGTTCGCATGAAACCGGTTTGGCTGGTAAGAAGCCAATTTTCTGTGATCGATTTAGTATTGACCGACGGAACGTGACAAAAGACCGGCTGGCACGGCAGATGCTTCACAAGTGATGATCGGAATTGCGGTCCAAATTTGGGATTGCATATTGGGGATTGCAAAGAAACGCGACAATTGACTTGCAGAGAATAAAATTTATGAAGGTGAACGAAATCATGGACAGAGAAAACTTAGAAGCCGTTGTTGGTGTGTTTGAAACATCAGACGATGCCAGCCGAGTCGCGGCGTCTCTCCGCGGCCCCGATGTCGAGCTGCATCGAGTTTCACGAGTCGATCCGACAACGGCCAGCGAGATGCCGCAGTTGATTTATGACAATGTCGAACGTGTCGACAATGCGGACGTCAACAGCGGCATTTTTAAAGGAGGAGCAATCGGTGCGGGGTCGGGGCTTCTGTTTTTTGCCGTCCCCGGCTTGAACATCGCGGCTCCAATTGCGGGCGCGTTGGCGGGCGCTTTCATCGGCGGCGTCGCGGGAATTGACGAAACGAACCGCGCCATCGGTCTTCCCGATAAAGGCGATTACCAGCAAAAGTTGCGAGACGGGAAATCGTTCGTCGTTTTGGGCGGTGACGAGCGTACACGAATTGACTATGCAAACAAAATGAAAGAGCTGGGGGCGATCGAAGTGCACCAGCATCCGCCCGTGCTGCACGCGATCCGGAAAAGCAAATCGTAGATTGCCAAGCGACCGATGTTTGAAGCTTCACAGGCCGACGGCCGTCCGTGTGTTTTGTGAACAATGCTTTGCAACTAACTTTTTCAAATTCGTTCGGCAAACGATTGACCAGTCGCCAATTCAATTTGACTGGGAGAAATATCAGCTACCGCTAGAACGGCCAAATCTGCCAACCCTCAATTTTAGTTGTAACAAAACAATCGTTGGTTGCTCGGGCCGTTTTTGATAAGCTGATGAAAGTTCGACTGGTCCTAATCAGAAGTCTGGCGGTTCGGATTTTTTACCTGTTTGGTTTATTACGAGCGACGTCGCGGTGAGATTTTTACTGATGGAGTTTGCAACGTGATTTCAGCCGACCAGCGAAGTCGATTTTCTGCCGCACTTGCTCGTTTGGCGGGCGATGAGTTTGTGTTTCTCCAGGTGGCCGAGATCGCTCGATGCGACGGTCCCGTTCTGTTTGAAGAATCTCGGGAACACTTGAAGGCCGGAGAATTTGAAGCCGCCGTCAAAGCGTTGCACAAGCTCAAAGGGTTAATGGCGACTTTCGTGGACGACTCAAAACCGCTCGGGTTAGACGAGGTGATGGCAGTTGCGGAAGAAAAGGATGCTTCAGCGGCTTTAGAGGTGCTCAAGTCTAAAGAGCGTGGTTTGAACGAACTGTTTGACGAGATCCGAGAGTTGCCGAAGACTTAGAGCAGAGTTGGTTGTGGTGATCCGAAATTACGACTCGTTCCGCGTCGCTACGACCAGCGGCGATGCGGTTGGAAAGATAAAAAGGTCGGCAAATACCGACCGAATTTTGGCTTCAGAGGCTACAAGGCTCATCTGTTTAGACTTCGATCCCTCGGCCCCGGACCACATGCGAGATTAGACTCAGAATAAACAGCACAACGAAAATGCCGAACGCGATTTTTGCAAATCCGGTGAGTGTCCCGGCCATTCCACCAAAACCGAGGACTGCCGCGACGACTGCAAGAATGAGTAAAGTGATTGCGAGGTTAAGCATTAAAACTCCTAAGAAAATTTCTTTGAATTGAACGGCCAAGGTCAACGAACCCGCCAACCATTAAGCAGCAACTAGCGTGCCGATTTCAGGTAATCCGTTGTTTATCCAAAAAAGCAGGCGAAACAAGCGTGGGTTTTTCTACAACAGAAATTAATTTTCGCGCCCTAGGTCGCTCGGGAACCGGCTTGGGGTCACGCAAGCCAGACGCGACACAGTTCCCGTTTTAGATAGACTCAACCGACTCCAAGTTTTGCTTCGATGTCGATTCTTAGTCGGCTGGTTTATTGGCTGGTAACTTTCGAACTAGGCCAGCTTCGAATCGATGAATTGCATTTGAAGTGAACGAAAGGTTGTCGCCGCCGGTACCGCTACGAATCGACTGCGGGTAGCAATTTGTCGAACAAACCGAACCGTTGACATCCTGCCAAAACTCCGCTGGTGGCAGAGCCGTTAGCCAGATGCAATCGACGTTCCCAGCCTTGCGCACGGTGAGCTTCCACGACGGAATTGCGAAGTTCAGGTGTTGCGTTGGCGACCACGATGGTTTTAAAACCGGCCACCATCGCGGCATAATCGTTTCCCGAGTCGCCCGAGAAAATGATTTGATTGGCATCGCGGTTGGAATGATCGCACCACCATTTGAGTGCGAACGCTTTGGAAACTCCGTTGGGCAAAACGTCAAGCAAGCCGTCGCCGTTGAAGGGGTCGACGCTTGCAATGACGGAACCATTGAGTCCGATCTTGGCTAGTTCTTGTTCGAGCAGGTGTTTGGAGTTTTTGATGTTTTCGGCTGCCGAGTAGAAGCTCATTTTAAAATCGCCTTGCTTCTGTGGTTCTTGCAATTTCAGAAGGTCGAATCGAGCAAAATGTGAATGGTAAGTTTTGAGGGAATCGTGGCCGAGAATTTTTCGAAGCGTTTCAACATAGGCGTCCAGTGGCTGCCAGCCGGCGTTGGTACGTTTGCAGATCGTCGCGCCGACGTCGCAGATAATCCAATCCGGATTCGGTAATTGAAATTCTTTAATCGCCGATTCAACCGACGCCAGGTGCCGGCCGGTCACAAAGACCAGCGAAACGTTGTCGTTAGCAAAACTGGTTTTCAGCCTCAGAAGGTCGTCGCGGTTCGCTTGATCGCCGTCGAGTGGAATTAACGTTCCATCGAGGTCGGTAGCTAAAACGTTGGGGGTGGTCTCGCTCTGGTTCTGCATTGGCAGATACTCCTTGTGAAAGCAGTTTTGCGTGCTATAATGCCACTAAGTTATTGTTTTCCAGCTTTAGTGTCGCTTGTGCGCCCATTAAAGGCCGGCCAAAGTTTTACCAAGAACGGAGAAAGTTATCTCTTCGGAGCCAAAAACTAAAATCGGCAGTCCTCTGATTGTTGGCGAGGTCCTTTTTGACCAGCTGCCCGATGGCCGCCAAATTCTCGGAGGTGCCCCCTTCAATGTCGCCTGGAATTTGCACGGTTTCTCACGCGAACCGATCTTCGCCAGTGCCGTCGGAGATGACGACCTTGGCCAGTCGATTCGCGATCGCATGATCGAAAACGATATGTGCGACGCTGGGCTTTTGACTAACGCAAAACCGACGGGCGTCGTCCAAGTGACTTTCGAAGACGCAGAGCCATCGTACCAGATCGTTTCGGAACGATCGTATGACTTCATTGAATTTCAACCTGAAATTGTTCAGCAAAACGAAATTTCGCTGGTCTACCATGGCAGCCTCGCTTGGCGGAATGAAGTCACTCGAAAAGCCATCCAGCAATATCGCAACGCTCTACCCGCGATTCCTGTTTTTGTCGATTTGAATATTCGCCAGCCGTGGTTTGATCTCGCTTGGCTCAGTGATCTCGTCGGCGGTATCGCTTATCTGAAGCTCAGTATGGAAGAACTGCTCCATCTGTCGCCGCGGCAAAACTGTGATTCGGAGCCGACCACTCGAGCGAATCAAACTCCATCTGAAAAATTCGACTCGATCGTCGACTCGGCTCGACGGCTGCTAGACGAGTACTCGATCCAGCATCTGTTGGTGACTGACGGCGGCGACGGTGCTTATTGGATTACCGAAGACGAAAGGCTATACCAGCCGTCGGTCGTTATCGATGAAGTGATTGACACGATCGGCGCTGGCGACGCATTTTCGTCGTCGGCAATCGATGGGGTGCTGGCCGGAATCGCGCCGCGAAAAATTCTGGAAAACGCAGCCAAGTTTGCTGCGAAGGTTTGTTCGATTTCTGGTGCGACGACTCAAGACCGTTTTTTTTACGAAACCTGAGCGGCCGGTTTTTAGCCACAGCTTTCGACGGCGACGATAACGCCGGCAAGTAACTCGACGAATCTATCTGTCCACGACCAACTTAAGATCGAAAATAGACATGACATCTGAAAACTCCACCGAGTCGACGAGTCCGATCGCAGCCGGTTCAAAAACTGGCGGCTTGCATATTGCCCTTTTTAGTTTGCATGGGCTGATCCGCGCGAGCGATCCCGAGCTTGGGCGCGATGCCGATACGGGGGGCCAAATCAAGTACGTACTGGAATTGGCCGCCGAGTTAGCGCGGCAAACGGATGTTGGCCGAGTCGATTTGATTACTCGCCAAATCATCGACCCAAAAGTCGGCGAAGAATACGCCCAACTGGAGCAGCCGATCTGCGATGGTGCCAAGATCGTTCGAATTCCCTTTGGCCCGCGCAGGTATTTAAAAAAGGAAGCGTTGTGGCCTTACATGGAAGTCTTTATTGACCAAACTATCAGCTATTTCAAACGCACTGGCCTGCCCGATTTGATTCACGGTCACTACGCCGATGCGGGCTTGGGCGGCGGGCAACTTGCGCGTTTGCTTCACATTCCGTTTGTATTTACGGGACATTCGCTCGGCAGAGTGAAACGCGAGCGGCTGCTGGCCAGTAAAAAATCACCGGAGCGTTTGGAGGCGACCTATAAGCTGCAGGCCCGCATCGAGGCCGAGGAGTTTGCGTTGGAAACCGCGTCGATGGTGGTGGCTAGCACGGCGCAAGAAGTCGAAGATCAATACGAAAAGTACGACCACTACGTGCCGGGCCGGATGGAGGTCATTCCGCCGGGTGTCGATCTGTCGTCTTTCCAGCCGCCCGCCGCCAGCGACGATTTATCCAACATTGATCAGATGGTTGGACCGTTTTTGCGCGACCCGAGCAAGCCAATGATTTTGACGATGGCCAGGCCGGACGAGCGGAAGAATTTGCAAAAGCTCGTTCAAGTTTACGGCGCATGTGAAAAGCTTCAGAAGCTGGCAAATTTGGTCATCGTGATGGGCACACGCGATGACTTGCGCACCTTCGGCAAGGCTCAACGAACCGTGCTGCTGGACGTGATCACGCTGATTGACGTTTACAACTTGTATGGCAAAATCGCGTACCCTAAGACGCACGAACCGAGCGACGTGCCGAACTTGTATCGGGCGGCTGCTAAGTCCAAAGGTGTGTTTATCAATCCGGCGTTGACCGAACCCTTTGGTTTGACGCTGCTCGAGGCGGCCGCGAGTGGTTTGCCGATCGTGGCGACCAACGACGGCGGTCCGCGAGACATCATTGGCAATTGTCAAAACGGTTTGTTGATCGATCCGCTGGACAACGAGTCGATCGAAAAAGCGTTGTTGCGGATGCTGACCGAAACCCAGTTTTGGGAACAGTCGTCGGTCAATGGAATCGACGGCGTCCACGAACATTACACCTGGACTCGGCACGCCAAACGTTACCTTCGTGATGTCAAAGAGATTATCTCGAATTCCGCGACGCCCGCGCTCGTGTCTTCGCGAGCGGCGCGACGGCTGCCAGATTTTGACCGCATGGTGATTACGGATTTGGACAACACGCTGACCGGCGATGAAGAAGGGTTGCGAGAGTTCGATGAATTGATTCGAGCCAACGAACATATTGGGTTTGGAATCACGACCGGTCGCAGTCTCAATTCGGCTTTGAAATTAATCGACAAACTGGGACTTCCCAAGCCGGACGTGATGGACGCTTCCTGTGGCACGGAGCTTTACTACGGTGAAAAACTGACGTCCGATCGTAGCTGGCGACGACAGATTGCGTTCCAATGGAAACCGAAGGAAATCAGAGCGTTGCTGGACGAACTGCCCGGCTTCTTTCCACAAGACGATGGTGAGCAGTCCGAATTTAAAATCAGTTATAAGCTGGACATCAGTTTGGCTCCGAAAATCACTCAGATTAAACGGCTGATTCGCGAAGCCGGGCTGCGAGCCAAAGTCGTTCGGTCGTTGGGAATGTATTTGGATGTGATCCCCGTTCGCGGTGGCAGTGATCTTTCGCTGCGTCACCTATTATACAAATGGGCGTTCACGCCAGAGCAACTGCTGGTCGCGGGTGACTCGGGCAACGACGAAGGAATGCTCAAAGGCCGTACGCTTGGAGTGGTTGTATCGAATTATAGCCCTGAACTGGAGAAGCTTCGCAAACTTCCTCGCATCTACTTCGCCGAAAATGCTCATGCGAAAGGTATCGTTGAGGGCATCCATTACTACAACTTCTTAGATAACATCACGATTCCTAATGATTCCATCGAATGACAAGTCGAGCGTCTCCGATTTGTCGTTCCAAGCCCAGCTAACCCTCGATCGCCTCCAACCTCAGTTGGCTGCGTTCTGGAATTCTACGAATGAATCGGACGATGCCATCGGCGAGTTTAACGATCGTTTGGCCAAACACTGGCCGCGGCTTTTCCGGCTGCTGCTGGAGCTGTATGGCGATCGTTATGACTTTTACTATCACGCTCAGCAGGTCTTGAACACCTGTGCCGAAGGATTTCATCAGCGTGAAAGTTCGTTGCGAAAACTCGACAGCCAAAGAATCAACGAACCTGACTGGTTTCAATCAGAGCGGCTGGTCGGCGGAGCGCTTTACGTCGACTTGTTCAGCGATAACCTTGGCAAGCTACGCGAGCACATCGGTTACTTCCAACGTTTGGGTATTACGTACTTGCACCTGATGCCGCTGTTCGCGGTTCGCCCCGGCAACAACGATGGCGGTTATGCCATCAGCAATTATCGCAGCGTTGATCCTCGTTTGGGTACGATCGACGATTTGAAAAAGTTGGCTGACGAGCTGCGTGCAGTCGGGATCGTGTTGGTTTTGGATTTCGTTTTCAATCACACTTCGGACGATCATTACTGGGCTCAGCAAGCTCAGGCCGGAGACCGCGAGTATCAAGATTTTTACTTCATGTTTCCTGATCGGACGATGCCGGACCAGTATGAACAAAATCTGCGAGAGATTTTTCCGACGATTCGTCGTGGTAATTTCACTTGGCATGACGGAATGCACCGCTGGGTCTGGACGACCTTCAACAGTTTTCAGTGGGATTTGAATTACAGCAATCCAGCTGTATTCAATGCGATGGCTGGAGAGATGTTGTTCTTGGCCAATACCGGCGTCGACATTTTGCGGTTGGACGCGGTCGCGTTTATCTGGAAGCAAATGGGCACCGGTTGCGAAAACCTGCCGCAGGCTCACTTGATCATCCAAGCCGTCAATGCTGTTTCGCAGATTGTCGCGCCGGGATTGCTGTTCAAATCTGAAGCGATCGTTCATCCGGATGAAGTGACCAAGTACATTTCGCCCGAAGAGTGTCAGATTTCTTATAACCCAACTTTAATGGCGTT
The DNA here is from genome assembly GCA_964601665.1 of uncultured Pirellulaceae bacterium. Taxonomy (GTDB): domain Bacteria; phylum Planctomycetota; class Planctomycetia; order Pirellulales; family Pirellulaceae; genus Mariniblastus. The sequence goes on from CAZROJ010000047.1 coordinate 24,428, forward strand.
GTTGTGGGAATCGTTGGCCACTCGCGAGGTCAAACTGTTGCGGCAATCGCTCCGCCATCGCCATCAATTGCCCGAAGACACGACGTGGGTCAATTATCTCCGCTGCCACGACGACATTGGCTGGACTTTCGACGACGAAGACGCGGCAGCCGTTGGAATTAATGCTTACGACCACCGACAATTTTTGAACAAATTTTATACCGGGCAATTCGAGGGTTCGTTCGCACGCGGAATTCCTTTTCAGCACAATGAAGCCACTGGCGACATGCGAATTTCGGGAACGATGGCTTCGTTGGCTGGATTGGAACAGGCGATTGAAGAAGACGATGACGCCAAAAAAGAAACTGCGATTCGGCGAATCATGCTCCTGCACGGTGTCACGCTCAGCATCGGCGGCATTCCCTTGCTGTACATGGGTGAAGAATGGGGCGTGATCAACGATTATGATTTCGCCAAAGACCCGGCCAAGGCAGGTGACAGTCGCTGGGTCCACCGGCCGAAAATGAAGTGGGAGTACTTGGACGAACTGGAGCAAGATGGCTCGATCCGAAAACGCATTTTTGGATCCATCGCCAACTTGATTGAATTGCGAAAATCAATTCCTGCGATATCCGGTTTGCGAATGGATTTGATCAATTGCGAGAACCCGCATGTGCTCGGTTTTATTCGCACTCATCAAGGCAGCCGCATTATCGTGCTGGCAAATTTCGCCGACACTCAGCAAACGATCTCCGGCAACATTCTGCGCAACACGGGGCTGGGCCGTTTTTTCAAAGACCAGTTCTCCGGCGAAGTACTTTCAACATCCAAGTCGATCGCACTCGACGGCTATCAATTAGTTTGGCTGACACCAGAGTAGTTCTTTTGTCAGCGGAGCCGCGGCAAGCCGAGCCGAGCCGAGCCGAGGCAAGTCACGTTGAGCCTTGTTAATAAACTGGACCAGCTGAGTGGTAAGGTATCCAAGTTGTTTGATGTCATTGTAAAACTTGCGGGTTCAATCCAAATTTGCGTTACAGAAAGTGTCGACTGCTGCACACGGCACGAAGCGATTTTACGCTGAGGGGCTTCGGCAACTGTGTCTACTCTGCCCTGAAATGAGACTGCATGAATAGTTTTTCGAACGAGTAAGAAAGGTTGAAGTCCTATTGTCGAATCAGACTCGATCAAAGGCACAGGCCGACCGACTGTTCGCCTCCCTCCAACACCGAGCGTTTCGAGGCGAACTATGATGGCGGAACAAACAAGACGCGAGGGCGAGCGATGAGCAACATTCAATT
>CAZROJ010000048.1:0-25488 GCA_964601665.1 uncultured Pirellulaceae bacterium
CCCGCGACCCGCTTACGTGAGGTCTTGTTGGGCCAAGCCGAGAAATGGGGTACAATGCCGAGTTGGCATTTGGCCTCAAATTATCGACAAATCCGCCGAGCAAAATTTCACCTATGTTCAGACTCCAAGCCCCATTTGAACCGGGCGGTGACCAGCCGCAGGCGATTGAAGCACTGACCAAAAACATTTTGGCCAACAAAAAAGAACAAGTTTTGCTCGGCGCGACGGGGACCGGTAAAACCTTCACGATGGCGAACGTGATCAAAAATGTGAACAAACCAACGCTGGTTATTTCGCACAACAAAACGCTCGCCGCTCAGCTGTACAGCGAATTTAAAGAATTCTTTCCGCACAACGCGGTCCATTATTTCGTTAGCTATTACGACTACTACCAGCCCGAAGCTTATATACCGCAACGCGATATCTACATCGAAAAAGACTCGTCGATCAACGAAAACATCGACCGGCTTCGACTGGCCACAACCAGCTCGTTGGTCAGTCGCGACGATGTTGTGATCATCGCCAGTGTTTCCAGTATTTATGGGCTCGGTTCCCCTGAAGACTATCGGTCGATGATGGTCGCGGTCAAAGTTGGAGAAACGATCGATCGCGATAAAATGCTGGGGAAGTTCGTCGAAATTCAGTATCAGCGGAACGACATCGCGTTCGAGCGGTCTCGGTTTCGCGTGCGTGGTGACAGCGTTGAAATTTGGCCATCGTACGAAGAGTTTGCTTATCGGATCGAGTTTTGGGGCGACGAGATTGAGCAGATTTCGGGCATCAATCCGTTGACCGGCGAAACGATTTCCAGCGAACAGGGGATCTACATTTATCCTGCCAAACACTTCGTGACTTCAGAATCGCGTATTGCCGACGGAGTGAAACGAATCCGGCTGGAGTTAAAACATCGACTGGACCACTTTCAGGAAGAGGGCAAGCTGCTGGAGGCTCAACGCCTGAACGCAAGAACGCGTTTCGACATTGAGATGCTAGAGAACGTTGGCCACTGCCCGGGGATTGAAAACTACAGCCGCCACTTGGCCGGTCGCGACGAGGGCGAACAACCGGAAACGTTGTATAATTTTTTCCCGAAAGACTTTTTGTTAATTATTGATGAATCGCATGTCACGTGCTCGCAAGTCAAAGCCATGTACGCGGGCGATCGCAGTCGTAAAGAAACCTTGGTCGCTCACGGCTTTCGTTTGCCCAGTGCGATGGACAACCGGCCGTTGAAGTTTGAAGAATGGGAACAGCGAATCAATCAAGTGGTCTATGTTTCGGCAACGCCGTCGGATTACGAACTAGAAAAAACTGGCGGAGAAGTGGTCGAGCAAATTATTCGGCCAACCGGATTGTTGGATCCGGTCGTGGAAGTCGTGCCAGCCAGCGGCCAGGTCGCTCATTTGCTGGAACAAGTGAAAGAACGCCGCGATGCGGGCGACCGCGTGTTGGTGACGGCCCTGACGAAACGTCTGGCCGAAGACTTGTCTGCCTATTTTTGCGAAAACGGCGTCGCGACGAAGTGGTTGCACAGTGAACTGGATGCGTTTGAGCGAGTCGAATTGTTGCGCGATTTGCGGCTGGGGAAATTTGATTGCTTGGTCGGCGTCAACTTGCTTCGTGAGGGTTTGGACTTGCCCGAGGTTTCGCTGGTGGCGATTTTGGATGCCGACAAAGAAGGCTTTTTGCGAAGTGAAACGGCGCTGGTGCAAACGATCGGACGTGCGGCTCGAAACGCCAATGCGAAAGTGATTTTGTACGGAGACCGAGTCAGCGCGGCGATGAAAAATGCCATTCAAGAGACCGCGCGTCGCCGGGCGATTCAAGAGGCTTACAATGCCGAGCATGGGGTTGTGCCAACGACCGTTTATAAAAAGATTAGCGCCGGTATCGAGCAGGACGCTCAGGCTCATGACAAGAAAAACCAAGCCATCGCGGCTGCGAATAAAAAAGTTGAATTGATCACGCAAGAAATGATCGACGGCATGCAGAACGAGATGATGCAGGCAGCCGAGAATCTAGAATTTGAACAAGCGGGGATGTTGCGCGATCGAATCACGCGTTTGCAGGAGCATGTTGGCGAACCGCTTGATTCGATCGAAAGCGGCAACAAGTCCAAAGGCAAAGGCCGGCGAGGCAAAGGGCGACGCAAGGCAACCAAAGTGCCGCGTCCCAAAAAACAAACGTAGCCTTGTTCGTGTCCGTTCGCGAAGCACCGAGCCGTTGGAATTTGACTCGGCCAAGTGAACACCCGAGTGAACACTTGAGTGAGCACTTGAGAGAACACTTGAGAGCCCTAGCAGGTTGAAGCCTCCAAGGGTTTTACTTCACCGGTTTCGAAACTGTAAACCCAACCGTGCAGGGTCATGCCGCGTTGCTCAATCGCGTTTTTGACACATTCGTGTTGTTGCAAATGATCCAATTGAAGCAACACGTTGGCTTCGATCGCCTTTGAAATGGATATGGGCTGGCCATTGAATTGCTCAATTATTTTTTCGCTTCGTTTTACCCAATCGCGAATCACCGGCAGCGACGCGACTGAGTCCAAGTCCATCAATGCTGAAATCGCTCCGCAGTGCGAGTGTCCGCAGACGACCACTTGTTTGACTTTCAAAACGTCGACGGCGTATTGCACGGTGGCCTCGACGGAGAGTTCGCCGGTGCCGGGAAGCGGCACGATGTTGCCGGCGTTGCGAATGACAAAGATTTCGCCAGGCTTGGTTTGCATCAAAAGAGCCGGATCGATGCGAGAATCTGAGCAAGTAATAAAAAGCGTATCTGGCGATTGGCCATTAGCCAGAGCATGGAATTCGTTTTCCATACCCGGGTAGACATCCGACTTAAACTTTTCGGCACCTTCGATCAGCTTCATGCTCAATTTCCTTTTCGGTGTTGATGGGCTTGGCTCGCCAACCAACAACATATCGTTTTTTTGCAACTGTTTACACCGTTTTTTCTATGGAAGATTGGATGAGGCTTGTGGGGCGATTGAGGGAACATCCGCGAGTGCCAATGGGGCTCGGGCGATCAAGCATCGGTTCAGTTGGGGGCGATCATCTGGGGCCAAGGCAGGCTGGTGAGGCAATTCGTGGAGCCCTTTTTTTGTGATTCGGTCGAATCCAAGGGTTTTGGAGCGAATTTTCGCTTTGGCTATTGCCGATCGAGCAGCAATCAAGGAAACTTTGCGACTTGATTTTGAGGCCTCCGCCAGCCGATTGCTGGACGCGGCGTTCGTTTTGAACGTGGCACTGCAAGCGACCACTGTTGCGTCGTTTTTTTGCAGAGGGAGAGCTTCGCCGGGCTGGCCAAGGCTCGGAAATTCACCAACATCCGATAGGAGTTGAAGATGGCACGTTATACAGGTGCAAAAGGACGGATTAACCGTCGTTTGCAAGCTTTGATTTACGAGAGCAGTGGTGCGGCCAAGGCCCTTGAAAAGCGGAATCAACCGCCGGGCATGCATACTCGATTCCGTCGACCGTCGAACTACGGTGCGGCGTTGATGGAGAAGCAAAAGATCAAGCACTTTTATGGTTTAGGCGAACGACAGCTGCGTCGTTACTTTGAAAAGGCGACTCGTCAAAAAGGCAACACAGGTGAAAACTTATTGTTGCTATGCGAGCAACGGTTGGACAACGTGGTCCGCAAAATCGGCCTGGCGAAGACTCGTCCGCAGGCTCGTCAAGGTGTTGCCCACGGTCACTTTTTGGTGAACGGTCAGAAAGTTGACCGCCCGTCGTTCATGGTTCGTATTGGCGACGTGATTTCCGTCCGCCCGCGGCAGAACGTGTTGCAGCTCTACCAGAAGATTCGCGAAATGGGCGTTGAGGGCGAAGGCTGCGAGTGGGTCAGCTTTGATTCCGAACAGCTAACTGCGACTGTTCAAGGCAAACCATCGGGCAGCGATATTAGCTTGCCGGTTGACGCCAACACCGTGGTCGAATTCTTGTCTCGCTAATTGCGGACATTGAAGCGACCGAAGCGAACCGAAGCGTTCGCCAACGAAAAAACTCAAAAGCCTCGTCATGCGATTTCGTTTGACGAGGTTTTTTTGTTAAGGATTGGCTGGTCTTGGGATTTTGCAGGAATCTGGAATCTTCAAATCCTCGCGAAATCGTTTGACGCGGCTGACAGCTGAAACTTGAGTCAAGCTGATGCAACGACATCGGTCCACTTTTGGACAAACGTTCGCCCAACCCAACGTCCCAAAAAACGTTTTGATCGCCTGAAACATTTTTGAGGCGATTTTCAAGTGGCCACCGGCAAACTCTATTCCGACTCAAAGTCGCTGCCGTTGTAGTTCTCAGGGTCGGCTTCGAATGGAATTCCGTGCGATTCATTCAGCCACAGCCCAAGGTCGATTTGCTTGCATCGCGAACTGCAAAACGGCATCGACTGCGTTGCGTCGCGATAAAATGGCTTGCGACAATAAGGGCAAGTCAACTGCGTTGGAGCTTGGCGAGCACTTTTTGGCGCTGAGGATGAGCCGGAAGTTTGGATTTCGCCTTGGGAATCTGAATTTTCGGGCGGATTGTTTAGGTTTTCGTCGTACATCTTTACTTCAGCATGCTTGAATTTATAAAAACAGCCCAATGATTGATAAACCGGCCTGAGTTTTCAATAGGTGCAGTTTCAAGAATTGGCCGGTTTGAGATAAACTGGGCTCCAAATTCATATTTACCATGGCAAAAAACTGGCGAATCTATTTTGAATTCTGTCGTATACATTCTTGACCGATTCGCCAACACGAACTCGCTGTACAACACTTGGATCGACGACTGCCCGCTATCGGTGAAAATCGTCGAAACGCCCATTGAAGACTGGGAGCCGCCCCAAGACGCAGGACTCATTCTTACCCACGAGCATTTTCGCTGGGAAACCGTGACCACGTTACGACGCGTTTTGGATGCGTCACGAATCCCTGTGTTAATCATGTGCGACGGCATTTTGGAATATCGCAACACTTGGGAAAATCCAAAGGTCGCCGATGGCTCGGTCTACCAAACAATTTTTGGCAACAAGATTGCCTGCATCGGTCGCGGTCAGGCCAGAGTGATTGAGTCGTTTGGCAACGCGGGAATTTGCGAAATCATCGGACATCCCAGGTTTGATTTAAGCTACGAAAAAGAATGCCTGCCCGTGCAGGCCGAAGGGCCGTTTCGTTTATTGATTACCACGGCCAGAACGCCGGCCTTTAATGAATACCAGCACCAGCAGTTGATCCGGGGTCTGTCCGATCTGAAGCAGAGATTCGACCGAAATCAAAGCGTTGCCAATCGACATGTGCAGGTCGATTGGCGATTGTCTGATGAACTTCTAAAAGAATTAGAATTGCCACTGCCCAAAGCGTCGTATCGTATGCCCAGCTTATCGGACGCGATCGAGACGGCCGATGCGATCATCACAACGCCTTCAACGGTGTATTTGGAAAGCGTGATCAAACGGCGCCCCACGGCGATACTCGACTACACCAATAGCCCAGCCTACATCGCCACCGCTTGGCAGATCACGGCCACAGCGCACATCAACCCGACTTTGGAAGAGCTTGCTAATCCGCCAGTCGCCAAAATGCTTTTCCAGCGTACAACGTTGCACGACCAAGTTGAACTCGGCTACAACTCAAAGCAGCGTCTTTTTAAGTTAATGCAAAAAATGGTTTCCGCCGGCGAAAGGGCTCGCAAATCCGACAAAGATATTAAACTGCCGCATCGCATCATCGCCGATCCGCTGCGTGGCATTGCCAAAGTCGACAACGAATTTGATTTGGCCTCTTTATTTCCCAAGTCCAATGCCTTTGGTCAAACCAACATCATCCGTTTGCAGCAAGAATTGGCTCATGCCGTCGCCAGAATCGGTCAGCTGCCCAAAGACATTCACGAACGCGACGACCAGCTGGTCAAGAAAACTGAACATATCGATTCACTAACTGAGTTGTTGAGCGAGTCCGAGTCGCGAATCGAAAGTGCGAATCAACGCGTTGAAAAACTAACGAGGCGACATGAAATTGATAGCGAAACGCTCGGCAAAAGATCTGAGCATATCGATCGCCTGAAGACGCTGCTTGAAGAGGCACACGAACAACTCCGCGAGGTTCGTGCCAAATTCCGCCAGAGAGCCGATGCCATGCTGGCCGCTGCAAATCAGCTCGCAAAAGAAGTCAAAATATCTGGCCTTGAACCCGCAAAGGATTCTTCCGACGCCAAGTTGCGGGACGATGCCGAAAAGATGACACAGCCCAGCGATTCGGAAATGTCTAGTGAGCCAAAACGCGGCAGCGTTTCAAACGCCTCCAAAGCCTCCAACGCCCCGAGTTCGCCAGATGATTTGAGCGATTCAAATGTCTCAAGCTCGAAACCAAAGTCAAACGATTCACCCCGCATTCCGAATCAACCTCAGCAGCCATAGACTCAAACCGACTCCAGCCAGCATCAACAAAGGCTCAGACAATCGAGAGCGTTGAGCACCGAGGGCGTTGAACAAAGCGCTAGCGGATGACCACCAACCAGTCTTCGTTCGCATCGGCAGGCGGTTGGCCCAAGTTAACTTTCTTTCCCCCTTCGACTTGTGCAACGTCACCGGTCACTAACTGGCCGCCTGATCGCGGGTTGAACCAGCGAACCGAAAACGTCGCTTTCTCGGCCGAAGCTAAATCTAAATCCGCACTTCCACCGTCAGGCAAGTAAACCAAGTAGACCTCGCCTGGCTTGGCGAAGCAGTACCGTTTGTTGTTGTTTTTGGCGTTGCCGACCAAGCGATTATGGTTCTTCATTTCCGCGAAAGGGATTTTTTGATCGTGGAAAAACTCAATCGCGATTCGGCCGTAGTCCCAGCTTTGATCGCGACTGCGCCAGTCTTCGCACTTCAAATCGTTTTCAGGAAACTTATAGCCAAAGTAGTACTCGACCCCGGCACCGCCGCCCATTAGATTGCCCCAGAGCACTCGTTTGCGAACATCGTGTTGCGTGTGGATCATTTTGCCATCAGCATCGCGACCGTCGAAGCCTTGGTAGCCAAGATCGGGGCAACTCGCATGGGCGGCCGTTCCCGCTTCATCAAACGCCACCACCCACGGCCGTCCCGCTTCCTGAGACTTGTTGACCCACTTAACCGTTTGCCGATGAGTCTGATTGATGCCGCTGTTTTGAACCGAAATCCCTGTCAACGCGGACCTCGTCCCCAGCAGTGCACTGTAAACTTTATCCTGCTGATTGGGATAAGTATGAACGACGATGTGGTGGTCGTAGGCGTCGACTGCTTGGATGAAATCGATCATCGCCCGCTGCTGTTTGCTCGACTGAGTATTCTCTTCGCCCAAGTTCCAGTTGAGGGCTAAATTGTGACCAAATCGAGCGATCAATTCTTTCAGGTAGACCTTCCGTTGCACGCCCAACTCGCCGCCATCCAACGATTCCTGAACCATTTTGTTTTCTTTCTTGGGGCCCACACGGTTGTCATCGATCTCGGTTTCTTGAAGCTTGAAGTGCAGGTACATGCCACGCTGCGTGCCATAGTCAAAGACGATTCCCCATTGGTCCAATTTGCTGCAATCAAAATGCAATTTGTCGTCTCGATCGACGTAAGGCCAGACGCTATCGCCATCGCCACCGGCGTTATAAGTCAGAAAAGAGAACGCATTGCAGCCCTTGCCAGCCAAATAACTGACGGCTCCGATCAAGCCTTTTCCGCGACCGTCGCCCCATGAAGGGTCGCCATCTTTCCAGTCGGCAACATGCGGTGCGAAAGTTTTAAGCGGCGCGTTTTTGCGACCGCCGCTCGTGTTGTCGAAGTCCTTAAAAGCCAACAAAGTTTCTGGCGAATCGGCGCCGAACTTCAAAAAGAAATCGCCGGAGCCTGCATGTTGCAGATACCGTTTGCCCACATACTGCAAACGCCCACGTGTTCGAAGATCGCGCCCCAATTTGTCGGTGGCCGCGACTTCGATACTGCCTCGCGATCGATCGCAACCGGGAACTGACTTCGCTTTCTTGCTCCAGTCGATTGCGGCGTGACTGCCAGTTTTGAATTCGATTTCATAAGACCATACACCCGGCCGATCCGGCGCAAAATGGGCTCGCCAAACCGTGCCCGATTGAGCCGACGAATTGGCAGCGTTTCCATCGGCCGCGAAGTAACCGGGAATTCGGTATTCGATTCCGTCGGGATGAAAAAACTTGACCAACATCCGCTGGTCCGTGAACGGATTTATTTTACGATCGTTCTCATGAGCGTAAGGGCCGTTCAGGTCCAAGGTGATTTTGTGCCAAGTTTTCAGTTCGCCTGAAACCGTGACGGTACCGTCGCCGTCTGGTTTTCGGGGCAACACCATGGTTTGATCGCTCTTGTCGCCGCTGGCATCTTCATCGCTGCTGCCGTTCTTATCGTCATAACCAGCGTCCTTCGCGGGCTTCATGGGCTTGGCTGGAGCGGCGACCAGCGGGAACGATTTTGGTTTCGGTCCTGATTTAACCACGCTCGCCGGTCCCGCGTCTTCAGGACGTTTGAAGTCGCGATCGCGAGTCATCAACCATTTGTCGAACTCGAAACCGTCTTCACGCATCGAAAAATGAACCACATGCTCGCCAGCTTTCTCGATGTCCAGATAAATGCCATGGGGTACACCGCAATGTTGCTCCTTGGTCCGCTGCTTGCTCTCCCAACGCCATGAATTCTTTCCGTCGCACCATTGAATGCGTCGACCGCTGTCGGGCCAAGTTCCGTTCACGCCAACGTGCAGACCATTGTCCTCGCTGCCAGTCGAGTAAGCGCGCACCCAAATGTAGTAGCGACCGGGATTGTTGACGTGGATTTTGTAGCTGACGATCGCCAGCGTGCCGGGCTTATTGGAAAAGTTTTCGCCACGAAACAACTCGTCATCGTGGGTTCGCCGAGTGTCGGGAAGCACTTCAAGATAGGCCCCGTTGCTCGCTCCACCAACATGATTTGGGTCGCCGTCGGGGGCGATGGTCGGTGTAATGTCTTTGGTCGTTAGATAAAACTTTCGTTTGTCCACCACCTTCTGCGAAAAGAAATGCTCGGCCTCGACCGCCAGCAAACCGTCTTTTTCCTCAAAGACGGTCGCTTCAGTCACCAACGGCAGCTCTTGGGCTTGGCCGACGTTGCAAGCCAAGCCGTGAATCAATCCAAGGCAGATGCAGCTGGCAAAGCTGGCCAGGTGAGCGTTGTTGATTTGGATGATTTGGAAATTCATCGAGCGGATCATTTTCATAATGCTTTTGAAATTCATGCTTAGCTTTCGCGAGTCCACAGGCTGTTCAGGTTTAAGGATTTCGTTAGGCCGTCGATTTTCGTTATTTCGTCCTCGCTGAAAGCTAAATTTTTCAGCGCTTCGCAGTTTTCGGAGATTTGATCTGGCCGGCTGGCACCAATTAAGACGCTAGTCATTTGTGGCAATCGCAAAATCCAAGCGATCGCCATTTGGGCCAGTGATTGTCCGCGTTCGATTGCAATGCCGTTGAGTTGACGAACGACGTCAATGGTTGATTCGCTCAGGTCGCGATCGTTCAGCAACCCTGACGTATTTGACGCGCGCGAATCTTTGGGAACGCCGCTCAAGTATTTATCAGTGAGCAGCCCTTGGTAGAGCGGACAAAATGCGATCATGCCCATGCCATTGGATTCACAGGTCGCGGCCAGCTGATCTTCGACCCAGCGGTTGAACATTGAATAGTTGGGTTGGTGAATCAGGAGTTTGGTCCAACCGTTTTGACGGCAAATTTCAGCCGCTTCAGCAGTTTGTTTTGATGAGTAACTGCTAATACCAATGTACAACGCTTTGCCTTGTTGGACTGCCGAATGAAGAGCACCCAAGGTTTCTTCCAGCGGTGTTTCTGGATCGAAACGGTGACTGTAAAAAATATCAAAATAATCGACATCCACTCGGCGCAACGATTGATCAAGACTTGCCGTCATGTACTTGCGCGATCCCCATTCGCCATAAGGCCCTGGCCACATGTCGTACCCTGCTTTGGACGAGATCACTAATTCGTCGCGCGGCAGGTCTTTCAGAATTTTGCCTACGTTTACTTCGGCACTGCCATACGGCGGGCCATAATTATTCGCCAAATCGATGTGGGTGATACCGGCATCGAAAGCGCGGTAAATCATTTGACGCTGATTGTCGGTTGGTGAAGACCCACCAAAATTGTGCCAGCAGCCGAGCGTGATTGCGGGGAGTTTTAGGCCAGACTGTCCGCAACGCCGATAGATCATTCGGCCGTCGTATCGATTTTCATCGGGCAAGTATTCGCTCACGAACGCTCTCTTAAAATGCAATAGTGTTGTTGCACGGAAGTCAGTCGAAAATTTACTTGACCCTTCTCGTGATTATCAACCATTTTACGGTGAGCTTGGTAGATTCAATTCCACCGTCTCCATTAAAATGGTCTACGTTCTATTTTGGCAGGCCGATTGAATTAAACAAGACACGCAGTTTTGACCACCAAACGAATTTTGATCGCCACGGATGTTCCGTTTTGGCACCAGTCGACGGGCGCCGAACAAAGGATCAGTTCGATCGTACAGTGCTTGCACCATCATGGTTGTGTTGTTGAAGTCTTTTACATCGCCGCGGCTGGCAGCGACAATCTGGAAAACGATTTGCTGGCGAGGAACCAATTTCCTTGGCTGGCAAAACAGATCAAATTCCATCGATCATCCGACCCGCCAGCCGGTTTTTGCGCGAGGGTTGCATGGCACGCGAAAGGCATTTGGTATGGACTGTTTGGTCAAGCGGATTCGTCTACAACCGATCAGGGTTCGATGCGCCTGCCCGACTTCCGCTGGCCTTGGGCTCGAGCGGCTTTTAACCAAACCGTCAAACAATTCCAGCCCGATGCGGTCATCGTCGAATACGTAAAACTGGCTTACTTGCTGGAAGCCAAATCAATGCAGGCGGACCCAGCTCCGGTCACGTTTCTTGATTCGCACGATCTGCTGTTTCGGCGTTACGAAAGTTTTGCCGCGCGCGGTCAGTCGCACTGGATCGAAATTTCTGCACAGGAAGAAGCTGCGGTGTTCGAACGCTTCGATACGGTGATCGGGATTCAAGAAGACGAAGCCGAAAAAATTAGAGCGATGGCACCCGAGACCGACGTTATCGTTTGCACGCATGCATGTTTCCCCGGTGGACCGCATCCGAATTTGAAACAGTTTCAACGAGTCGAGCCAAGCGGGCCGTTGCGGATGGGGATTCTGTCTTCGAATAATCCGGCGAATCGATCGGCCATCGAGAGTCTCATGGCAAATGTTTGGGTACCTTTTTTTGGCAACCGCTCGGATGTCGAATTGTTGATCGCCGGCAGTGTGTGCGATGGAATTCCCGCGGCAGCACGGGCTCCGCTGAGTAACGTCCAGTGGAAGCCCGAGATTGACAGGCCCGGCAGCTTTTATCAGCAAGTGGATGTGGTCGTGAACCCGATCGAATTTGGTTCCGGCCTGAAAATCAAGAATGTCGAATCGCTGGCCCACGGTAAGCCACTGATCACAACGACCCACGGTGCTACCGGTTTGATAGACGGACCGACAGTAGGTGTTTTTGTTGCAGACACCGCATCGGAATGGCAACGGGCAGTGGACCAATTGCTCCGCGACGGCGAATTAGACCGTCTAAGCAAGGCCGTAGAGTCGCTCGCTCGCAAGCGATTCAGCGAAACCGCGGCCTACGGATCGCTTTTGAATCGATTGTCCATTCACGCCAACTAGAAGCCAGACGATCTACAAAGCAAGCGGTCTCTAACAAAGCTTATGCAAGGCGATCTGACGCGACATGGTAGTGCGGATCTTCCGAAACGTTGACCTCGACCAAATCACCCGCGTTATCTAACAAACCCCGGCACTCTGGGCTCAAGTGGCGCAGATGCAAACGCTTCCCGGACGCTTGGTACTTTTCAGCCAAGCCATTGATCGCTTCCAGTGCCGATTGGTCGTAAACTCGCGAGTAGTAAAAGTCGATGACGACATCGTCAGGGTCGTCGGCGATGGTAAACATGTCTTTGAAAGACGTCACGGACGCGAAAAAGAGCGGCCCGTGAACTTGGTAAATTTTGCTGCCATGTTCGTTGTAACTTACATCCGCTCCCATGTGAGTGGCATGGTTCCAAGCGAACACCAATGCAGAAATAACCACACCCAAAATCACAGCCGAAGCCAAGTCGTGCATGAACACCGTGTATAGCGTCACAAACAGCATCACGATAATGTCGGCTTTGGGGATGCGACGGAACATCTTCAGCGATGCCCATTCAAACGTTCCTACCACCACCATGAACATCACGCCTACCAACGCAGCCATCGGAATCTGAGTAATCCAAGGCCCTAAAAACAGCACGAAAGCCAATAAGCACAACGCAGCCGTGATCCCCGACAGTCGCCCTCGGCCTCCCGAGTTCACATTGATCAGCGACTGGCCAATCATCGCACAACCGCCCATGCCGCCAAACAGGCCGCAGACCAAGTTTGCTGTTCCTTGGCCAATGCATTCGCGGTTGCCTTGGCCGCGAGTTTCTGTGATTTCGTCGACCAAGGTCAAAGTCATCAAAGATTCGATCAGGCCGACACCGCATAAAATAATGGCGTAGGGGAAGATGATTTTCAGTGTATTGAAGTTTAATGGAACAATGTTTTCGGCTTTCAGAAAATAAGGCATTGGCAAGCCGCCGCTGATGCCGTTGGATTCGCTTTCAGAATTCAAAACGTTAGCAATCGCGGCTTGCTTTTCGTCGGTTAATTCATCCAGCGATATTTCTGTTGTCGAACCGAGCACCAACGATGCCAAAGTCATTTCACTTTCTTGTTCGGCGGGTTCGTTTTCGTGTTCCAAGTCAGCACTTTTAAGCGGGTGCCCATGAGCGTCCACGCCTTTGATGTCGGCGATGGCTTTGGCTTTGGAATTCGTGTCCAACATGTCGCCGACGGTGGCCAGCAGATTGGACTGGTTGGAATCCGTTTTGTACATTTGGTTGATGCCGGCACACAGCAACGTGACGGACAAGATCGCCACCAACGATGCGGGTACAGCTTGAGTGACTTTGGGCAGCAGCCAAATGATGGCCATTGTCAAAGTAACCATGCCCAGCATCCAGACCAGTGGCATGCCTTGCAGGAAAATCAAACCGCCGTCGCCCGAGAGCGTTTTGAAACTGCTCAGTTGAGCCAGCCCGATGACAATCGCCAAACCATTGACGAAGCCGAGCATGACCGAGTGCGGGACCATTCGAATCAGCTTACCAAGTCGCCCGACGCCGATCGCGATTTGCATGATGCCGCACAAGATCACGGTGGGGAACAAAAATGCCACGCCGTGCTGCATCACCAACGAAACCACCACAACGGCCATCGCTCCCGTTGCTCCGGAGATCATTCCGGGGCGTCCGCCAACGACTGCCGTGATCAGCCCCAAGAAAAATGCTGAATACAATCCAACCACCGGTTCGACGCCGGCCACAAAGGCAAATGCGATCGCTTCGGGCACCAAGGCCAACGCGACCGTTAAACCGGATAAAATATCGCTTTTAAAAGAGCCTGAGCGTTGGCGGAAATAGTTGAGCATTGAAGGATCGGACTCTTGGCTGATAAAAAACGGTTTGCTTGAAAGCAGTTTGCCTGAAAGCTTGTCTATTGGGGAACTATAGATCCGCCGCTAGGGGTGTCAACGCGACTTTAAGGGGATGTTAACCAGCGAAAAACCGTTGTGTTGGAAAAGTAACGGCGGAAAATGCCCCGAATGGCTACAACACTGCCGAAGAGCCGGCTTTTGGGGGCAATGGTTTACGCTGCGCGATGCCAGCAAGCTTAGGTCACTCGTCGTGCTACCATGGGGAAATTCTTTTGGTGAATCTATTTGTAGGTTTTATTCACGCTTTGGGGCGTTTTATCAGGAAAATGAATCCAGGATGCCCATGGGCTCATTTTCGGCAATGGGCGATTGTGCCACATTGAGCCTGTCATCGACGGTTTCACAAATCCCGAAAACGCTCGAGCCCTCTCAATTTACTCAGCTTCAATCTGGACCCATGAAAAACCACCCGCCGCTGCAGCCTTTTGACCACCACAATCAAAAGCTGGCCGACCATGTCCACCCGTCAGACTGGGTCAATCCCACGCCCAGCGGCCGATACAATTTGGTTGTTATCGGTGCCGGAACTGCCGGCTTGGTGGCGGCTGCCGGAGCGGCGGGCTTGGGCGCGAAGGTCGCGTTGATCGAAAAACATTTGATGGGCGGCGACTGCCTGAACACGGGCTGCGTGCCGTCCAAGGCCATTCTCGCTGCAGCCAAGGCGGCCACGACTCATCGGGACAGTCAAAGCCTTGGCGTTACGTTCAAAGGAGAAACGCATGTCGATTTTGCCGCCGTCATGGAGCGAATGCGAGAGCTGCGGGCTGGCATTAGCTCGCACGATTCTGCCAGCCGATTTACTGGTTTGGGCGTGGATGTTTTTCTTGGAGCGGGAAAGTTTCGATCGCCGACGACCGCTGAAGTGGCCGGACAGACTTTAAGTTTCAAAAAAGCCGTGATCGCGACCGGCGGACGAGCGACGACGTTTGACGTGCCTGGCTACGATTCGGTCGAGCCACTGACGAACGAGACTTTGTTTTCACTGACGCAGCTACCGCCGCGAATGGTGGTCGTTGGCGGTGGTCCGATCGGTTGCGAGATGGCACAGGCGTTTGCCAAACTGGGATCGCAAGTAACGTTGGTCGATCGAAACGCACAAATCTTGGGCCGGCAAGATGCTGAAGCGGCTGAAGTAGTGCGAGCGGAAATGGAACGAGATGGAGTTCGTTTTGTGATGGACGCGACGGTCGAGCGATTTGAAAAATTGGACGATGGCAAAATGGTAGTTTGCCAAAGCGGTGGAACAACGATTCGTTTGGAGTGTGACCAGATTTTGGTTGGCATTGGCCGCACACCCAACGTTCACGGCTTGGGGCTCGAGGAGGCGGGCGTTGAATTTGACAGCCGACAAGGTGTTCGCGTTAACGATCGACTGCAGACGACTCAAAAAAACATTTTTGCCGCCGGCGATGTCGCCTCGAAATACAAATTTACTCACGCAGCCGATTTTATGTCGCGGGCTGTGATCGGAAACGCACTATTTTTAGGGCGGTCAAAACTGAGCCGGCTGGTGATTCCCGCGGCAACGTACACGTTTCCTGAATTGGCCGAGGTCGGCGTCACGGCCAAACAAGCGGCTGCTGAAGGCCAAGCAATCGATACTTACACGCAGTACTTCTCGAAGATCGATCGAGCGATTTTGGATGGCGATACAGTCGGGTTTGTTCGGATTCACACCCGCAAGGACACCGACAAGATCATCGGCGCGACGATCGTGGGTGCTCACGCGGGCGACATGATCGGCGAAATTAGTTTGGCCATGACGCACGGAATTGGATTAAAGAAAATAGCTTCCGCCATTCATCCTTACCCGACGCGAGCCGAAGCCATTCGGAAAATTGGCGATCAGTTCAACAAAACAAGGCTCACGCCCTTAGTCGCCAAGCTGATGAAAACGTGGCTGCGATGGACGCGGTGACGATTGGCTGCGGCGACGATTGGCTGCGGCGCGGCCACTTCGCTGACCATTTTTTCAACGGCCTCAAAGCCGCCCGCTACTGCTTTAATTGTTGTTCTTCGATTTCGCGAATGCGTTCTAATTCGTCGTCGGGAATGCATCGCTGCATCGTCATCATGGCAAACGCCGTTCCGTACTGTTGGTGATAGGAGTACAAGGTGTAATCCCACCAGCAACCGTTGGGTTCTTGCTGTTTAATGATAATTTTGGCCAGCAGGTTTCGATATTCGTCACGGTCTTCTGGTTTCAATTCGTCAATCGTGAGCCCGGCGTAGTAGTGGCCGTAATAATAAAAATAGCCCGCGACTTGCATCCATGACTCGTGCGGCACCGGTCGTTTTCGCCCGATCGCCAGCCAGCCATTTCGCAGGTACAGTCGGTACAGCCAATTTTTCAAAACGTTATCAGTGACATCCTTGTCGCCCCAAATCCGCAACGCAAGATTGCAGGCTTGGGACCGACCAAGGCTACCGCCCGGGCGATTGATGCCGCTCATCGGGCTGTTCTTCAAGTAGTCGCCATACAGATAAGTGAAGTCGGGCTTCTGCTGTTTCTTCGTGGCTTTGAATGCCAAATCGATCGACTTTTTCGGGACTTCAACGCCAACTTCTTCAGCCTCTTTCATCGCGATCAGAACCGTCGCATTGACAAAACTGATCGACCAACCTGTCGGCTTGCGACCCTGTGCGACAAAGTCGTAGTAACCCCAGCCGCCGTTGATGGTTTCGTAACGCTGTAGCATCTCCATCTGCAGGTCAAGCAGTTCATCGATTTTTTCAATCGCCTCTGGAGTTTGCCCTTTCATCTTTTTCAGACGCACTAACGCTTGCGTTGCATAGGCATGAGCCCAAACGTTGTACATCGTGTCGCCTTGAGCTCGTTTGACCGCCGGCAGTTTTTTGAAAAACCATTCTTGGGCCGCGGCGACGGCTCGTTTTGAAGCCGGGTCGTTAGGTTTGGTTTCGATCAACGCACAAACGCACAGTGCCGTGGTCGCGGCGCGAAATGCTTGATGCGATCCCGGCAGCGGAGCATAAATTTCGCCGGTGCGTTTTGAAACGTGCGAACCAAACGAACCGTCGGGGTTTTGCGAACCAATCAAAAACCGTGCGCCGCGATCGATCGATCGCACAATCTCACTCGGTGACGGCCCTTCGACGGGCGCGACCTCGGGAGGCTTGGAAAAATCGGTGGGAGAATCGAAGATCGCGGGACGCTTGCCCTTGAACTCGCCCGATTGGTTCTGTTTTGGCTTGGGGTCATCCGTTTGCACGGCGATAAGATCACCGGCGCATGGTCCGCCCAACATGAAAGCGGAGAACAACACGGAAAAAAATAGTCGGCTGATTCGAGGCATCATGAGGGGTCCAGTTAGTGCGAGTGTTTTGATAATAAAAGCAATGCGACCGGCAACAAGTCGGCCGATCGCATTTTCAATTCCGAGTAATTTTGGCCTGACAAAATCCCGTCGGCTCGGTTATTTACCGGCAGGTTTGCTTTTGCGGATTTCGTCGCCCGCCTTCAGCCCTGAAAGGACCTCAACGTTTTTGCCGGAGTCTCGGCCAAGTTCAACAGCGACTCGTTTTGGGTTTTCCTTGCCAAGGTAGACGTAATGAGTGAACCCATCGTCGTCGCTGAACACGCTGGCTTTTGGAACGACCGTGGCATTGGCGTTCTCGTAAACTTTAAAGCTCATCTTGCAAGCCATGCCTGCGAGCAACTTGTCGCTCGGTTCACCTGTCAGGCTCACGACGCAATCGTACTTGCCATCGGCCAAAGGCACTCGGCCAACCGACTTGATTGACACGGGTAAAACTTTACCGCCAGCAGATTCAAATTTGGCGTTGCCAGCCAAACCGGCAACGAAATCATCAACATCCGCTTCGGCGACACTGCAGCGTACCGACAATTCGTCGTTGTTGACGATCGTCATGACGACGGCTTTGGCTTTGACTTTGTCGTCCACTTTAAGGTCGCGACTGCCGGCACCAGCGCCCCATTTTCCGCGTTTGGCTTTGCCGTAAAACATGAAACCAGAAACGGGAGCCACGATCGACATTTTTTGACGGTCGGCTTTCATTTCGTCGAGGTCTTCCATTTTCTTTTTCAAAGCGATCTTAGCCGTAACGACCGCCAGTTCGGCTTTGTCTTTTGCGATCGGCAAGGTAATGCGTGATTTTTCAAACGCCATCCGGGCTCGCTCAAACGAGTTCTCTCGGCGTTGATCCGCTCTCGGGTAGTTGAATTCTCGAGAACGTTTAATAAATCGCATCGACCGCTCGAGGCCACGCGTTGCCGATTCAACCGTTCGTTCGGCTCGCTTGAGCACGATTGCTTCAGACTCTTCGGTCAATTCGTCTTCGGTGTACATTTGCCGAAGCTGGTCCAATTCGTCCTTGGCGTATTCCAATCGGTAGCCAGCGGATCGTTCGTCGTAGGCCAAGTCCTTGGTTCGCTGAGGAACTTCGACGTCCTTGTAATACTGATAATCTTCTTGGGCCGTCTTCCAAGAAAGTTTGGCCATCGCGTCATCCAGTTCGAAAGTCTTCTTTGCGTTTTCGGCGTTTAACTGAGTGACTTTGAAGGCAAACTTGGCAGACTCTAATGCAAGTTCGGCGTCTCTGATGGCTTTATCGAAGGTTTCGGTATCGAACTCAATTAGCACATCGCCCTGTTTGACAGGACCTTGGGGGGCGACCTTAAGAATCTTTAAGTCGGACCATTTTTCGAAATCAGTTTCAACTTCGGTGGCTTGGTTTGACTCGAGAAGTCCGGTTAACGTTTTATAAACCGCGACCGGCTGCTCTTTGGCCGTGACGGTTTCCGTTTTCTTTTTGGCTGCTTTTTTATCATCAGCCTTTTTATCATCCGCTTTTTCAGCAGCTTTCTCAGCCGCGTCTTGTTTTGGCGACTCGGCTTGCGCTACAACTTGATTCGAGACCAAAGTCGTCGAACCAATTAGGGCTGCGACCAGCAGCATGTACCAGACGAATTTTTGCATTGTTAGAATCTCCGTTGTATTTTCGATAGCGAGTTAAATGACGACCGTCAGTCTACTGTTATAACAAAAGCTTGGCAAAGTGCGCGATTGGCCGCAAAGTAGGCAAAACAAAAACCCTCGCCTGAAAGTCAGACGAGGGCCGAGAAAACACACTCGACGAGCGTGTGGAGAAAGATATGCTGGTTGCGGCGGTTTCTGAATGCCGCTCGGGTGGTTTAGTTTTCGACGGGGCGGCCATCGAATGAAGTTGGTTCGCAACCATCAAGAAAGCTCGAAAGCGATCGATTGCGGTAAGGCTGTTGCAGTTTCCGCACGGCCTTGGATTCGATCTGGCGGACGCGTTCGCGAGTCACTGAGAAAATCTTACCGACCTCTTCCAGTGTGTAGGAGTAGCCGTCGGCCAAGCCGTAACGTAGTTTCAGGATCTCTCGTTCGCGATAGTTTAGGTGATCCATCGCTTCTTCAATTCGTGACTTCAAAGCCGCTTGATGAGTCTGGTAAAGTGGATCGTCATCGCGATGATCTTGCAGGAAATCGCCAAACTGACTGTCTTCGGAATCGCCAACCGGTTGATCCAGCGACAGCGGTGTCCGAGCCATTTTCATGATGACTCGAGTGTCGTCGAGCGAGAGGTTTGCTTTCTCGGCCGTTTCCTCGGGCGTTGGTTCGCGGCCAAGGTCTTGGACTAATTCACGCATCACGTTGCGAACTTTGGTCATCGTGTCGATCATGTGAACCGGCACGCGAATGGTTCGGCTCTGATCGGCGATCGCTCGAGTGATGGCTTGGCGAATCCACCAAGTCGCGTAGGTCGAAAACTTGTAACCACGCTGGTGTTCGAATTTGTCAACCGCTCGCATCAAACCCGTGTTACCTTCTTGAATCAGATCCAAAAAGCTCAACCCTCGATTGCGATATTTTTTGGCGATTGAAACAACCAAACGAAGATTGCCAGCCGAAAGAATTCGCTTGGCCGCATCCTGTGTTTCGTTCAAGCGAACTGTTTTGACGACACGTCGATTGAGCGTTGCCGGCGTCTCATACGTCTGTTGCATCAAGTAGTGCAGTTCGCTGCGAATCTCTTCCACGGTGCGTGAACCGGTGTAGTCTTTCGACTGGACTTCGTCCAGCAGCCGAACCAACGTTTGCATTCTTGCATTGATTTCTTGCAACTGCTCAAAAATCGGTTGCAAGCGATTGATGCGAAGATTCGATTCTTCAACAAGTTTGACACATTTGTTGCGACGTCGAACAAGGCGTCGCCATGCGGATCGACGTTCTTTCATCGGGTTCGAACTGGTGACCGCAGTAAAGTAATCGGATTTGTTCTGGGCCAAAAGAGTCTTGAGCGTTTTCAAGTTAGGACCAAGCCGTGCCATGATACGAGCTTTTTCGACTTTGTTGGTCACGGACACTTCGATCGTGCGATCCAATCGCAGCGTTTTGTTCTGGACTTTTTGAAGCTCACTGACGGCTCCGCGAAGCATGAAGTCGGTCGCCAACATGGTGTTGCGAAAGGCAAAACGTGCTTTGTCGATTTCGATAGCCGCGTGAACTTCTTCGTCGCGTGTCAGCAGTGGAATGCGTCCCATCTGCATCAAGTAAACGCGAACCGGATCATCGATTGCGTTATCCAATGACGGATCGCTGAGACTGTCTTGCTTGTCCGAAAACTTAACGGACGATTTTGAAGGCTTCGTTGTTAATTTGGTGCGTGGCATTTTGACCCTCGACTGGTTAGTGTTTTCTCTGCCCAGCCGTTAAAGCACCGGAGAGGCCAAACGGCAAAACACACGGCGACAAATTAGTTCGCAGTGCGTTTGGCCCGAGGAAACACGGGCGAGACTGGTTTCGCAGGCGAAAGTGCGATGCGACTCATAATTGGCAATGATGCGATAAATCAACTGGGGATGTTTGAAAACGGCCACACGTTTCAAAAAAACAACACCTCGGTAGCATGATTAATCTGGTCGCTGACGTTCTGTTTGCAAATGAATAACTTGCGGACCCAGACAGTATCGCGGCTGGCGTAACGTTGTGTAGAATAAGACCGAGTTGATTTTTGTCTCATTGAATTGCGATACCATGCCCAAGTTTTCAAAACGCGCTAACGAATTGCCGGAATCACCGATTCGCAAACTTGCCCCTTTTGCCGAAGCCGCCAAGGCAGACGGGGTCGAGGTCTATCATCTGAATATTGGGCAGCCGGACATTGAAACGCCGCGAGAGTTTTTTGATGCGGTGACCAACGCTGGCACCAAGGTTTTAGCCTACAGCCCATCGCCAGGTTTTGCTTCGCTGCGAGAGGAAATCGCGAGCTACTACCAACGCAACGACTGCCCGATCGAGGCCGATGAAGTGATGGTCACCACGGGAGCATCGGAAGCACTCGGCTTTGTGTTGGGAGCCGTATTGAATGCGGGAGAGGAAGTGGTGGTGCCCGAGCCCTTCTACGCAAACTACCTTTCGTTTGCGATGGGGAATGACGGCGTCCTGGTCCCAGTCGAATCATCGATCGAAAACGATTTTGAACTGCCCAGCGTCGAGGCATTCGAATCGAAGATCACCGAAAAGACGCGGGCGATCATGATTTGCAATCCGGGCAACCCCACCGGAATTCTGTACCCTGAACCGGCGCTGCGACGCTTATTGGAACTAGTGAAAAAGCACGACCTGTTGCTAATCGCCGACGAAGTTTATCGGGAATTCGTGTATGACGGGAACTCGCACCGGTCGGTTTTGTCGCTGGGCGAATGCTACGAACACCTGGTCGTTGTTGATTCGGTTTCAAAACGTTTTTCAGCTTGCGGGGCAAGAATTGGTAATATCGTTACGAAAAACCAGCAACTGCGACAGATCGTTTTGAAGATGGCGCAGGCCAGGCTGTCGCCGCCGACATTTGGCCAACTTGGCGCTGAAGCCGTCTATCGCCTTCCGGCCAGTTTTTACGAAAAGATTGTCGACGAGTACCAGCAGCGTCGCGACGTGCTTTTGGCGGCCCTGAAGAGCATCGATGGTGTTGTTTGCCCGAAAGTGAACGGGGCATTTTATGCGATGGTGGAGCTTCCTGTTGACGATTCGGATCGCTTCTGCCAATGGATGCTTGAAGAGTTTCGTTATGAAAACGCAACGGTCATGATGGCCCCAGGCAGCGGTTTTTACGCAACGCCCAACTCGGGCAAAAACCAAGTGAGAATCGCCTACGTTTTGAAGTCCGACGACTTGGCGGCGGCAATGAAATGCCTGCAAAAAGGACTTGAAGCCTATCCCGGCAAAGTCCTTGCGGCGGCCAGCCAAGGTGAAACCGCATGAGCGATCAGGTTCCCTCGAGCAAGCCGAAGTTTCGATTTACGATCCGGTCGATGTTGATTTTGACCGCGGTCGTCGCGGCTTCCGGCCTGAGTTTGAACTTTTACTTTCGGGCTTTGTACGCCGAAGAAGGCGGTAGCGAAATCGGAAAATTCGCGATCGTGGCAGCCATGACGCCGACTCTTTTTCTGATCGGCGTGAGCTGGTTTCTTAAAATCTTTGGCAAGTGGCTACGCTGATATCGCAATTCAAACTGATATCGCAATTCAAACTGGCCAGTCGTTCCCCGAGGTTGAATTGACTGAAGCCGAGTACCGTTTGAACCTAAAAAAACGAGCCGATTTGGTTTTCAACCGGGCAATTCAGGTCGGTTGAACCACTAGTTTATCTGCAACTGGTCGCTGGCTGTGATCGACAAAGGCGTTTGATTCGATTGCATTTTGACTTCCAACGTCGCCGCACCAGGCAGATCTAATGCTCTGACTTCGGCGACAAAGTCTAAACGTTGCCGAGGCTGCAGTCTGCCGATAGTTTGCAGGCGATCGCGAGATTGCAGGCGATAGTTTTCAGCCGAACGAACTCGTATCAGTTCTAGTGAATTGGGTACAACAAAACTAACGGCGACATTGTCGAGCGTTTGATTGGTGTTGTTGACGACGGAGAATTCGTAATCCGTGACATCACCAGCCGTTGCGGTACGCCGGGCAAACGCAGCTTCAAGGGTCGCTGGTTCGCTTGTTGGCACGCTGGGCGTTCCCACTGCAGAATCGTTTGGGATTCCTACGCCCGGCGAATCACCAAAGTTCGGCCCCCGCGACAACGGTCGTGCCGGCGGAGTGACCGGTGCATTGCGAGGGACGGTGGCAACGCCCAGTCGCTGATTCAGGGAACCGGATTGCGGCGATTCAAGCGAAACGCTGACGCTCGCATTCGGGTCGTTTTGGCTGGCGGCATATCCAAATTCGATCACTTGTGGCTGGCCAGGATTCAACCGGGGCAAGGCCACAAACAATTCCGTGCCGTCGTCACTCTGACGCAAGTTCGGACGGTATGACTCAGTCATTGAAACTGCCTGAAGCGAATCGGATGCTCGGACGATCAAGGTCGCATTGTTGACTGGCTGAGCGCCGCGGTTGCCGACTTCGACAGTAACTTTGGATAGCGTCTCTGTCGTGCCCGTACTGTTGCTGGAATAGGGCTGGCCGCCGGTCACGTTTAGGCTGAGCGTATCCTGAGATGCGCCACCGGGGAACGGTGTCTCCGATGTGGGCGTGCCATCGACGGGGCCAACGTTGACGCAGGCCGTTTGTCGTTCCGGCCGAACTCCGTCGGCTGTTACTGTGACGACTAAACATTGTTGGCCGACGCCTTGAGCGATTGCGGCGAACGGGAACGTCTCGGATTGATTGACTTGCAGCACTCCGTTGTCATCAAACCTAACTTTGGCTGGATTCGATTTACCTGGACGGACAAGGCCGTTGTCGTAGTTAATTGTCATCTCGATGTTTTCGAGCGGTTGATCACATCGGTTTTCAACTCGCAGCAAAAAGTTAACCTGGTCTCCAACGCGGACTGTGCTGGGGCCATCGATAAACAAATTGATGCAGGGTTGAACAATCTCTGTTTCAGCACAAGCCTCGGTTTGCAGGCGATCCTCGCTACTGGCCACTTCAAAGCACAATCCAACATTGCCAAGCTTTTCGGACTTCAGTTGCATTTCGACAATTCGGGGCGAAGCGTTGGGCGCGACATCGCCAATCACCCATTCCTTTTGCTTGCCGTACTCGGTTGGCTTTGGCGTGCTAGAAATGAATTCGATTGAATCGTCCAAGTCCTTGGTGCGGACAACGACATTGCGGGCAACTTGGTCGCCGGGGTTACTCACTTCGATTCGGTAATTAAAAGGCGTACCTTGCTCGGTCGCCCGCGGGCCGATCGCTCGAATGGTCAGTGCGGGAGCACTCCAGTTGATTGACGTGATTCCGCTTTCGACAATCAACTCGGGCTGCCCAAAGATCGCCGGGCGAACGACATCAACGCGAACCTGAGTTTGGCCAGGTTCAAATTGACCGGCTGGTTGACGAATTTGAACCGTCGCTTGTCCATCGCTATTTGATTTGGCTTCTGCCTTGGACGAACCCGCCGGTGCAAATTCAGCTGGGGCTCCACCTACGATCGTATAGCGGACGGGCCAATTCGATAAACCACGCCCCTCGCTATCGCTAATAACGGTGGTCAGCGGAGTGACGGTTCCAGCCGTTGCTTGGCTGGGAGTTGGGATGGACCAATTTCCGTCCACCCAGTGGATGACCGTTGTTGCCTTACGTCGATCCCAGCCCTCGGCTTTGGGCGCAACACCCGTTACATAACTGGTGCCCGGCGATGCTGAGGAAACACTAATAAAAGTTTGCCCTGACCGCAGTTGAATATCGTCCAGTTCGGTTGGAGTGCCGCGACTGATAATATGAGATTTGATGCCGGTTCTTCCCCACGCGTATTGCCCATTTATTTTTTTTGATGACGGCGGGACCAGCTTGTTGAAAGCCGAGTGATGCATGCCGCCGACTTCGATAAATTCTCCCACACTGTTGTTGGATAGCATCCACTCAAGGGGTTGGTTCTTTACGAAAAAACCGTCGTTGCCACAGATGCCGGCCAGAACCACGACTTCGCTGCCAACGGGGGCGATGATGCGTGACGGCGTCATCATCAACTGCCCTTCTTGCCCCGGCGAGAGATTTCGGTTGGGGTCTGGGATTAGTATTTTGCGACGATTCTTACGCCCACTTCCATCGCAAGGCGGAGGAACCGGTGGTGGAGTAAATGCTGGGCCCGAGGCACTGCGAAACGGATTACGGTTGGGTGCCGGTGCGGCAGGCAGGGTCGGCAGCGGGTCCTGAAACGTCAGCGGTGTGCCCGTTGGCGCTGACGAGTTGTTATTGGGCAAACCACCTTGTAACTGTAGCGGTGGAAGTGCTGGCGGGATCCCAGCTGGGGGTTGCTGGTTGAAACCAAACCCGTTGCCTGCCTGTTGGCCGGGGCGAATCAGCGACGTCGAGTTAGGCGCGGGCAGAAAGATTGAATTACCACTGGGGTCAATTCGCGGGAACCGTAAGTTCGCGCAACCGCCAAGCAGAGGCGCGGCGCAAATGATCAGTGCCAGAAGCAGCCATGCGTGATCGCGATTCGAGTTGTGACTTTGAGTGTTCATCGCCCAGTCGACTCAGTGGTGTGTCCATACGAACTCGAGCCCCGTAGGTTGGTACAGAACTCAAGGCGTAAAAACGTAGCACGCGTTTTGGCGACATGTGGCGTTTTGGCAACATGAAATGATAAGAAAAGGCATCGTGTGGGGGAGGGTCGAATCGACTATAACGGAAATGCAGGTACCGGGGGTGCGTTTCCGATTTTCGGTTTCTAATTTCCAATCACAGCACGCCGGCCGAAGCGAACACAGTCAAGCGTCACTAAACGACTTCAAGCTTACCTGTCTGTGGTTTTCATCCGCCAGTTTCCAACTTCAGATTTCAGATGGGTGCAACTCGGTTGCCGCGAAGAATAGTCAGAATGGAGAAGATTGGTATTGAA
>CAZROJ010000049.1:0-20188 GCA_964601665.1 uncultured Pirellulaceae bacterium
GCAGAATCGAAAATTGATCAATTGCGAAGCGTTAAATCCGCATAAATAAAATGATATCTGGGTTTCGCAGATTAAAGATTAAGTTGGGAAATTTAAATTATTTTGGAATTTTAACGGCAAGGTTTTTGCGGTATCGGCAACTTCACGTTTTCACTTGATTTTTGTTCCGAAACGATGTTGTTTTAGGGCCGCGGAAACAGCCAAGTAAGGTGAACTAAGTTTTGATTCGAGCATTGAAGAATCTCGGAAACTTGTGTTTTTTGGCATTCTATTGCGGCTTCGATAAAACAATAGCTGATCGTTCAAAAGTCGATTTTGAAAAGTTGCAAACCAAGACGGCTGACTTCGCCAGAAATAGATTAACTGGTCGAATTTGTGGTGAGGTGCGTCGTTGCACTACCGAAATTTCTCAAGTTTTATTTCCTCTGCAAAGGCCGCCACTCAATTGAATCTTCTGTGAGAAGTGAATCCACCGAAAAAGAGTCGCAAGTGTGCCCGAACCGAATTGCGGTTTGCTGTTGGGATCGCTCAGCATTGCTTGCTTAAGCCGTAATCGTCGCGTTGCGTGAGCGGGTGTTCCTTCGCTCGCTCGTTGACGAGAGGGCTTGTTCGGGAATTTAATGGATTTCCGCGAATGTCTTAGTTGACTGGCGAGATCGCAATTGATTGGTTCCACAATCGCTGGTTGATGCAGACCTTGGCTGTCGATTTAAAACAAATGCTTGTTTATGACCAAACGTGTCCGCCGGGCAGCGATAATGCTTGTATCTGAGGTGAGGATGGCTTGGGGTTTGATTCGTGTTCAAACTTGCCATGCCCGCCAGGTTCAAGGATGCTAACGAAAGATCAAGCAAAATGACTGCTCTTATTCAAAAATCGATTCAACGCCAAGACGATCTTGTTCTGGAATTTTGCTATCGCGACTCAAAAGGTAAAAAGACTCGGCGAGTTGTGAGTCCCATTCGGCTGATCGGCAAGGATCGGTTTTTGGGGCTGTGTCTTTCTCGTGAACAACCGCGACAATTTTATCTGACGCGTTGCGATTCAATGGAGCTCAAGCCGGCCTACGATTACGTCATGCCGGTGCCAATGGTCGAGGTTGCTACCGATATTTGATCGCTACCGATATTGGGTCCCTAACGGGACCGGGTTTTTGGTGGGGGCGACGTTGGGTTTTTCTACCGATATTGGGTCCCTAGCGGGACCGGGTTTTTGGTTGGGGGCGACGTTGGTTTTTTCTACCGATATTGGGTTTTCTACCGATGTTAGGTCCCTAACGGGACCGGGTTCTTGGTGGCGGACGTTGGTTTTCTACCGATATTTCGTCCCTAGCGGGACCGGAGACGCGGATGAGGACGGATGGGGACAGCGACATTTTCGGCAATGGTCGCTCCTCCGTGGGATGGGGATGGCTTGGTAAATCACAGCCGTGGGTCCACGGGAACGCTCTCGAAGGTTACAGCCTTGGGTCCACGGGTTCGCTCTCCAATGCGAGCACGCCGAATACGCATTCGTGGATCTCGCGCAGCGGTTTCCTTTGAACAAAACGCGCTAGCGATTCAATCCCTAAAGCAAACTCTCGCAACGCTAAACTCCGCTTGCGACCCAGATGCCGGACTCGCAAACGCTGCAAATTTTGGTCCGTGTCGTAGTCCGGGCCGTAAATGATTCGTAGGTACTCTTGGCCGCGACACTTGATGGCTGGCTGCACCAGTCCTTTCTTGCCCTTGCTGATAAAATCGAGTGGCTTGACAACCATGCCTTCGCCGCCAACCGAGGTCAGGTCCAGCCAAAATTTCACGCCCGACTCGATGCTGGTCGTATCACTTAAATCGACTTCGTGATTCTTGGTGGCAACGAATAAGTCCGGATCGTGTTGGCAAATGTCTCGAATCGTTTCCATGTGCCAACGGTGATTCTGGTCGCTGTGGACGCCGGTTTCTGTGGCCAATAAATGAAACGGAGCAAGTTTCAAATCGTCGATTGATTTGGCGTCCCAGCAATAATGTTGAAAGGCCGTGGTGAACTTCGCCACGTTTTCTCGAGAAACTTCCAAACGCCGTAGCAGCGATTTTGCGGCCTCGTACTCCGTGGCGTGAGCGGGCGATGTTTCACCAGTGTCAAGCCCGCGATCGGAGAAAGCCTGAAGCGCGTTGATGGAAGCGGGCAGAGTCGTCCGGGCGGCCGCGCCGACGGCCGCGTATTGGTTCTTGATCAATTCAATCGCTTTGGCTGACCAAGGCATCAGTTCGCAGTCGAAGCAGGCCCATGACGAATCGAATTTGTTCCAGAAGTCGGCTTTGTCCATCGCAGCGGCCAGCCTGCGGACCAAAGCTTGCTCCATGTCAACGTCGTCGAAAAATTGACGACCCGTCCGAGTGTAAACAGTGCCTTGCTGATGATCGGTGCGGATTCCAAAACGTTTTTGTGCCGATTCGATGTCACGGCAGACAACAACGACCGCTCGTGAGCCCATGTGCTTCTCCTGGCAAATGACTCGTCCAACCGATTGCGATTTAAAATACTCGAACGCCGTGTCGGGATGTTCCAAGTAGCCATCTTGGGCACTCGCTTCGCCCGGTGACATGGTGGGAGGCAAATAGATCAACCAACGCGGGTCCACAGCGAACCGGCTGATCACCTCCAACGCCGCGGTCGCGTTTTCTTCGCGGATGGTGATGTTGGGACGCAGTCCAGTCGAGACGATTCGTTTTCCGATGACGTTGTCGGCGTCCAGCAGATCGTCGGCCATTTGTTGAGCCGAATTGCCCGAGTATCGGCTGACGGCCAAAGGTTTAACCGGCACGCAGTGAACTTTTTCCGCCGGGACGGAAACTAATTCTTGTTCGGGGTAACGCATCGCCGTCAGTTCCCCGCCAAAGACGCAGCCCGTATCGATGTTGACGGTTTTGTTGAGCCATTGGGCAGTTGGGGTCGGCGTGTGGCCGTAGACTACCATCGCTTTTCCGCGATAGTCCAACGCCCAGTTGTGCCGCACGGGCAAGCCAAATTCGTCGGTTTCGCCGGTCGTTTCGCCGTACAGAGCAAACGACCGGACCGCACCTGAGCCTCGGCCCTGCATCGATTCTTTCAGTCCGGCGTGAGCGACGACCACACGACCGGCGTCCAGCACGTAATGGCTGATTAAGCTGTCCAAGAATTCAATCAGCGAATCTTTGAATGCTGATTGATGTTCGGCTGGAATCGAATCAATGTCTTCGATCGTTTCTGCCAACCCATGTTGGATCTTGACTTTTTTGCCACGCAGGTACCGGAGTAATTTGATGTCGTGATTGCCGGGAACGCACAGAGCCGAACCGGCTTGCACCATGTTTCTGGCAATACTGAGGCAGGCGACGGCCTGGGGGCCTCGATCGATCAAATCGCCGACAAAAACCGCCTTGCGACCGGCGGGGTGTTGGTAGCAAATGTCTTTCCAGCCCGGTCCGGCTTCGACGCTCGTTGCCTGGTAACCTAGTTTTTCCAGCAACAGGTCCAGTTCGGTGGCGCAGCCGTGAACGTCGCCGATGAAATCGAAAGGGCCCGTGTCGCCTTTGCGATTGTTCCACAATGGAACACGCTGGACCGACGCGGCTGCGACTTCTTCGGGCGAAGTTAGAATCGATCGATGCCGGAAGCCTTCGCGTTTTAGCTGACGCAATGAACGCCGCAATTGCGATCGTTGATTGCGAATGACATGGCTGCCGAATTGCCGGTCAGGACGATTGGCGTTGCGAGCCTTGCAGACGTTTTCGGGTAAGTTCAAAACGATCGCCACGGGCAACACATGAAATTCTCGGGCCAAGGCAACAAGGCTTTTTCGAGCTTCCGGTTGGACGTTGGTCGCGTCGATCACGGTTAACCGGCCGGCGGCGAGCCTTTTTCTGGCGATGAAATTTAAAACGTCAAATGCATCATTGGTGGCAGATTGGTCGTTTGGGTCATCGCTGACCAAACCGCGGCAGGCGTCGGATGAGAGAACTTCGGTCGGCAGGAAATGTTGCCCAGCAAAAGTTGACTTGCCGGCACCGCTGGGACCGATCAGCACGACCAGGCTGAGTTCTGGGATTTGAATTTTCATGGTGCCGGCTCCGCGGCGATGCGAAAGACCGCCATTTGAGTGGGTGATCCAACCGACGGATCTTCTTCGCCCACGGGAAGGATTTCAAATGTATAACCGTAGGTGTCGGCGATGTGCTGGGCCCAAGTGCGAAATTCGTTTCGGCTCCATTCAAAACGGTGGTCCGGATGCCGGAATTTCCCGGCCGGCAGCGAAGGCCACATCACGTTGTAGTCGGAATTGGGAGTCGTCAACACGATCGTGTTGGGCCGAGCGTGTTTGAAAACGACCTGTTCGAACGCCGACAATCGCGGCGGATCCAAATGCTCGATCACCTCGACCACCGCCGCGGCGTCAAAGCCATCAAACCGCCGATCTCGATACATCAGCGAACCGTGCAATAGTTTGACGCGTTCGGATTGGAATGCCGGTAGCTCGCGCAGTCGTAAACGTTTGGCCGCAATCTCAAGGCTGGCAACGCAAACGTCAACGCCCACAATTTCGCGGAATTGCCATTTTTTGAGCAATCGCCGCAACAGTTTTCCTTCGCCGCAGCCCAAATCGATGACCGACGAGGCACCGCAGGCGTCAAGCTGTTGTTCGACCGCGTCCAAGCGTTGATCGTTGAGTCTAATTTGTTTGCCAGCGTCTGGCGGGCTCGAAGATGTTGGCGACGCTTCGGTTTCGACCGCCGCGTCGGTTTCAGATTCAAACCTGTTTTCCGTTAGGCTGGCGAGTGCTTGGTTGGCCAGGCTGCGGTCGTATTTAAGGTAGCGCGAGACGATCCATTCTTTTTCTGGATGACCTTCTAGCCAGTCTTTGCCTTTGGCCAGCAGTTTGTCGAGTTCTGCTTGATCGATGAAATAGTGTTTTTGGTTGTCAAACACGGGCACCAAAACGTAGAGGTGCTGTAGCAGTCGCGCGATCGTCACGTGGCCTGTTAAAACAACGCTGCTGTAACAGCTTGAACCCCATTCTGGGAATTGGTGGTCCAGTTGGATTTCGGAAGCGGTGACCTGATATCCGAGCGGTTCGAAAATGCGATTGATCATTTTGGTGCCGCCGCGACTGGGCAGGACGTCGATTGAAACTTCGACATCGAATTCAATCGCCGGAGCAGCGGGGAACTTTTTGCAGGTGCTGGCCATGGCGGTTCCGAAAGCATTGGAAATCGCCACGCTTAAAAATGACGAAGCAACGTAAGGCCGATCGTTAACGTAGCCCGCCAGCGCGAAAGTGCTGCGCCGGTTGCGTTTGTTTTTGGTCAATGCGACGGTATCGATGTCCAGCATCAAGCAAGCGGTGACCAGTTTGTCGGTTGCCTGTGGGTAAAATACGTGACAGCGACCGTAGCTGAGCGGAATGGTTTGAAATCGATCGGGATGTTTGTGCAGCAGGAAGCCGAGTTTGTCGGCATCGCGGCCTTGGCAGGTGATCGTTAGCAGCATGGGCGGCAGGTGTGTTTAAAAGTCAAAAAGGCGATTGATGCAGGCATGAGCGTTTGAATCGCGAAAGGTTCAAGTCCAATTTGAAAACGATCGGCTTCTGTTTTTTCAACGCACCAGAGCCGTTTTAACGTGATTGGATTGCTTGATGTAAAACTCTAGGGTGGCGATTGTGACCCTGAATGGTGCTTGCGGCAACAGCGATAAACGGGGCCTAGAATCGGCAAACGATCGATTTGTGTCCTACGCAGAACGCCGTTCTTATTCCCACTTTAACGCGGGTCGCGGTCGGCCATGTCGGAATCGTGACGTTTGACAGAAAATTCTTCAACCAGCCCAACCTTACCTGCCGCGAACCGACTCGACAGACTAACATAACCGCCCGTTATCGGTCAAAATGAAGTCGAGACGCCGCTTTCAATTGGAAGACGACGCTGTCCGATTTGTGCCATACGTCGTTTAGAAATTTCCCTTCGCGTAGAACGCTAGAAGCCATGTCAACCAACTGGACGCCTCAATCTTGGCAGTCAAAAATTGTCAAACAACAGCCTGTTTACCCCGATCAGGAGCATCTCAAGCAAACGCTCGAGCGGTTGGCGAAGCTGCCGCCGTTGGTGACCAGCTGGGAGATCGAAAGTCTCAAGGCCCAATTGGCCGAAGCGGCCGAAGGCAAGGCCTTTTTGTTGCAAGGCGGTGACTGCTCCGAAAGCTTGGACGACTGCGAAACGGATTCGATCGTTCGCAATCTCAAAGTCCTGATGCAGATGAGTTTTGTGTTGATCCACGGTTCGCACAAAAAAGTCGTTCGGGTCGGGCGAATCGCTGGCCAGTACGCCAAGCCGCGATCTAACGACACGGAGACTCGCGAAGGAGTCACGCTGCCCGTTTACCGCGGCGACATCGTTAACCGATCGGGCTTTAACGAATCCGACCGCACGCCCAACCCGGAACTACTGTTGCGGGGGTATGAACGAGCGGCGTTGACATTGAATTTTATTCGCGGGTTGAGCGTCGGTGGGTTTGCGGACATGCACCATCCGGAAAACTGGAATCTGGGCTTCGCTTCGAATTCGCCCCGGGCTCAGCAGTACGCCGAAATGATCGACTCGATCAAAAGCTCGTTGAAGTTCATGGAAGCCGTGATGGACCAATCGATCGCCGACAGCCAGTCGGTCGACTTTTTTACATCTCATGAAGGTTTGCACCTGAGTTATGAACAGGCTCAGACGCGTCAGGTTCCACGTCGCGACGGTTGGTACAACTTGAGCACTCATCTTCCGTGGATTGGTTATCGAACACGCGATTTAGACGGAGCGCATGTCGAGTACTTCCGGGGTATCGAAAATCCGATCGGAATCAAAGTCGGGCCTCAGTTCGTGCCGGCGGAGTTGATGGAGTTGGTTAAAGTTTTGAATCCGAAAAACGAGCCAGGACGGATCACGTTGATTCATCGCTTTGGCGACGACAAGGTTGAGGAATGTTTGCCGCCGATTATTGAAGCGGTTCAGGAAGCCGAGCAAAATGTTTTGTTTTGCAGTGATCCGATGCACGGAAACACCTTTGCGACCAATTCTGGAATTAAGACGCGCAGCTTCGACAAGGTTGCTGGCGAACTAGAAAAGTCGTTCAAAATTCATGCCCAATGTGGCTCGATTTTGGGCGGTGCTCATCTTGAACTTACCGGCGACGACGTAACCGAGTGCATCGGTGGAGCGGGGAACCTTGGCGAACCGGATTTGGAAAAGGCCTACAAGAGCCAGGTCGATCCGCGATTGAATCACGATCAAGCGATGGAGATTGCGTTCCGGATAGCCGACCACATGAAGACGGCTCGATTGAGCGTTGCGAAATAATCGAATTTCTGTCGAGTGTCGCGATTTGCGTGTGAGTTTGGGTTGGATGGGGTGACCTTGGCGATATAAAACACCGTCAGACTAAAAATCGTCGCGACAGGAGTGGATTTCTCGAATCAATTGCGTCGAATCCTAGTAAGAGTGCTTCTCCGTCGTTAACATGTATTGAGTAGGTGCTGATGACGGGTTAGCGTTGTTTGCGGTCAGCGGAGTCGTTGGCCGATCCGAGTTCGATTTTGCCCGAAACAACCTAGCGAACGTGTTCGGCATTGGCACGGGCTTCGGACCGCGTCGGCTTCTGCTGGGCGATGGCAACGGCCGTGATCTTTTTGTTATTCCAACTGCGACTATAGAATTACCTCATGCGATCGTATTCCATCAAATCGAAATCGTATTCCATCAAATCGGCATCGTATTCCATCAAATCGGCATCGTATTCCATCAAATCGGCCCTCGCGTTCATTTGTTTTTCGCTGGCTTGTGTTGCAACGATGCAGGGTTCGGTCGAGGCGCAGCCTTGGGTTCAGAAAATGTTCAAGGAGCGATCTCATGACTTTGGTAACGTCCAACTAGGGGACGTGCCCGAGCACCGATTTGAGTTTGAGAATCTTTACAATGAAACCCTTCGCATTCGCGGGGTCACTTCCAGTTGCGGATGCACGATCGCGACGGCGTCCAAAACGGTTTTAAAAACATTTGAGAAAGCCGAGATCGTTTGCAAGTTCAATTCGCCCGCAGTTGGAGTTGGATTCAAGCAAGCGACAATCACGATCCGTTTTGACCAGCCTTATCGGGGCGAGATGCAGTTGACGGTCAAAGGCAATATCGTGACTGGGGTTTCGTTGTCGCCAACGACGGTTGATTTTGGTCAGGTGGTGGAGAACAATTTGCCCGCTCGGAAGGTGACGCTCACCTCGTCCGGCAATCCGCAGTTTCGAATCCAAGACGTGAAGAGTGTTTTCAAGCACGTCAAAGTCGATGTCAAGGAAACTCAGCGTCGCAACGGCATGGTGAGTTATGACATTGTGACTCAGCTGAAAGACACGGTTCCCAAAGGCTTTGTCCAAGACCAGTTGTACTTGGTGGTCGAAGAAGGCCGAGACCCACGAGGTGTGCCTCGGCTGCGTCAGCTAACGCTTCCATTTACCGCCAAAGTGACTTCCGCGCTGCAAGTTTCTCCCGAAGTTGTTTCGCTGGGGCCGCTTGCGCCGGGCGAGGTAGTCAAGAAAAAAGTTTGGTTGAAATCGGACAAGCCGTTTCGGATTCGCGACGTTCGGAGTAAGAGCGAAGCGTTTAGCGTCAAGGCGGACGACAAGGTTAAAAAGTTTCACATCGTCGAAGTGACTTACACTGCGAACGAAGAGCCAGGCCAGCACGAATGTAGTTTGCGTTTTTACGTCGATTATCCAGATTCGCCAGCGACCGGTTCCAGCGAAGTCTCGGGCACGATGAAGGCGATTATCGAGATTGCCGATGGTAGCCAAGCCCGGGTAACTTCGAATTAGTAAACGGCGGACAATGGATCCGAGAAAAATACTTGGCGTCGATATCGATGCGTCGCTCGAAGAGATCCAAAAGGCCTATCGGAAACAAGCCCGTAAGCATCATCCCGATCTTGGCGGTGATGCTTGGGCGTTCCAGCAAGTTCAAGACGCTTTTGAGCAGCTGACTAAAAGCCAAACGTCGTCATCTAGCCGAGCGTCGTCATCTGCTAGGGCACCGCGGCCCAGTTCTGCTGCCCCGAACGACCGATCGAGTCGACGCCAGGCAGGGCAAGCCGACTCCAAACGCCCGCCTGAATCTTCTGGGCGTCGACCGGAATCGAGCCATCGCGACTCATCGGGGCCCGCTGCAAAGAAGGCAAACGGTTCGAAAACCCGAAATGATTCGCGTTCGCAGGGAAGCCGGAAGTCGCGAAAGAAATCGGAGGCACCGCTGCAGTGGAAAAAGTTATTCGGAAACGAACTGCCGCTGCAAACCGAAACGTCGGTCTTTATTCTGCTCAACTGTTTGGACGTCTTTATGACGTACATCCTGTTGACCAAGCCGGGTGCTTTTGAATCCAACCCGGTTGCGAATTATTTCTTGCACAACTTTGGCTTCAACGGCATGGTGATCTTTAAGCTGGTAATCGTCGCGGTAGTTTGCGTGATCGCCCAAATCGCGGCGCTCAAAAAAATTCGTCTTGGCCAATTCCTGCTGATCGCCGGTTCGCTTTTGGTCGGATACGTCGTGGTCTACAGCGTTAGGCTCTACATCGCAAACTTCATGTAGCCGAATCTATCGGCCTTTGCCAAACCAAAAAGCAAAAACGCTGCTCAGGGCAAACATCACGTAAGTCAGCGCGTTGTCCAACTGATGCAGATGCATCACGAAATAACTTAGGCTCGGGTCTTTTTTAAATGGCGAGTGATACCATTCCCGACGATTCCTTTTAGCCATGCGGTCGCGATGGAATTCCGGCTGGCGTCCAAGATTGCCTTGCCCGAATCGGAGAGTTCGTTTTCATCAAACGCCATGTGGGTTGCCCTTTGGTTTGATCGGCCTGGATAAAGTTGCGAGGCTGCGAGTTTGCCACGCAACTCCAAGCAGCTGTTTCACTCAGGATATCAGGTTACAGAATTCCGCCGGGCCGGTAAGTCGCCGCATCGGGGAATCGTTTTTCTATTTCTTCAACTCGATTGGCAAATTGATCGACTTGGTGAATCGCCGCGCCGTAATTTGTTTTGCCTTGTTCAAGTAAGTCGCTCAGCAGTGAGGCGGGCAGGTTCAATCGCGGATCGTTAGCCAAACGGTCGAGCAAGTCGTTATCGTTGACCGCACCGTTTCGCAGATCGTGAACCGTCGCAACGGCGTGTTCCTTGATCGCGTGATGCGCCGTTTCGCGACCGACGCCGTTTTTCACGGCCTCCATCATGATCGTGGTTGTCAGCAAAAACGGCAGATAGTGATCGTTTTCGGCCTTGATGACAGCCGGGTAAGCATCCATTTGGTTCAGGATCGTCAGAAATGTTTCGAACATTCCATCGGTGGCAAAAAAAGCATCCGGCAACATCACTCGACGCACCACCGAGCACGAAACGTCGCCTTCGTTCCATTGATCGCCGGCCAGGCCAGCCGCCATCGCTTGGTAACCTTTGAGCAATGTGTGGAAACCATTGACACGTTCGCAGGATCGAGAATTCATTTTATGCGGCATCGCACTGGAGCCGGTTTGGCCTTTGGCAAAGCCTTCGCTGGCGGTTTCGTTACCTGCCATCAATCTCAATGTGCGGCACAGCGATGAAGGGCCACTGGCAATCTCCAATAGGACACCGACCGTACGTAGGTCCAGGCTGCGTGGATAAACTTGGCCAACATTGTCGAAGCGTTTGGAGATGCCAAGATGTTTAACGATCAGCGTCTCGAGTGTTTCAAGTTTTTTTGTGTCACCGTCGAGCAGGCTCAATTGATCCATTTGAGTTCCAACGGCACCTTTGAGTCCGCGAACGGGATAGCTGGCGATCAAGGCCTCCAGCGATTCCAAGGCGATCAACAGCTCTTGGCCGAACATGGCCAAGCGTTTGCCGAAGGTCGTTGGTTGGGCCGCGACGTTGTGCGTCCGCGCGGTGATGAACAGCGTCTGCCATTGTTGACAGCGGCGTTTTAAACCCGCCAAGGTGGCGACCGTTTTGTTGCGAATTTCTAGCAACGACCTGAACACCTGCAGTTGTTCCACGTTTTCGGTAAGGTCGCGGGAAGTCATTCCTTTGTGCACATGTTCGTGCCCGGCCAGTTCGCAGAATTCCTCGATGCGAGCTTTGACGTCGTGTCGCGTCACCCGTTCGCGATCCATGATCGATTGAAGATTCACATTCGATTTAACGTTTTCGTAACTTGCAATTGCCTCAGCGGGAATGTCGATGCCCAATTCTCGTTGGGCCGCCATCACCGCAATCCACAGCTCGCGTTCGAGCACGATTCGGCCCTCGGGAGACCAGACGGATTTCATCGCGTCCGAGGCGTAACGCTCAGCAAGAATGTTCGGAATCATAGGATCTTTGAATCGTGGCGAAAATTGAGTAATGGTAAGTAAAATTACAATACCAGAGGCTTGCGGTTCGGGTATCGGTTTCTAAAACGTATTTTATCGCTGGAACTGAGAATCCCAATGGGCGGTTCGTTTTGGCGCTTGGCTGTTTTGGTTCCGGCGGCAAGTCGGGTTTAAAAGAAAAACAAGTTTTTCGATCGGCTCGCAACTTACTAACAAGCAATCGGCTCAGCGGATCGCCGGTCGACGTTTGCGGATGTACCGCAAAGCACCGTAAAAAACGGGTTTCTAAGCTTTACTTGGGGCACGCCCTAGGAATACATTAGAGTCTGGTTCTGATAGCCAAAGTTTAACGGTTAGCAAACTTGGTGTCCTTGCCTTGTTCGGTTCGGTCGATATTCAAGCTGTGGTATGCCTTGAACTGGTGAGGGGCGGTTACGGATTCGAGCCAAGCGATTTTTGACGCATCGAAGTGATCGCTGGTCACCGTGTTTAGTTGCCCAGTCGCATCGGGGTCGCTGTGCCGAATCCAACAGTTAGCTCTGACGGACACTAGATAACAAATAAATGGGCACCCACGCCATCATCCAAATTCGTTGCTGTGACCCACGCGGCCAAAGGAGTTTCTCCGTGATCAAGCGATCGTTAACTGCATTTATTCTTGTTGCCTACGTCTGCGCTTTATCGTGTAACGTTTGGGCTCAAGAAACGATCACAAATCCGAATGTGAAAACGGATGATAAGCAGGTCGACAAAGAACCGGCAGTTGCTCCAAGCAAGGTCGATTCGTCTGAACTGAAGCTCGAATCCAAAGCCGAACAAGATCTGGTCGACGAGCCAGCTAAGAAATCGTTGGCAACCGAGTTGCTGCTGCCGGCGACAACGAAAGCTTGGGTGTCGATCCCGGATGTGCAAGATTTGCAAAAGCGTTTCGACGCGACACAGTTTGGAGAACTGGCGCGAAACAAAACGTTGAAGCCGTTTGCGGATTCGATTAAGGAACAAGTGAAGGATTGGGTGAACGGTCAGAACGTTCGTTTGAACTTGGACATGGACCAATTAAAGGGTGTCAATTCGGGCGAAATTTGTTTTGCGGGTGTGCTGTCTGCAGGTGGGCAGCACGGGATTGTCTTTTTGATGGACGTCACAGAGACGCGTGAGAAAGCAGAATTGCTTTCCAAACAAATTTCGAAAAAACTGGTTGATCGCGGTGCGACTCAAACCGAAAAAACAATTCAAGGCGTGAAGTACACGCATTCGGTGGTTGAGAATCCGAAGTTGTTTAGAACTCCACGGAACAATTTCAAGACGATTGTCGAAGTTAAATTTCCCAGTGCCGGCAGCTGGATGCTGGTTGCCAACAATGAAGCCGTCTTTCGGGATGTGCTGCGGCGATTGACGAATCCTGAAAAAATTCAACCGGTAGAAACGCTCTCGGCCCAGCTAGGTTTCACTTCCGTCATGCAGCGGACCGAACTCAAGCCGCATTCGGCTCAGGTGCGATGGTTTGTTGATCCTTTTGGGTACATGGATTTAGCGAATCGGATTCGCGACGACGAAGCGATCAGCAAAGTTCCTCGCGACGACATGGCTAAAAAGTTGGCCGACGCGGGATTTGGGGCTTTTCGCGGTGTTGGCGGTCGAGTGGCGGTGATGGCCGGTCAGCATGAGATTTTGCACCGCACTTTCATTTACGCACGACGCAACGGGAAGCCGGGGGCGGAGAAGGTTTTCGAGTTATTTGATTTCAATGTGAACAAAGACGTCCCAATGTCGCTGCCCAAATGGGTGCCTGTGGACGCTACTTCGGTGGTGATGGGAAATTGGAATACGCAAAAGGCGTTGACCGCCGTGGGCTACTTTTGGGACGCCCAAACCAAGCCGGGAGCGTGGCTTCGCTTGCTTGCGGATTTAAAGCAAGATCCGTATTTGAGATTTGACTTAAAAGGCGTCGTAGAGCAGCTTAGCAATCGGTTCGTCGTCGTTGCGGCCACAGAAAAGCCAATTTCGGCCACCAGTGAAAGAGTCGTGATCGGTTGCTCGATCAAGGGTCGAGCCAAATTTGTGTTTGAGAATTTGAGCCGAGCCAATCCGGATGCCCGAGTGATTACGGTCGGCGGAATCGACGTCATCGAGATCGATTCGACTCGGG
This sequence comes from uncultured Pirellulaceae bacterium, assembly GCA_964601665.1. Taxonomy (GTDB): domain Bacteria; phylum Planctomycetota; class Planctomycetia; order Pirellulales; family Pirellulaceae; genus Mariniblastus. The sequence continues at coordinate 13,541 of CAZROJ010000049.1, forward strand.
TTGAAGAGAGTGAATTCGGAGATTTAGACGACTTGGATGACCTTGACGGTTTCGATGACCCAGAAGATTTCGACGAGGAAGAAGAGGAAGAAGAGGCTCGGTTTGAGTTGTTTGCCAAGCGTTACATCGTGGTCGTCGGCAACCAGCTATTGGTTTGCAACAATAAAGAATACTTGCGTAAGATTTTGGTGCAGAAAAAAACTGAGCTGGAAACGGTGGCTGATTTCTTGCGAGTGAAGTCCACGCTGGCCAAGCTAACGGACACGGATAAAGTTTCGTGGCATCAGTTCGGTCGGCTCGATCGAGGCCTCGAGACGAACTACGAGATGCTCCGCCGCGGTGAAATGGCGACCTCGCAAACCATGTTGGCTCGCGTCATCAATCAAGTGTTCGCCAAACAGGCCGCTGATAAGGCCAGGATTGAAGGCAAGGAAGTCGACAAGGACGCCGTCAGGTCGCAGGAATTGCAGGGTGATAAGCTGCCTGAAAATTATTCAAAATCAATCGCTCCCTATTTGGGCCCGACCGGCGGTGTGATGGAGGTTTTCGACGACGGCTGGCGGATGACGGGTGTCGTACTTCGCAAGAACAAAGCGGTGGTTCAGGCCACGGCTAACAAGGGACCGACGCCAGAGGCCAAGCCAAAAGTCGATTTGAACAGCAAATAGGCCCGAATTATCGGCTCAAATCGCCGACCGCTGACCGTAGCCTCGCGTAACTTGTCACCGGCAGCGGGCCGCTGTTTTCGCAACGCTGGCAAGGTTTAAAAAAGCCTGCACGAGTTGAAAGTTGATTCATTTCGGTTGACTTGTCACCGGCTTCGTGTGCGATCGCTCCGCCCGCTTCAAAAATGCCGCCATAAGGTTAAACTGTAAGCCAAGAATGCGGGTTACAGGCAAGTACGCGCTGGAAAAAAGGTGACCGTCCGGCCTCTCCAATCCGTCATTCGTTTAAAGGTATGTCCGTTGAGTCCAGTTTCGTTTGAAAGTCAGTCAATGTCTGAAGTGGCCAAAGTTGTTTGTGATGGTCATGAAATTGATCTTCCCATCGTTGAGGGAACCGAAAAGGAACGAGCCATCGATATCGGCCAGCTCCGAAAGGATACGGGGTTAATAACGATCGACGAAGGTTATGTTAACACCGGTTCCACGACCAGCGAGATTACGTTTCTAAATGGCGAGGAAGGTGTTCTTCGTTATCGCGGTTACCCGATCGAAGATCTGGCCGAAAACTGCGACTTCCTTGAGGTCGCCTATCTGCTGATCTACGGCGAATTGCCCAACGAAGCTCAGATCGGCGATTTTCGCGAATCCATCTGTCGCCACACGATGATCCACGAGGACATGCGGTTGTTCTTCAACGGCTTCCCACGTGACGCTCATCCGATGGCGATTTTGTCATCGGTTGTTGGCGCGTTGTCGACGTTCTACCAAGATTCTTTGGATCCGATGGATGAAAACAAAGTCGAGATTTCCATTCATCGTCTGATGGCAAAGCTGCCGACGATTGCGGCTTACAGCTACAAAAAATCAAAGGGGCGTCCGTTCATGTACCCGCAGAACTCTCTGCCGTACTGCGAAAACTTCCTGAGCATGATGTTTCAAAACCCATGCGAAAACTACGAGAAAAACCCGACCTTTGTCAAAGCGTTGAACATGCTGTTGATTGTTCATGCGGATCACGAGCAGAACTGTAGTACGTCGACCGTTCGGATGGTCGGGTCGGCAAATACAAACTTGTTTGCTTCGATTTCCGCGGGAATTTCAGCGTTGTGGGGTCCGCTTCACGGTGGGGCCAACGAGGCGGTCGTGAATATGCTGACCGAGATTCACGAAGGTGAAGGAGACGTGGACGATTATATCGAAATGGCCAAGGACAAAGATAACGGTTTCCGTTTGATGGGCTTCGGACATCGCGTGTACAAAAACTTTGACCCGCGAGCCAAGATCATTAAAAAGGCCTGTGATGAATTGCTGGCCGAGATGGATATCAAGGATCCGCTGTTTGAGATTGCTCAACGGCTGGAACAAGTGGCTCTGGAGGACGAGTATTTTGTCAAGCGACGTCTGTATCCGAACGTGGATTTCTACTCGGGAGTGATCTACCGAGCGATGGGGATTCCGATGGAGATGTTTACTGTGCTGTTCGCGATGGGGCGTTTACCCGGTTGGATCGCGCACTGGAAAGAGATGCACGATTCGCCGACCAAACGAATTTGTCGTCCACGGCAGGTTTATGCGGGTAATACAAAGCGAGACTACGTCGAATTGTCTAAACGATAGTTGAGCGATAGGCCCGCTCGAGCGATAGGCCCGCTCGAGCGATGGGTTAGAGTCGGTTGGCTTTTTGAGACGACGACTCATGTCGCTCAAACGCGGTTACAAAAAAACAAAATGAAGCGGCTAACTGGAGTGATTCAGTTCAGCCGTTTTTTTAGTGAAGAGTTCTAGTTCTTTAAGCCGCTTTTTTTGCCGAGGCATTTTTTTTTGGCGCCGGCAAGGCGGGGACCGTGCCTTGGGCTGCTTGGTCGGCCTGTTCGCGGAAGTCAATCGCGTCGGCGTCTTGTTGGTCGAGGCTCTGAGTAAGTTCCCAGAGTCGTGCTTGTTTGTTGAACGAGTAGAAGGCACAGATCCACGCGGTCTGTAGTCCGGCTTTCCCGTCCAAGATGGATCCCTGCAAAATGAACTCGCGGAAGAATCGCCACATCGGACGCACAAGCAATTTAAAGTAGCTGGTGTCTTTTCCGGCGTCGTTCCATTGTTGGGCCTGCAGCTTGGTGTAGCGGTGGAGTTTGTGGTACAGCTGGTCGTAGTCCCAGATCGAGTAATGCTTCATGCAGTTTTTGAAGCGACCGACCTTCTTGGTCGAAATTTCGACTTCGCCATGATCGCTAGGTCCGAAGTAGCGTCCCAGATCACGACGGAACAATCGCAGCACTTCGTCTGATCGAGCGTCGCCATAATTGAGCGGATGGCCCATGAAGTGGTTGTCTCGATTGATCCAGTAGCCGTCGTATTCGGCACCACGTCGTAGCGTCATTTCAATTTCGTCGGCCAACTCCGGTGTGATCCGTTCGTCGGCGTCGACGATCAATACCCACTCGTTTTTTGCTTGGGGGATTGCCCAATTTTTGAAATCGCCAGAAGTCACATAGTCTCGCTGGATGATGCGGACCTTGTCGAATGTTGCGGCGAGCTCCATCGTCAGGTCACTGGACCCGGAGTCGGCAATCAAAATCTCGTCAGCCAGATCAAAAAATGATTCAATGCAGGCTCGAATGTTCAGCTGTTCGTCTTTGCAGGGAACAAGGACTGTAATGGGTTGTTTCATCGGAAATTGATCGTGAGAAACTGGTTCCTTGGGAAACGTACGGATTTCTGGCGAAACTTGTGGGTTTCAAGTGGAACGTGCGGGTTTCTTTGGAACCGGGTTAGAACTGGGAGACGTGATTCGTGTGCTTGGTGGCCTTCATGACTGTTTTGACGATAGGAAGCTAGAAAACTGAGCAAATGCTGTCAACGTGGATATTTTTATCCCTCGCCGATATCCCCCCGGTGGGCTAAATTTACGCCTAAGAATCTTGAAACAACTAAAACTATTTGATTACGGTTCCAGAATTGTCCACTGACTACCAAAACTTGCCCGATACCAAAGATGTAAAAGGGCGATACTCCTTTATTAGTTTGGGATGCCCAAAAAACACCGTCGATTCCGAGCGGATGATGGGATTGCTAAAATTGGACGGTTACCAGTTAATCGCTGATCCCGAACAGAGCGACTTTGTCGTGGTCAATACCTGCGGCTTCATTGAGCAGGCTCGGCAAGAATCATTCGGTGCGATCGACGAAATGTTGGCTTTGAAAAAGGCCGGCAAAACGAAGGGCGTGATCGTTACGGGCTGCCTGGCCGAACGCCAAAAAGAAGAATTGTTGGTCGAACGACCGGAAATCGATTCGTTGATTGGTGTCTTTGGGCGAGATGAAATTACGAAAATTGCCGACCGCCTGCTGGGCGACCAAGCCGAACAAAGAACTGTTTTTCAGCCCGCGCCCATTCGCGCGCTATCGGATCAAGATCGCTTGCAGATCACGCCCAAGCACTTCGCTTATTTGAAAATTTCCGAAGGCTGCGATCGGCTGTGTACGTTTTGTGCGATTCCCAAAATGCGAGGCAAGCACGCGACCAAGCCGATGGAAAGCGTCTTGGAGGAAGCCCAGCAATTGGCGGACTCGGGCGTTCGCGAACTGATCATTGTTGCCCAAGATACAACGTACTACGGCATGGATCTGTACGGCGAACCACGACTTGCCGAACTGCTGTCGGAATTGAACGCGATCGAGGGTTTTGATTGGATCCGGTTGATGTACTTTTACCCGATGTACATTGATGAAAAGCTAATGCAGGTGATCGCCGATTCGGAAAAGATTTTGCCCTACATCGATATGCCACTGCAGCACGGCGACAACACGATGCTGCGACGGATGTCGCGTCGAGTGAACGTGGAAGATACCGAAACGCAAATCGCATTGATGCGAAAAATGATTCCCGACTTGGTGCTGCGAACGACATTTATCACCGGTTTCCCGGGCGAGACTGAAGAGCAATTTCAGAACTTGGTTGACTTTACCAAGCGTCATCATTTTGAACGCATGGGCGTGTTTACCTACTCGCTGGAACCCGACACGCCAGCGGCCAAGTTGCCCGGGCATTTGGATGATGCGACCAAGGCCGATCGGCGAGATCGTTTGATGGCGGTTCAGCAACAGATCATGTTCGATTACAACGAAGGCCAAGTCGGCAAAACCATTGATGTGATCATCGATGCCCCGGTCGCCGATCAGCCAGGAGCTTGGGTTGGGCGTGGTCCTGGAGATGCTCCGGATGTCGATAGCTTGGTCTTTGTTACCGAAACCGAAACGCCACTGGCCGAGGGCATGATTGTGCCCTGCGAAGTCGTCACGTTCCAGGGCTACGATCTGGTCGCCGTTGCAACGGGCCAACCGAAGCCGCGGCAAACCAGGCAAACCAAAAACGCAAGCTTGAACGTGATTTAGGCAGCCAAATGTTTACAGGTCTCGTAGAGGAAAAAGGCGCCATCGATTCGATCGTGCCCGTTAACAATAATTCGGCCGTCGAAATCGCAGTCTTGACGGAACTCGTTTGCCAAGACGCAGCGATTGGCGACAGCATTGCGATCAATGGTTGTTGTCTAACTGTGATCAAAATTGACGGCGGCAAATTATCGTTCGAAGCCGGCTCTGAAACGCTCAGCCGGACCAATCTGGGCGATTTGACGCCGGGTTCCCCCGTCAACTTGGAACGCGCTTTGGCAGCAGGCCAACGCATGGGTGGCCACTACGTTTCGGGGCACATCGATGCGCTCGGAACGGTCGACGAACGCAACGACGATGGCGAATGGGCCGAGTTCTGGTTTCGCGTGCCTCAGGAGTTGACTCGTCAAATGGCCAGCAAGGGCTCTGTGGCGATCGACGGAATCAGTTTAACGTTGGTCGGTGTTGAAGCCGAACGATTTAGTGTCGCCCTGATCCCTCATACGCTGGACGTCACAACTCTCGGGCAACGTCAGGTTGGTGACCATGTGAACATCGAGACCGATTTGTTGGCCAAATATGTCCAACGTCAATTAGAAACGCATCCAACTCGCTGATAGTCATCGCTTTATGCCCAAAGTCAACAAACAAACTGTCTCCTACCTTTCAACTCGATTTGCCGAAGTTGGTCTGAACCCGAACAAGCGACACGGGCAAAACTTTCTGGTCGACCTAAACCTGCTGCACCTGTTGGCACGCAGTGCGGAGCTAAACGCGAACGATGTTGTCTTGGAAATTGGGACCGGGATGGGGTCGCTGACCGGAATATTTGCCCAACAAGCCGCCCAGGTGATCACGGTTGAAATTGACGAATACTTGTACCAAATGGCCTCCGAAGAACTCGAGCCTTTTGACAATATTTTGATGCTCAAACAGGACGCGTTAAAAAACAAAAACAATTTTGCCCCGGAAGTGATTGCGGCGGTGAAAGAGCATCTGGCGGTTGATCCCGGTCGCGTGTTCAAACTCGCGGCCAACCTGCCTTACAACGTGGCAACGCCCATTATTTCGAACCTGCTTCGAAGTGAAGTTGTACCAGCCACCATGACGATCACCATTCAAAAAGAACTGGCCGATCGATTGGTGGCCAAACCCGGGTCCAAGGACTACGGCGCGTTGAGTGTTTGGGTGCAGAGCATTTGCGATACAAAGATTGTCCGCGTGATGTCGCCCAAAGTGTTTTGGCCGCGTCCAAAAGTCGATTCGGCGATTCTGCATATTGTGCATCGGCCCGAGCGTCGGGAGCAGTTTGCTGATTTAGAATTTTTTCACGCGTTTGTTCGCGCGATGTTTTTTCATCGCCGAAAATTCATGCGTTCGGTCGCCGTCAGTGCGTTTAAAGGGCAGTTGGAAAAGCCGCACATTGATGAAGTGCTGGAACAGTTGGGGCATGGTCCAGATACGCGGACCGAGCAATTGCCGATTCCGGTGATGCAAGAACTTTGCCACGCGTTCCGCGAAAAACTGATCGAAGTTTCCGGCGATGCCAATCCGAAACTTGCTAATCAGTAAGTTCTCTCTGCCGGCGTCAAATATT
>CAZROJ010000049.1:20288-25429 GCA_964601665.1 uncultured Pirellulaceae bacterium
GATGCCAATCCGAAACTTGCTAATCAGTAAGTTCTCTCTGCCGGCGTCAAATATTTTGCCGGCGTCAAAGCTTTTTGCCGGCGTCAAATCAGATTCAAGGTTAGTTTTGGTGGTCGCTTTTCAGGGCCGCAATGATCACAACGATCATACATGCCAACAGGCTCACGCCATTGGCGGCCGTAATCGCATTCCACATGGCGCTCTGATTTTCGATCCCGAAAAGCTCTCGGAAGCGAAGCGTCGCAACGTAATTGATAATAGGAACGGTCAACAAAACGAACACGGCATGGATTTGCCATCCCGGCAGCCACTTAAACACCGACCGTCCACCAATCAGCAGCGCCAGCCAAATTGGAAGCACCAGCAGCGCGTCGTACGAGTGATGATAGATTGACACCAGCAAGGCCAAGCAAGCGATCACCGATGTCGCCGTAAAACTTTCACTGTCGTCGCCCACGTTTTCGCGACCGCGTAGTTTGAAGATGAAAAATCCGATTGGAATCAGCATCGCAATCATGCCCGCTAAATACTGGAATCCGCTCGGTTTGATCACAGCGATTTTGGCCACCACACCCATCGCGTCCAGACGCGTCCACGTGTTGACCGGGATCTCCGTTGGATCGTCGTCGAAAGCGGCTTGCCCCTGCTTGATTCCATCGACCACCGTGCTTACGTCGGAATTCAATGCCAGCCAGCCAATCCCTGCGGCAGCGAAGACGGCGCATAGGATCAATCCAATCACAGTCGCTTTAAAATCACGTCGAAACAGCATCAAGATCGTCAGCGGAATGATGTAAGTTGGTTTCCCTGAAGCCAGCAACATTCCAACTCCAGCCAGCCATGGTTTTGACCTTGAGTAATGCAAGGCGATGAAGACGCCGATCACCAGCTGAGCGGTAAAATAGCCGGTAAACAGAGTGATATGTCCGGGCCGCGAGAACATGAATGCCGTAAAGGCCCAAATCGAAACCAGAATATCGTCGCCGAACCAATTCAGCAGGCAGCTCGAATTTGGCCCGATGATCTTGCGGACGGTCGTCACGATACACCAGGCGAAGAGTCCTAAAGCCAATGTGTTCAGTGCGAAAAATAAAATGTCAGCTGCCGGTAGATCCAGCCAAGTGATCGGCTGATAAAGCATAAAAACGACGGGCGAATAAGGCGGTGCCGATCGAGACATCGGGTAGGTTTCGCAGACCTCTTTCGCGTACGGATTGATTTGCTGGGCAAACGCTTTTGACGGAAAGTACACGCCGTTATGAAAGTCGTTCATGCCGGACTTTGAAAAATCAAACGTCGGGGAGGGCGTGGCATACCGCGCGGTCGCTCGATAGCCAGCAAACGCGATCGAAAGTGCAGCCGCAAAGATCGCGACCGCGTAGCCCAATCGCCCCGTCAGCAAGCTGCGAGCGAATTTTCCTTGCTGCTGTAAATCGGATGCCACTGAAGTCGATTCAGGCGTCTTTTTTTCTTCTTGGTTCATGTGGGTAGTTTAATCCAACCGACGGTAACGTCAGCCATGCGAAGGGCAAAATTTCCTTCGGGCTCGTCAGCCTGTGCACCCTTTTGAAAACTCGTTCACGCGGTCCGGTAATCAGCGTTCATTACCCAGAGCTTGGCCTGAGGAATTGAGGCTGGGAAAGATCTTCATTTTTGCTGGTCAAAAACCAATTACCGCAAGCTGGCCCGCCGATTAGTTCGCGTGTCGTTTGGCTGCCAAGACTCGGTTTGACGCATTCAAAATCGCGATCACCGAAGCTTCAACGCAGTCGGTCGAAGCGGCGCGTCCGCGATAAATTTGTCCCTCGCATTCGGCTTCGATGTTTACCTCGCCGACCGCATCGTGCCCCAGCGACGTGCTGCGAACCGAATACTCTTTGCAGTTGAGTGTCACGCCGGTGATCTCTTCGACGGCCAAGAAGGCGGCATCGATAGCTCCCGAACCCGCTGACAACTCCGTCGATTTTTCGTCGGCACCATGTCGCAGCGTTAGATTGATCTTTGGCGTCTGGCCAAAAATTACGTCAAGCTCGTATCCGACCAATTCCCATTCTTGCTCGGTTTCCCCCAAGATCTCCATTTCGATCAAGGAAGCGATGTCGCCGTCAAAAATATCTTTCTTGCGATCAGCCAGCTTTTTGAACTCATCGAACACGTTCTGCAGTTGTTCGCCCGTCAACGTAAAGCCAAGCTGTTTGGCTCGGTCGGCCAACGCCGCGCGGCCACTATGTTTGCCCAAGACCAAATCCGTGTCAGCAAAGCCAACATCCTCCGGCCGCATGATCTCGTAAGTCGTCCGCTCCTTGAGCATTCCGTCTTGGTGGATTCCGGCTTCATGGGCAAACGCGTTGCGGCCGACGATGGCTTTGTTCCGTTGAACTTGCAAACCGGTAATCGTCGAAACGAGGCGGCTGGCAGGAACCAATCGCCGAGTATTGATCGACGTTTCGAATTTGTACGCGTCATTGCGTGTTTTGATCGCCATGACCACTTCTTCCAGCGACGCGTTGCCGGCCCTTTCGCCGATACCGTTGATTGTGCATTCGATCTGCCCTGCTCCGTTTTCGACCGCCGCCAAACTATTGGCCACGGCTAACCCAAGATCGTTGTGGCAGTGAACGCTCAAAACGGCTTGGTCCATATTGGGAACGCGATTGACCAATTGGTTAATCACGTGGCCCATTTGTTCGGGCGTCGCGTAGCCAACCGTGTCGGGGATGTTGACCGTCGTGGCTCCAGCAGCCACCACCGCTTCGACGACTCGGCACAGAAAATCAATTTCCGTTCGCGCGGCGTCTTCGGGCGAGAACTCAATATTATCGCAATAGCTTTTAGCTCGTTTTACTCCCGCGACGGCGCGTTCGATGATTTCATCGGGCGACATTTTGAGTTTAAATTCGCGATGAATCGCACTGGTTGCCAGAAAGACATGAATCCGCGGATCGTGAGCGCCCTTCAGTGCCTCCCATGCTCGATCGATATCGCGATCGTGGGACCGAGCTAAACCGCAAATCTCGGCGCCGCGAAAATTTGAGGCGATTTCTTGGACCGCTTCAAAGTCCCCCGGCGAAGCGATCGGAAAACCCGCTTCGATGACATTGACACCCAAATCGATAAGCGTTTGAGCGATCTCCAATTTCTCGGCAAGGTTCATGCTGGCCCCAGGGGACTGTTCACCATCGCGGAGGGTCGTGTCAAAAATTTTGATTGAGCGGTTTTCGGACATTTTGAGTTTTGGTGTTTGGTGTGAATCCGAGCATGGTTCGAAAGCGATCGGTTTGATTTGCCACGCCCGCATGGAACCACGGTTTAACAAACGAAAGGCACAAACCAAAGGCCCAGTCGCAAGTTTTAAATTGTTTGTCATTGATGCGTTACAATGTGGCAGGCCAGCCAGGGACGCCGCGTTAGATTATTTTCTAGCCGGTATCATTTTAAAACCCTTAATTGATCCGTTTTTAAAAACTAAAACAGAAAGTATAACCATGCTCCCACGCAACAGTTTCTTTGCAGTTGCCAGCTGCCTGTGCCTCGTTTTCTTTGGCAGGGGTGTCGCCAACTCGCAAGACTTTACGCAGTTTCGTGGTACAGGAGGTCGAGGCGTGGCGGCCAAGTCCAATCTGCCTGCCAACTGGACGGTCGATGAAAACCTAGTTTGGAAAAATGAAATCGATGGTGCGGGTTGGTCGCAGCCTGTCGTTTGGAAGGACAACGTTTATGTCACGACGGCCGTGGCTGCCAATGATTTGAAACCGAAAAATTTCGCTGGCGGTGTTCGGCAACCGCAGAGTATGGGGATGGGCGGCAAGAAGCCAGATTTCGAAGTGACCTGGCAAGTGGTCTGTTTGGACTTAAAAACCGGCAAGAAAAAATGGGCGACCAAGGTTAAGTCCGAAGTCCCCAAACACGCCGTTCACCCGTCCAACACTTACGCTACCGAATCGCCCGCCGTTGATGCCGATGGGGTGTACGCTTATTTCGGCGCTAACGGCGCGGTCGTCGGCTTGGACCATGGCGGAAAAATTCGTTGGCAAAAGGATGTGGGGGCCTTTAAAACGAATAACGATTTTGGCACCGGCAGTTCGGTGGCGATCAGCAAGGGGAAAATCTTCGTGCAGGTGCTGACGGAAGAGAGTGCCAAGGTTTTCTGTTTTGGTACGCTCAGTGGCGATCAAAAGTGGGTTCGCAAGCGAGAGGGAAAAGGTTCATCTTGGAGCACGCCGGTGGTTTGGGACAACGATCAACGATCGGAACTGATCGTCTCCGGTGGAATGCAGATCACGAGCTACGGATTGGACGCCGGCGAACTGTTGTGGAAGCTGGACAAAGTAAAATCGCCGACGGCGTGTTCGGTGGCTGCGGACAAGACGAAAATTTATTTTGGCGGCAGCGATCCGATGTCCAAAGGACCGTTGTTTGCGATGACGGCTGGCGCGGCGGGCGAAATTCAGCCCAAGCGAACCAACCAAACATTCGCGTTTTGTGCTTGGCGAAATCCGCGCAGTGCACCTGGAATGTCATCGCCGATTTCTAACGGCGACCTGGTGTATGTCGTGGATCGAAGTGTGTTGCGGACGTACGATGCCGAAACAGGTGAGGAAGCTTTCGAAAAACAACGCTTGCCTGGTTTTAAAATGGTGGTTGCGTGTCCAGTGATTGCAGGTGACGAACTTATTTTGATCGACGAATACGGAGCTATGGGTGCTGTCAAAGTCGGCGATCAGTTTTCTTATCGAAGGCTCGGTTCGGTCGAAGATACCGTTTGGGCCAGTCCAGCCGTGACGAAGGATGCCATTTTGGTCCGCGGAGTGAGCGGGCTCTATTGCATCGGGCGCAAGCCGGCTGGTGGGTAGATCGAGGATCGTTTTGGCTTTGTTGACTTCGTTCACGACGGTCGACGTTGTCGAGCCTATCCCACAACTCGTGAGCCGATAGCGCTAGTGCCGTGAATCTCAATTCCGTGTGGTTCTTCGTGCCAGCACCTTTGCCAAGCAAGCAACCAAGCAACCAAGCCTTCAAGCCTTCAAGCAACCAAGCCTTCAAGCAACCAAGCCTTCAAGCAACCAAGCAACCAAGCAACCAAGAAATCAAGCAAGCAAGAAATCCCCAGCAATTCCAAACTCCCCTCTCCCCGCAATTCC
>CAZROJ010000050.1:0-14655 GCA_964601665.1 uncultured Pirellulaceae bacterium
CAAGATTCGCAATCGTTGCAAACATCAGCGGTAAAAATTCAACTGCCGATCGCCTGAGAAGCAACAATCATAGAGGAAAAACGACTTTGGATACAAACGACAAAGCGAGTGCGATTGCTGAAGTGCTATCGCCTGAAACCAAACGGGCTAGACGCAAGCGAGCGTGGTGGCTGTGGTTCGTGTTGATTGTAGGAGTCATTTTGACGCCCTATTTTATCAGCCGATACCAAGCATCTGCCAATCGAATCAAGCTGGTTTTTGACGATCAGGTTCTAGGTGAAAAGGAAGCCTCAGAGGATTCAAGCGTTCGATCGCTGACCGTAGCGACTTTCAATATCGCTCATGGTCGCGGCACGAAGGCTGGGAATTGGTCCGAAGGGGCGAGCCCAAAGTATGAACGTATCAAAGCAATCGCGGATACTTTGCGAGAGATCGACGCCGATGTGGTAGTAATGAATGAAGTGGATTTCGATTCGACGTGGAGCGGCCATCAGAACCAAGCGGCGGCGATTGCCGAGGCGGCGGGGTATGCGTATCGCGTCGATCAACGAAATCTTGATTTTCGTTTTATCTACGGCAGCTTTCGATTTGGCAACGTGATTCTGAGTCGGTACCCGATCGCGGATGCTCAAGTGTTGGATTTCCCGCCGGAGAAGATTTGGGAAGATTGGCTGGTCGGCTGCAAACGTGGCGTGGTCGCTTCGATTCGTTTGAATCAGTTTCAGCGAATTCGCGTGGCGGCGGTTCACTTGGAACATCGATCAGAATTCTCGCGGGTGGCGGGAGCGAAAACGATTTTGAACTTGCTGGACACGACAGGCAAAAATCCACTGATCGCCGCCGGCGATTTTAATTCAACGCCAACCGGATATCCAAAATCGCGCAAGCTCCACTCCGGCGACAACGCGATGGGCGTGTTGTTGGATGGCGACGCGTTTTGGTACGAGCCAACGGCCATGCCCCGCAAGGACCAATTCACATTTTCGACCATGAAGCCGACTTCGGTGATCGATTGGATTCTTGTGTCCAAGGCACCCAGCCAGGATCGTTCCCCGTTTAACAGCTACCGAGTCGTCGATACGCCTTTGTCGGATCATCGGATCGTTGTTGCTGAAGTTCAGTTGGAAACGAATCGCTAATTGACGTTTTGTCCGTGGTGCCGCGATCGTTATTGGTGATTAAAATCAAAGGCATGCGCAACCGATTAAATAAGCAAAACAAATACCGTTTTCGACGGATCACACCGATCTGTATTGTCTGTGTCGTGGCGCTGTTGTGTCTTGGCTGCGACGGCCCGATCGTCAAACGAGCACTTCCAGCACCGCCGCGGCCGGAGATAGAAGTCACGCTGGAAGGGAAGATTCGTCGTTTTTGGGGCGGCGATAATTTTGAATTTAGCCACGGTTTAAATTTGCATTACGTGCTCTTGCGTGGCGTTGATGCGCCTGATCCGGGGCAGCCGTGGTACCGCGAATCACGAGCGATGGCGGGGAAGCTGACCCGAGGAAAAACGGTTGCGGTGCAAGCGGTTGGGCGCGACGAGATGATGCGCGATATCGCCGACGTAATTGTTCCGGTTGGGAAAACGAAAGGCGATTTCAAGGGTGACTCGTTTAATTTGGGCCTCGAACTGATTCGTCGCGGGTTTGCTCGGTATAATCCCGAGGGATTCAAGGAGACCGATGCGGATTTAGCTGGCGAGTTCGTGCGGGCTGAAAACGAGGCCAAGGCGGCTGAAGTTGGAATTTGGACGCCAAGCAATTGACGCCGATGCTGGTTAAACATTTATCGTAGCAGGAACTCGAGTGAACCATGTTGGTTTTCAATGGATTTGGATTGGTTGTGAACAGCGTTGTCGCGTGCGCTCGGGTTTGTTTGCTTACTCTGTTGGTGGCAGGCTTTTTTGAAGGATCGATCGTTGGCCAAGAATTGACTGGCGATGATGCCGTTGAAATTTCCGAAGACGCGAAACTGCTGGAAGGTCTGCGGCAGAGGCAGTTGTTTGAGCTGGCCGACAAGTATTGTAACGATCTTTTTGCTAAAAAAACGTTGGGCCCCAAGCGAAAAGTTGGCCTGACCGTCCAGCGGCTTAAGACACTGACCGCGATGGCTGTGTTTGCGACGAAAGAACAGCGGCCAAGTGTTTGGGCGAAAATTGATCAGTTGGCTGCGGACTTTGAATCGACGTTTCGCGGCAGCCGGAGTCTGCTGGTCAAGGCTCAGGCTGCTCTGGCCAAGGTCGCTCAGGTTCGATTAATTCGCCAAGAGTTGGACGCTAAATTGGTCGATGCCAGTGCGGGGGAAAAAGCACTTCAGCTCCTGCGGTCCGCTCGAAGCCAAATTGAAGGTTTGATTCGTGATATTGAAAAAGCGATTCCGACCGCGGCCAGTGACGCTTCTGGCAGCGATCTTGCTGCGGCCCAATTGTTGGAACTCAAAACCAATATGAATTTTCAGTTTGCGGTATGCAATCTGGAGCGAAGTCGACTGTACGATCCACAGGATCGGGCCAGCCGAACCGATGCGCTTTCTCAGGCGTCAAAACAAATCGAAGATGTAACTCGGTCGGCTCAACCGGGAACGGATCTTTGGTGGGAAGCCAATTTAGCGTCGAGTAAATATTTCCGGCTCGCTGGCGAACCGCAAGCAGCATCGAAAGTTTTTGAGAGGTTGCCGCGACCGTCCGTGCCGGCTCATTTGCTGACTTCTTTTTTGATCGAAAAACTGCAGGTGCTCAAAGACAATCGTGATGTCGCGTCCGTCGAACAATTGGTGCGGGAGCTGATCAATTCGCCCGGCCGTGAGGCGAGGTTGGATTTTGCTCTCTTGGAGGCGTCGGTTTGGTTGGGCGAAAAATCGACGGGCAAGGCTGGAAACTGGAAATCGTTTTCGACCGCCATGTTAAAGTCGATCAAGTCATCGCATGGCGGATATTGGGGACGGCGAGCCGAGATCGTGTTGTTGGGCGCGTTGGATCGAGGGGCGATTGAATCGGCGTCAGCGACGGAAGCCGCCACCGATGCTGATCTAACGATTCTGATTCAGTTGGCCGAAAACGCTCAAGCCGAAAACCGGTTCCAAGTCGCTGCCGATAGTTTTGCCAAAGCAATTCAATTGGCTGGCAAACTAAACAGTAAAGCAACCGTTTTTCGACTGGCTGTGCTGCAAAGCCAGTGCTATGAAAAACTCAAGCTGCATGGCAAGGCCGCGGAATCGCTGTTGCTGGCAGCGACCCATCACCGGCTGAGCAATGCGTCGGCGGTTCATTTGCGAGCATGTTGGAACTTGGCGCAGCAGACAGGTCAGTCTAATGCCAAGTCCGACGGCGAAAGTACAGCACGCTTTGAATCCGAGCTCGAGCGTCATTTAACGGTTTGGCCTGAGAACGAAACTGCTGACACGGCTCGATTTTGGTTGGCGGACCATTTGCGTCAACGGCGGCAGTACCAGTTGGCTTTTGAGCGGTTGCTGTCGATCCGACAGGAGAGCCCAAAGCTGGCAGTGGCGATTGTCGCCGCGTCAGAATCAGCAGTCAGTTTGCTGAGCCAAATGAAAGCGAAAGATCAGTCGGTTGATCTGATGACCGATCGGTTGCTCGGGCGTTTAACAGAAAAGGCAGCTGAAAATGGGGCCGTGACCGACTTGGTGGCACTGCTGCGGGCGGATATCGAACTGCGTTTTTTGGGGCAGCTTCCAGAATCGGATTGGCTGGCAGAAATGTCAAAAGTCGACTGGTCGTCCAGCACGCAAAACGCATCGCTGGTCGATACGAGCCAAGCGATTGCGGTGGTCGGCAGTTTCAATCGGCTTGCTGGTTTTCAGTCGAAAGTCGCATCGATCGATGGTCAAGCGGTTTTGAAGCGGTCGAGTGAATATTTGGATTCAGTTTGGAATCGCAAGAAAGAAGCGTCTGCGGCTCGGGCTAATTTAGTGGTGGCCGAGCGAGGCAAGCAGGTTGCTCAGCAACAAAACGACGCTGGGATGATCGCGTATTGGCAGCTTCGCATGGCGGATATCCAGCTGGCCCTTGGTGAAAATCAAGCGGCGATCGAGACATTAAATTTGCTGGTCAAGCAATTTCCGCGAAAAGCCGATTTGCGCATCAAACTGGCTCAAGCCGTGACCGAAGTTTACGGCAAATCGGATCCGGACAAAGCCATTAACCAGTGGCGCCGATTGGCGACGAAGCTGCGTCCGCAGAGCGAAAATTGGTTTTTGGCGAAGTATCAGGTGGCTTTGTTGCTGGCCGAAAGCGGTGACCGAGCGGCGGCTGAAAAGCTGTTGAAATTTATGCAAGCCAACCCGCCGGGCTGGGAGCAATCGAAGTTGAAACGAGATTTTGATCGGTTGCTGCGACGAGTTGATCGGTAGTTGGTTTTGTCGACAGCTGTGGTTGAAGCGGGTGAAACCATGGCTTGCGGCTGTTGCTAATTCATTTCGGCATCGTTGGAGCCGTCTAGCTTCAGTTGATCGTGCAAGTAGTTAGCGCGTTCGATATTTCTGGCATCGGTGTCCAGTTCGCTGGAATGAATTTTCTGCAGATGGGCCGGCTGCGTCTGAATGAATAACTGGTTGATCTCGGGTATTTCTAGGTTACCGATTAAGCCCAATGACACGCCCATGCGAACTCGCGACAGCAGGTGCATTGTCTCTTCGCTGCTAATTTGTTGGGCACTTTGCAGCATGCCGTAGGCTCGGCTGACCTTGTCAAACAAGTCATTTTGTTTTTCATTGATTAAGAAATCTCGGGCCTTGCGTTCGTATTTCAAAACAACGTCAATCACGTCAGCCACCAAAGCAATTAGTTCGCTTTCGGATTTTCCAAGAGTAATTTGATTGCTGACTTGATAAAAATCACCCATCGCTTGAGTGCCTTCGCCGTAGAGCCCCCGCACGACCAAGTTGATTTTTTGGGCGCTGCGAAATACTTTTTCGATCTGCTTGGTGATGACCAGAGCTGGCAAGTGAACCAAAACGCTCACGCGCATACCGGTTCCGACATTGGTTGGACAAGCGGTCAAGTAGCCCAGTTCTTCGTTGAAGGCGTACGTTAGGCAGCTTTCGATTTGGTCATCGATGTCGTTGATCAGCGACCATGCGCCTTCGAGGTCCAGGCCGCTTTTGATCACTTGCAGGCGTAAGTGGTCTTCTTCGTTGACCATCAGGCTCAATTGTTCTTGGCGATCGATCGCAACCGAACGAGCTCCTTCGGAATTAGCCAGTTCCCGGCTGATCAATTGCCTTTCGACCAGCAACTGGCGGTCGAGCAAACTGAGTTCGGCCACGTTAATGAAACTCAAATTCGCTAGACCTTCGTTCGCGATCATGCGCTCGCGGATGGTCGATTCGATATTGGCTTTATCGATATCGTTGCAGCGTTTGATAAACGGATAGTCCGCAAGATTACGAGCCAGACGAATGCGACTGCTCATGACGATATCGGATTCGGGCCCGGAGCCGCGAAGCCACTCGCCGCATCGGTTGGCGATGTCATCCATCGTTATAGCTCCTCCGTGTCATCGTTGCTGTGTCCCAGCTGGTCTTCCAAGTATCGAATTTTGTCTCGAATCTCGGCGGCCATTGAATAGTTTTCATTTGAAATCGCTTGCGTTAGCTGCTTTCGTTGGCTGGCCAAAGAATAGCTTTGCAGAACACGGCTGGTGTCTGAATTGGAAACTAGTCCGACGCTGGTACCAAACCGGATTCGCGACAGCAGCACGTTGGATCGCATTTTATTTTCGTCACCGGAGAGGGCCAATTCGCAAATTTCGTTGACTGCGTCATTGATTTGGATCTCAATCGTCGAGTGAGGCTCGGCTAAAACCGCCTCACGTGCTTCTCGTTCATGTTGGATAATCGCGGGCAATGATTCCTCAAAAAGTTCGACCAGGCCCATTTCCGTCACACCCAAAGTGCTCAAATTCGCGATGCGAAAAAGATCCGGTGCTTGACTGGCTTTGATCAAACCAGTCGAAGTCGCGGCCAGATCGGTGGCTCCCGATCCGTCGGCGCTACGTGCAATCAAGTTTTTTCGTTGCAGGTTGCGAAATAATTCTTCGGCGCGACCGGTGGCTGCCAGTCCCGGCAAAAACAACGTGGTATAGATTCGCATCCCGGTCCCAATGTCGGCCGGGCTGGTGGTCAGGTAGCCCCATTGTTCGCTGAATGCGTAGGAGAAATACTGTTCGACTAAATTGTCCAGTGCGTCGACGCTCTGCCAGACGGCTTCGAGATCGCCGTCGTGCCGCGCGGCCGATATGCGAAAATGATCCTCGTCATTGATTTTGATCGCGGTCGTGCCATTATCGAATTCGTCTTTGGCACTCACTTGAAGTGAATCCGGAGCATTGGAAAAACTATGCCCCATCGCACCGCAGTGGCCAAGTGATTCAATGTCCGCCAGTAACTGCTGTTCAAAGGAGTCCTGCGGCGATTCATCGAAAGTAACGCCCGCGAGTTCAGGTCGCTCGGTCAGTCGACGGACGATCGTCGATTCGATTTCGTCAAGTTGTTCGGTCGAACATGTGCACACGAAAGGATAGTCAGCGATGTTTCTGGCTAAACTAATTCGGCTGCTGATCACGATGTCGTTGTCAGTCAAACGCTGGCCAGTCACTCGCCGGCTCCTTGGTTGTTTTCGACGGATCGAATTTGATCGCGCAACTGTGACGCTTGTTCGTAGTTTTCTTGTTCGACCGCCTCTTTCATTTCTCGCCGCAGTCGGATGAGTTCCGTTTGCGATTCGGTGTTGCGAACGCCGCGTTTTGGCTGTTTGCCGACGTGTTGATTTTCGCCGTGCACGTTTTGTAACAGCGGTTCTAGTTCTTCACTGAAATAAACGTAGTCGTGCGGGCAACCCAAACGGCCGCCTTGCCGGAATTCGTAGAAAGAGATCCCGCAAATTGGACACTCGCGCGAATCCAGTTCCTGCATCTGTTCGGTAGCTTCTTTGAGCGGGCTGATCTGCTGCGACAAAGCGTTGCTCATCGCCGAAATATCGGACGATTGTTTGTCATCGGTTTCTAAATATTGTTTCGCGCAATCAGGACACAAATGCAAGGCGAGCACACCGTCGCCGGTCAAGTCAGTAATGTGAAACGTCGCTTGTTTGGTGCATTTGGTACACTTCATGGCAGCATTTTGTCCGTTGAGAATTTCGGCTGAATCGCTATCAAGCGAAAAAGCCAGTAGAGCGAGGAATCGAATTCGAATTCTAGCCCGCTGACTTTTCTGATTCAAGGTTGCTCGCATTAAGTGCTGATCCCAAAACTCAAAAATGCCCGTTGTTAGCGCCGTCGGCTCACCTGTTGTGGGATCAGCACTAAGTCGTCGGTTGGCGAAATTCGAGATTGCAGCCGATCGCCACAGTTTCCGCAAGTTGACAACCCGAACATTGAGGTATGACAAAGCACTAGGCAAACCACGAAGTCCGAATTTTAAAAACTGACCGGACTGACGATAATACTCGGCGTGCTAGCAAGCCGCTGCCTGTTGGCTTTGGCACCTCAAAACACATTGGCATTGCCCTAGATGCCTGATTTTTTCTAAAGAACAGTAGCTTTTTCGAACGTGTGGCTCGTCAAGAATCAATGGGCGTGCCTAGCCAACGTTTTTTGATCGCATTCGTCGCGTTCAATTGGTATCAGTCTCGAACAGCTAAAACACGACGTCGATCGCTGACAACGATGACGTTTGAATTGATCCCCCCAGGTCAACCATTATGAATTGTGCTGCAACTCAACAGCCGGCAAACCCTTTGTGGTGTGCCAGCATAAAATACGCTTTGCTAATCAGCATTGTCGCCGTTCCTTTGTTCGCGTCCCTTGGTTGTAATTCGGACCCGCGATGCCGACGTGAAACAGCGCTGATGCGCGCCGAAATATTGGACATCGAAGACAAATACGCCGCGCTTCGATCCAAGTACGAAGCGAACGCCATTCGGTTGCATGAACTGACCGGTGAACCCATCGACCAAACTATTTACAGCCAACCATCCAATTACCAAGATATCGTTCTAGAAGACGAATACTTGGACGGGATGATCATCGATGAAGGATACGCTTCCGGAGCACCCATTGTCGACGAATCCGGATTGATGTTGTCGGCTCCGCAAACGATCGTCCAGCCGGGTTCGGGCGGTATCATCATGCCTGCCGAGAGTGTTCCATCGGTAATGCCGCAGCGATCGTCCGACTCGTTACCACTTCCCGGTGACGCTCCGGGGCAAACGGGCGACTCGACCGATTTCAAATTGAATGTTCCTGGTTTGGATCGTTTTGGTGGCAATCGTCAGATGCGTGGAGCGTCGGTGCAGATACGACCGTCGATGGCGACCGAAATCGTTGTCAATCGCTCGGCAACACGCGGGCAAGACGTTGACGGCGTTGTTGGTGATGAGGGGCTGAACTTGATGATCCAACCGCGAACCGCCAGCGGGCAAGTCATTCTACAATCAGGTGATTTGTCGGTTAGTTTGGTCGATCCCAAACTGCGAAAGCGAATCGGTTTTTGGCGGTTTTTGCCGGAAGAGGTTGAGCTGTTTTTTGTGAATGACGAAATCGCCAGCGAAGGAATTTTGTTGCACTTACCCTGGGACGAAGCAACGCCGCGACGAGCTCGTTTGTTGGTGCACGTCGAATTTGTGACCGCTGATGGTCGCGTGTTAAAGACGTCCAGCGATGTTTTGATTAAACCGCCAAGTCGCGATTATTCTCCAGACGATCCACTTGTCGCTCGCTGGACTCAGCGAGATCCTCGTTGGGGCGGTGGCGACGACGACGGCAACGATGTCTACCAAGACGCATCAAGCGACGACCAGTGGGAGCAGAGCACAAACTGGGGCAACGCGAAATTCTCACGCTCGGAGATGGTACAACCTCGTTTGGCAGCCGAGCCGAAGGGAGGGGCGAAAAGCAGATCGAGCAGATCGAAACGATCCGAGAGTCAGGACAACCCCGACCAGCCCAAATGGCGGCCGGTGCGATAGGGTTTTCTAGGTATGCGACCAATTGCGGCTGTTTAGAATCACAACCTGAACCGCAACCTGAACCACGACCTGGGAGTGGCTCTGTCAACCACTCAGCCCAGTGACTGAGTGGTTCTGAGTGGTTGATGCCGGCCAATTTTAAATTGCGACAATCACGACAGCTTACGAATTCTGCATTTCGCTCAAGCTTGAAACGACTTTGTCGATCAAATTGAATTCCAGGGCCTCTTCGGCTGTCATGAAATTATCGCGATCGGTGTTGTCTTCGATTTCTTTCAACGTCTTGCCGGTGTGTTTGACCTGCAAGTTGTTCAGGCGATCTTTGACGCGGCGAAGTTCGTTGCGGTGGATCATGATTTCTTCGGCCGTGCCTTGCATGCCAGCCAAAGGTTGGTGAATCATGATGCTGGCATTGGGCAACGCGTAGCGTTTGCCTGCGGCTCCAGCGGTCAACAACATCGCGCCCATCGACGCCGCTTGGCCCATGCAATAGGTGGCTACGTCGCACGAGATGAACTGCATCGTGTCGTAGATCGCCAAGCCGGCAGTCACGCTGCCACCGGGCGAATTGATGTACAGGTGAATGTCTTTTTTGGGATCTTCGGATTGCAAAAATAGCATCTGAGCGACCAGTGAATTCGCGAGGTCAGCGGTGACTTGCTGGCCAAGGAAAATGATTCGGTCTTTCAACAGACGACTGTAAATGTCGTAAACGCGTTCTTCGCGACCTGTGTTATCAACTACGTAAGGGACGATTGGCATCGATAGGGCTCCGGACGGGTCCGTTTAATTGGCGTCGTGGGACGCGACTTTGATTTAAAATTTTGAACAACGAATTTGGCTTGCTCTTTAAAAAACATTTTGGCTCGACGAGCCCATTTCTTTTTTGAAGCAAATAAAGCAAAACCGGCAGCTTGTTTGGCAACCGACTGTCAGCTGCCTGCAAACCCGGTTTTTACTCGTCATCATCCTCGTCGGCTTCTGTACGAGCAGCAACCGCGGTGATCTCGTCGACCAAGCCGTACTCTTTGGCTTGTTCGGCGGTCAGGAAAAAGTCGCGATCGGTATCGGTGGCGATTTGGTCAACCGATTTACCAGTGTGGAACGCGAGAATTTCGTTCAGCACTTGTCGGTTGCGAAGAATCTCTTCTGCCTGAATTTCAATATCGCTGACCTGGCCACTGACGCCGCCGTGAGGCTGGTGAATCATGACTCGCGAATGCGGCAAGCAGAATCGTTTTCCTTTGGATCCACCGGCCAGCAATACTGCCGCGCCGCTGGCAGCCTGTCCGACGCAGAACGTGGCAACGGGACAGGACATGATCTGCATCACGTCGTAGATCGCCATGGTCGCGACCACATCGCCGCCGGGCGAATTCAAGTAAAAGTTGATCGGCTTCTTTTTGTTTTCGCTCTGCAAATACAACAGCTTCATGACAAGCTCGTTGGCGTTGCCGGTGTGGATTTCCCCTTGCAAGAAAACGATTCGGTTTTCCAGCAGCAGATCGCCCAGCGTCATTTGTCGCTGGCGTTGGTACGAGGAAGCTGCAGAGTACGAATTCTGCAGCTGAGACAAAGGGTCTTGGAATTTGGTTTCTCGCATAGGAGTGCCGCCAAAGTTCGATTCAAATGGAAGATTCAATGGTTTATCGCTCAAATGTTTCATGTGGGTCCGAGACGCACGTGGCTCGTGACCAATTTGGAAACTAAAGCTATCGCTAACGGCAAATGGAGGCAAGGCGTGATAGCACGTTGGGCACGTCCGCTGCGGTAGAACACTGTTTTTGTGGCGCGGTTGTAACGGTGCGAGACAGTTTGGCGCGGGGGTTGGCTATTTAGGCTTGGGCCAGCCCATAAAAAAAGCTTGGCCAAAATAGCCAAGCTTGGTGATTCAAAGGTGACAGCACGGCAAAGCCGATGGCTGTTTCCTAGGATTTGTCTTTTTCGGTTCCAGGAATCGCAGGAGCGTCGCCGCCCTCGTATTTCGCTTCTGGAATGCTCTGCTTTTTACCACCGAAGTACAGATTCACCGACGCGGTCACGTTTTCAGGATCTTGTTCGTAATCGGTGCCGGTGATGGTGGCGCTGTTGGTGATCAGATCAACGACTTTACGTTCAATGATCATGTTGCGAAGCGCGTCCATTTGGCCGGTTCGTTCGAGTCGTGAGCGAATTCGTCGAGGCGTGTCACGTTGCTGTAAGGCCAGCTTCATGATTTCGATTTCGTAATCCTGCGGTTCGTCTTCGATGTTTTCTTCTTCGGCAATTCGCTCGAGAATAAAGTGCTCTTTCAACGCCGTCGCGGTTCGTTCATGAATGTTTTTCCGCAGCTCGTTTTCGCGGGCGACGATTTCAGTCTGCGAAAATCCGCTGGACTGCATCTCCATTACGGCACGTTGCACTTCGCGGCTGGCCTGTCGTTCGAGCAAGTCTTCGGGAAGCTCCCAAGTCGCCGATTCGGTCAGGGCACCGGTGATTTGATCGCGGACGGTTTGACGCTGTGAGTACTCGAGACGCTGTTCCAGCATGTTTCGAATGGCCGTGTTCATTTCTTCGGCCGTTTCGAGACCGACAGCGGCCGCTACATCGTCGTTGGCCATTGGCTCGACACGTTTGACGTCCAAAATTTCGAATTCGACTTCGACTTTTTTACCGCGAAGAGCTTCATTGTCGGCAAAATTCCCAAGTTCGATCGTGGTGGACTTTGTTTCACCCGCTTCGGCTCCGACCATTAATTTGTCAAAATCAGCGATCGATCCGTCGGCAAAGTCGAGGTTTTTTAGGACGTGGATTGAAACTTCGTCGTGTTCGGAAACAACGTCTTCGCCGTTTTTGGTCGTTACTTTGCAAACCGCGTAGTCGCCCGATTGGATGGGTTCTTCGATGGGTGCGAGAGTTGAAAACTGCGACGACAATTTGGTGATATGATTTTCGATATCTTCGTCGGTGAATTCGTACTCGGGCCGCTCAAGTTTGAGCGCTTTGTATTCGGGCATTTCGAATTCAGGACGAACTTCGATGTTGAATTCGTAATTAAAGTCACCCTCTTCAGGGATGGTGACCAATTCGTAATCCAAATCCGGTTCGCTGATCGCCGAGAAATCTTCGCTCTCGTTGACCTGAGCCAAGCTGTCCATGATCAGCTGGCCTTTGACTTGGTTGGTCAACTGTTTGCGGAATTTCTTTTCGACCAATTTCCGCGGCGCTTTGCCTGGGCGGAAGCCAGGGATTTCTGCCTTGGGAACGAGGTCGTCGAATTGCTCGGCAAAGTACCGTTCGATTTCCGACCGTGGAATGGTCACGGTGATGTGGCGGCCGCAAGCGCTGGTTTCGTCGATCGCAACCGACAACTCCAATGACTTCTTATCTTCTTCGACTTCCGTACTCACGTTAGTTCCTTGGCAGCCCGGTGCCGCAATTGAGAATTAAAGGTATCGACGCAATGGTGTTCAAAGGCAGCCTGTTTTTGCAGAGCCGGCAATTCGTCGATTTGAAACTGATTTATTTAAATTGACGATTTCGAAACGATTCAAAACGTCAAAATTGGAAATTTTAAGGCCCGTATTGTAGCCGAACCGGCACCCAATGAAACCGATAAAAACCCACGAAAAAACGCTCGCGGCAGTACCACGAGCGTTTCGATTTATGTGGAACTTAAAGTCCACCAAGAGCGGGTGATCGGATTCGAACCGACGACATTCACGTTGGCAACGTGACGCTCTAGCCACTGAGCTACACCCGCAATTTGCCTGACCAAAAGCAATTTCTCGCTGTTTGATTCGGCCAGATTATACGTGAAGAAGTCCCTTTTGCAAGGGCTCAGGTTCACGGCATTGACAATGTTTTTTTGCGATCTTTTCCAAGCCTTGGCTACCCAATCAGTTCGCGGATGCGATTTTTTGGCGACGACGTGCAAGGAAACGGCTGGCTGCGGGTTGTTATCGTACGCTTGCGGCCTGCTTCTAAAGCGAAACTCCGCGTTTCCAAGGGATAAAGTCGTCTTGGCCCAAGACCACGGCTTTGGGTTGGCAGCGTCCCGAGGCCACCTCGATAACCAGCTCCAGCAGCGATTCGCCGATCTGAGCGATTGTCTTGTCTCCGCTGATGACCACGCCCGCGTCAAAATCGACTAAATCGTCGTGCCGGGTGGCGACCGTCGTATTCGACGCGACTTTGATCACGGGGCAAACGGGGTTGCCTGTTGGCGTTGCTAAACCCGTCGAAAACAACATGATGTTCGCCCACGAACCGGCCATCGCCGTGGTTGATTCGACATCGTTGCCGGGCGTGCACAGCAAACTGAGCCCCGGCTTTGTGCACGGCTGAGTGTAGTCCAGCACGTCCACGATCGGCGCTGTGCCGCCTTTTTTGGCAGCGCCGGCCGATTTGATCGCGTCGGTGATCAGGCCGTCTTTGATATTGCCTGGCGAAGGATTGGTGGAAAAATCCGAACCCACTTCGTTGGCTCGATCGTTGTAGGTTTTCATCAGCGAAATAAAACGTTCGGCCGATTCCTGAGTTTGACAGCGACGGATCAACTCGGCTTCAACTCCGCAAAGCTCTGGAAACTCTGACAAAATCGATTTGCCACCCAAGACCGACATGCAGTCCGAAACGTGACCGATCGCCGGGTTAGCCGACAGGCCGGAGAAACCGTCCGAGCCACCGCATTCCAAGCCAATGGTCAGTTTGGAGAGCGGCGCCGATTCCCGTTTGGATTTTTTGTCCGCTTGGGCCATGCCATCGAACGTCGCGCGAATGGCCGTTTCGAGCAGTTTTCTTTCGGACGCAAAAGTCTGCTGTTCGAAGGCCAACAACGGCCGGTCAAAGTTTGGGCTGCGATCGTGAATGGCATTTTTTAAAAATTCAATCTGAGCATGCTGACAACCCAACGACAAAACGGTGACGCCAGCGACGTTTGGATGCGTTGCGTAACCTGCCAGCAGGCGGCAGAGCGAATCCGAGTCGCCGCGGTCGGATCCGCAGCCCATCGAGTGCCGCAAAAATTTAATACCATCAATGTTTTGGAAAACGCGGTTTTTGAAATCGCCGTTTTCGGGGGCTGATTCTTCGTCGCCAAATTGAACCCGTGCCGTATCGCCGCCGGCCAAATGGGTGTTGATCAATTGCTGCGCAAAAGCGGCGTAGGGCGAGGCTTTGCCATAGCCGAGTGCATTGACGAAACTCTCTTCCAGAATTTTCAGATTGCGGTTCTCGCAAAACACCATTGGTAAAACGATCCAATAGTTCGCCGTGCCGACTTGTCCGTCTTCGCGATGATAGCCGTCAAACGTCAACTTTTGAAAGCGAGACACGTCGGGCCGGTCGGTCCATTCAAAATCACCTTCCTTGATATCGGCCGCACCAAAGTCAGCCGAGGCATGCCGTAAGTTTTCTACGTTCAGTCGTTCACCGGCGCGGACATCGCGAGTGGTTTTGCCGACCAACACGCCGTAGTGAATGACTTCAGCTCCAGCGGCCAAGTCCACAATCGGAAATCGGTGCTTGGCAGCAACGTCTGAAACTAAAGTCAGCGATTTGGACGCGTGTTCGATCGCGTCGCCGGATTTGAGATCCGTTAAAGCGACCAGCACGTTGTCTCGAGGGTCCAGTTGAATTACTTTTGGCATGGTCGTATTTCGTTTTCTATTTCTCTTTAACGGCCAGTT
>CAZROJ010000050.1:14755-17630 GCA_964601665.1 uncultured Pirellulaceae bacterium
ACGGCCAGTTCGACCTCCCAGTCCGATTTGTTGGAGGCTCGCGGGATCAAAATATTGTCATTTGGACCCGACCAAGCCGATGTTGCTTTAAAAAAGACGACAGGTTCGGTCGGTGGATCCATGCCGGATTCTTTGGCGTGCAGAGCGTAGTTGAGTCCCACACAAACGATTTTTGAGGGCCGAGCGACCGCGGGGGCCAGCGAAACGGAGTCGGCGGCGACGGTTGGCAGGTCGTTGTTCTGCTGCAGCCAGTCAGCCAGTTTTTCTAATCCACCATTTTCAAAAAACGTCTCGTCCCAATCTTGCCCAAAACCAGAGCAGTCGATCAAAGTGTTTTCATTGGAAAAAACGGCAGGCACGGTTTCGTTGCCGCGTCGAAAGCGAGTTAGTTTCATGGGAGTTTTCTTGAGGTGTTTGAGTGAAGCTATCAGATGCCGCTGTTCGGTGATTTTAAAGATCGACAGCCCGAAACAGGAAGTCGGGTCAAACGCTTAACGCAGTTGAGTCAATCCGCCGTCGATATCGTACGCCACGCCGGTGATAAATTTGGCTCGATCGGAACAGATAAACGCCGCCAGTTCAGCGATTTCCTCGGGCTGTCCCATGCGGCCGATCGGCTGGTATTGGCTGAGCGTTTTAAACATGGATTCGCGTTCTTCGGGCGGGTAGTTTTTTTCCAAGTAGCCGTCGACGAAAGGCGTGTGGACTCGTGCCGGACAAATGCAATTCGCTCGAATGCCAGCATCGATGTAATCCCGGGCAACCGACAAGGTCATCGTCAGGGCAGCGCCTTTGGTCATCGAATAGGCGAAGCGATCGGCGATTCCCACTTTTGAGGCAATCGAAGCCAGCGTTAAAATCGCTCCGCCGCCGTTGGTTTTCATTTTTGGAACGCCAAAATGCAAACAGTGGTAAACGCCTTTGACGTTGACGCTGTAAAGTCGGTCCAATTCCTCCGGCGAAGTCGTTTCGACGTTGCCGATCGAAGCGATGCCAGCGTTGTTGACCAGCACGTCCAATCGGTCCAGCTGATCAAAGGCGTTTTCGACGGACTGAGTATCCGAAACGTCACATTCGATAAAGTCGCAACTTCCGCCGGCTTGTTCGATCAACGATTGGGTCTCTACGCCGGAGTCCTTGTCTCGGTCAAAATTGACCACTTTCAGACCGTCACTGGCAAATTTGAGAGCAATGGCTCTTCCGATTCCGGACCCGGCGCCGGTAACGACTGCGATTTTCATAAGTGTATCGGTTGCTAGCGAGAATTTGAAAGACAACGTCGTGGATCGATAAAGACCAGCCGACAGTTTACCGTTCATTTTTCTCGTTGTGTGCTTTGGGAACGAGTTGCCAGCAGTCGCGGTGTTTGCCGTTAAAAAAGCCCCCTTAGTTGCAACCCAATTGTTGCAACCGAATTCTTCGATGGAACCGCTCGTTTTTTGGTTTGCAGGCAGTTAGAGGCGTTCGATTTTCAATTTGCACTATCATTTTGGCTGTGTTCTTGGATAATGGAAGGAGCATTAGTGAAGAGATTAATGCCCTCAGGCGGCTGATAGTTGGGAATTCAGCCGCTTAAGCGTTCGCGGCAGGTGATCGCTCAAGCAGTTGCGAACTTTGTTTGTCAGCCGCTTGTCTTATGGGTCGTTCGGCCACCCTCTTTCTCATATAAATTTCAGGACTCGTTTTAAAGGGCCAGAATGTTAGAAGCTAAATTGGTTGTCGTTGGCGGCGATGCAAAAGCCGGAGAATTCAATTTGACTTTGCCGACGGTTATTGGCCGCGGCAAAGAGGCTGGTTTAACAATCCCGCACGCGCTGGTCAGTCGCGCTCACACCAAAATTTTTGAACGCAATGGCCGCTTGGTCGCCAAGGACTTGGGCTCGCTGAATGGAACCTTTGTCAACAATACAAAAATCGAAGGCGAACAGATTCTCGAGCCCAGCCAATTGCTGACGCTAGGCAATGTTACCTTTCGCGCGGTTTACGAAATTGGTGACGAAGAACCCGCAATGGACGCGGGCAGTACTTTGAACGACCGCCACGTTGCCGCAACCTTGGTCGCACCGCCGACTGGAGAAGCTCGAGCGGAGCTTAAGACGTTGTCCAGCGAATCGCCGGTCGCCGAAGCGGAAAAAACACCCTCGTCGGAATCGATCTTGGAAAATGATACGGATCTCGGTCGGGCAGGCAACGGTGCTTCGCACGCAGGATCCGCGCTCAGCGAAATCGACTCGTTTGAGCCCGATGATTCGGATTCGTTTGGGCGTCTGTCGGAGATCAATTCGAGTGTTTTTGATGCTCAAACTCGCGGGCCAGTGAGGCCGCGACTTGTCGATGAAAAGCCGGTGATTGACGTGGCGGCGGAAAAAGTTCAAACGAAAACGCCAACGGCGCCAGCCAAACGCGATTCTGAATCCAGCTCGGATGAATCAACGTCGGATGAATCAAGTGATCGTTTGCAGCTGGGAATTGAAACGGGGCAAAAGCAATCGCCCGCGGTGAGCTCGATCGATGGTTTGCCAACCGAAGCCGGACCGCAGGTGAGTTTTGTTGGCGACATTGGCGAGCTGACCGAAACCCCGGATGTGGCCGATTCGGTCAAAATCGATTTGGGCGGCGAGCAAAAAGTTTCGACTGTCGATGAATCTCGCCTGGGTTCGTTTCTGAAACGATTGCCAAAGTAGCTCAGTTTTCCAAACTGTGTGCGGGGGATTGCCAAGGGCTGCACGTTTTTGGTGAATTGGATTGTAAAAATTTTTGGTGGTGGTTTTTTACGTGGGGCCCGGCCGCTTACGCGATCACGGCTGATTGTTGGTTGGTGTGGGGCCCGGCCGCTTACGCGATCACGGCTGATTGTTGGTTGGTGTGGGGCCCG
>CAZROJ010000050.1:17730-23962 GCA_964601665.1 uncultured Pirellulaceae bacterium
GTGGGGCCCGGCCGCTTACGCGATCACGGCTGATTGTTGGTTGGTGTGGGGCCCGGCCGCTTACGCGATCACGGCTGATTTTTTGATTGGGTGGCGTCCTACCCAAATAGGGACTTCAAACGGTAAAATGAGCGGACCTCTTTTTGTAGTTTGGAATCCTTAATGACCCGCTCCAACGAAGTAGACCGACTCCTGATTCGACGCATTCGATCGGGTGATACCGATGCCTGGACCGAACTGATCGGACGATACGAAGGCAGGTTGCTGGCGTTTGTCGATAGCCGCCTGTCCAATCGATCGGCCAGCGAAGATATCGTTCAGGAAGCCTTCGTTGGTTTTTTAAACAGCCTGCCAAATTACGACGGTCGACGTCCGCTGGAAAGCTATCTGTTTTCGATCTGTGCTTATAAGCTGACCGACCACATGCGCCGGGAAGGTAGGCGCCCGAAGATTCCACTGTCGTCGGGGTCCAGCGAAACCAGTATGCAGTGGCAGTTGCCCGGCAACGATCGACCCGCCAGCAGCATCGCCCGCAGCGTCGAACGAAAAAAACTCGAAGAAGAAGCGATCACGGAGGCGATCGCCAGTCAGGTTGAAAAGTGGAAACAGAAATCCGACTGGACGAAGCTCAAATGCATCGAAATGCTGGTCGTAGGGGGCACGCCCAATAAAGTTGCCTCAGAGACGCTTGGCATCAGCGAGCAGCAAGTCGCCAACTATAAATTCGATTTCCTGTCGCGACTGCGTACCTTGATCAAACGACAAGGCCTGTCGCCCGAGGTTTTCCCTGAACTCTACGAGGCGGATTGAATGGGATCGAACCAGATCGCCCTACAAGTGCTTTTTTAGAAAGCTGTCGATCGCCTGAACGAACATTGGCATGAACTGGGGCGAATTCCATTGAGCATGCTTGGCACCTTCTTGGATCGAAAGCTCGGTTGCGACGCCCAGCGATTCCAGCTTTTTTTGTGCGGATTTATTTCGATCCGGGTTGTCTTTGGAACCGGTCAAGAAAAGAACCGGCGGCATGTCGGCGTCGATTTTGCTGACCACGTCTGCCAGTTGGTAGCTGGCTGGTTTTTGTTTCGCGTTGCCGCCAAACCAAACCAGGGCGAAAGACTTTTCGGGTTGAGCAATCGATTGATCGGCGACTCGGCCGGTCGCAATCTCCAACGGCCCAGCCATCACGACCAGCGCGGCAAATTGACTTGAGCCTTTAACGCTTGCGTGCCGCAGTTTGGCCATGTCGTGCCCGACTGCCATTAGTCCGGCGATGTGCCCGCCAGCGGATCCTCCCACCACCGCGATTCGTTCTGGATCGATGCCCAAGTCCGCCGCATGGGTGCGAAGGTAAGCCGTGGCGGCGTTGCAGTCGCGAACCGCGGCCGGGAATTTTGCCTCGTGAGCCAAGCGATATTCGATGTTGGCAACCACGTAGCCTCGACGAGCAATGGATGCCGACAAGGCGGCGAATTTTTCTTTTGCGCCTTTGACCCACCCGCCGCCGTGGACCACGATGACGCCCGGTGATTTTTTAGGAGCCGATGCGGGGCGGTAGACGTCCATGAACAATTTTCGCCCATCGATGTCGGCGTAAGGAACCTGCGGCGTCCAATCGATCCCGCTCAAATTGACCGCCGGCATGGGGCAAGATCCGTAAGCCTCGCGCGGCATCACGTACAGGCCATCGAATGTGCTGATGTAGAGTTTGTTTTGAATGTCGCCACCAAAAACCACGTTGATGGGCCGAGCGGACGTAACGATTTCGTCGATCATTTTGCCTTGCGGGTCAAAGACACAGACCGACCGGCCGCCCGTGCAGTAGACGTTGCCAGCGCGGTCGACTGCCATGCCGTCACCGCGAAAACCGATTTTGGTTTTGGGCAGTTGAGCAAACTCGGAAGTCGGGAAGCGGTCGCTGGATGGATCGATTTTGGCAGTGGTCAGTTGACCCGTTTTGCTGGATGACATGTAGAGCGTTTTAAAATCGGGCGACAGGCCGATGCCGTTCGGCTGTACCAAATCCGCCACCGCGATTGAGATTTTACCTCCGGCGGACACTCGGCGCACGACGCCTTCCCGAGAGAACGTAATGTAGGCGTTGCCGCGCAGGTCAACGACCAAATCGTTGGGCCGCTGGCCTTCGCCAAATGCGGCGATCTCTTGGGGCGGACCGGTCTTGCCAAGCCGGAAGAGCTTTCGTTTGCCGCTATCGACGAAGTGGAGGCTGCCGTTTTGATAACACGTTCCAGAAATGGACCAGTCGCCTTGCAGGCGTTTGCGAGCCTTGCTGGTGTCTTTCTCGGTTGGAATGCTCCACAGCACGCCTCCTTTGACATCGGGCACCATCAAAGTGCGACTGCCGTCCCACGCTGCTCCATCGGGGAGTTTGAAATCGATGCTTACCTTTTCGAGCGACGATGTTTTGGGTGACGATGTTTTGGGTGCGGCGTTTGATGGTGTTGCGACTTGAGTAGGCGGGGTCCTCTTGCCGCGCGACCGGAATCGATTTTTCAATTGAGGCCGGGCAGATTTGCCGTTGCTGGGGAAGGCTTCTTTGGCCTCGGCAACAATGAAGGCTCTTTCGGGCCGCAGGCAACTTTCGTCCGTGCAGACTTGAAACTTCACCGTAATAAACATTTTGTTCAGCAGGTCGGAAGCGATTTCAGCGGATATCGGCATCGAGAAATTGGCTTCATTGGTGAACAATGTAAGCCCTGGGGCGGTGGGGTCGGGTGTTGATATCGGTCGCTGCCAAGGCCCGGTCGCCTGCACTGAATCGCGAAGTGAAGCGGTCAAGGTGGTCGGCGTATAGGGGCTACCTTCAGGAACTTGGTCGTAAATGTGCCAGCCTTCCTTGATCTGGATTTTTAGGCTCAAAGTTGCTTTGCCGGGCTCGCCGGCCAACGGTGTGACGCGCGTCGACAAGCGAACGGGATGCGTGTTACTGCCCCAAGAATTGGAGGGCGTTGATCGCTGTTCCACTTCAGGTGACGGGTGGTTGTCTGAGTAGAATCGGAAACCACCGGTGTCTGTGAAATACAGTGACCCGCGTACTTTGTTGAACCACTCTTGCCATTGCGCCGCGGTCTCGAACTCCCAGCCCGTGTAACGTTTGAGCACGCGCAGCGCCCGTTGCTTGTCCTCCTTTTTTTCAAGAAGCTTGATGCAGTGCTCGATCAACTTTGGATCGTGATTGGCGAAGCCGAAAGCGATACAGTCTTCGTCAATGAAGATTGGAGCGCGGTAAGGGTCATCTCCTGTCACGGCGTATAAGTAGTCGCGATTTTTTAAAAGTTCTTCTAAATAGAGGTCGAGGTTTCCAATGCCAAATTTTTCGTGTAACCGTGGGAATAATTGTTTTGCACGGTCGCTGACT
The DNA here is from genome assembly GCA_964601665.1 of uncultured Pirellulaceae bacterium. Lineage (GTDB taxonomy): Bacteria > Planctomycetota > Planctomycetia > Pirellulales > Pirellulaceae > Mariniblastus. Next base: position 21,110 of record CAZROJ010000050.1, read on the forward strand.
GCCGAGTCCGGGCTTGCCATGCGTTTAATACGGGCTTCGCTGAGGCCATTCTGTTTTGCCGTTTTTAGCCAATTTGCACGCTTGGTTTTAGTCTGTTCCAGCGCGAAAGCAGCTTGAAGCCACATGTCACGACCACTACATCTTCGACGCTGTTTCGGAAACTGGCGGTCAAATTTTGAGATGTAAACAATTGCGTTCGCAAAAACGTCTCTTGCTGACGGCGTCATTACTTTGGGGCTGCCGGCGAATCCCCACTGCAAAAAGTTACCATGGCGACCGATGGCCACGGAATTTGGATTCTTAGAATTCACGCCGTGCGAAATGATTTCGGCGTCTGGTGTGTCTTCAAAACCAGATCCAGATGCGATGCTGCCGTAGATGGTAGAGCCGTCGTCGTGGGTGAGGTCTTGGTGCACTCGCCAGCCGTCGAGTGAATCCGGTAGTGGGTTTTTCTGATAATACTTCGCGTAGTGCTTGGGTGTGCTGATCGTTTCTCGATCAAGTTTTACTGCGTAAGGACCATTGAAAACTGGATGCTGTAGCGCCAACCCGTGGGCTATTGAAGACAAGCAAGGTCAGGCGTCGTTGAGTTTAATGTCTTCCTTTTCGCCAAGGCGTGCGCCGTTGATTCCGACCAAGATCGTCGATCGGTCAAACCGCTCGGGAAGCGAGATCCTGCGGAATGTTTCCATGTCCGACCCCGGAATGTCAATCACCACAACGTCGCTGTCGGCGGCGGTTTGGGTGGAAAGGTCGGCGAAAGCAATCGTGGCGACTTCGGCAAATCGCGTTTTTAAAAAGTCAACAAATTCGGTTGTCCGTGGGTGATCGACTTCTCCCGCGTAAAGAATCCTCAACGGTTGAATCTTGTTCCGCGATTGGGCTGAGTTTTCTTGGGCCAACATGGGACTTGCGAAAACAGCCAGTGCGGCGAAACCAAAAGCCAGCAGAGCTAAGGGAATGTATCTTGATCGCCAAGCAGATGTTGTGAAAAAGGAACTTGGTTTGCTGGAAGAGCGATGCGAATGTTTTATCAAGTGTCCGGCCCTGAATTGAGTTAGCTGGCTTTTTCGTTCGGTGTCAGAACGTGAATTATATTATATTAATGTTACAAGTGGTGCTAAAAAGCATGCCGGAAACAAGCGGGCAGGGCGAACCGGAAAGTTAGACAATTGTTGGTAGCCCTGTTTGATTTAACGTCCAAAGGAGTTCAATCGAATTCAGGCGAATGAAATGTCTTTTGTTGTGGAATGGGAATCGCGAGTATGAATCTTCGTTTTTGCTTGGCTGTTTTCTTGACGATATGCATGCCTCAAGTCGCGTCTGGACTCCAGGAACTGGAGCCACCTGTCGAGGCCGTGGATGGCAACGGCTCCGTTGCGCAATACAGGCAATTGCAAAGTCTGGCATTGGATGCTGAACTTGAGGCGATCCAACGCTAGCTGAAAATGGATGACCAGTGGGTAGCTCGAATCAAAAAATCTCTTGACGATGAAGTTGAGGCAACGGCCAAGCGACTTGGTTCAGGCGGAATCAGCTTGGCTCCTTCTTTTGCAAATCAGGTCGATGAAAAACTGGCGGATGCCATTTTTGAAGCGGTTGCTGCCGAACTGCCCGAAGCCAAACGACCATGGCTGAACGCCTACCGGCAGGAAACCCTGGAATTGCGAAAGCTGGAGGACGAGATCGCGATCGACGGTGTCCTCGTTTTTCTCGATAGCAAGCTGTGTTTTTCTGAAAAGCAATTGAGTGACATTCGGCAACGTTATTTGCAAGCATGGGATTCTCGTCTGAACGGGGCCGGCGCGATGACCGCAATGAATGGGCTGGTGGGTGGCAGGTCGGTTGTCGAGGTTTTGGATCTTGATGTCTGGGAAGAAATTCTTAGGCCGCTTCAGCTTGACGAATTTAAAAAACTTGGCCAATCGTTCTGGCTGATAATGGCAAACAATTTCTCTGAGGCATCCGACTTTAAGAAGCTCTGCGATACGGCGATTGAAATGAAGTTGGCGGAGTATGATGCGATGTTTGATATTTCCAAAAAGCAAGCAAAAGTATTGTCGATTGCCAAAAAGGGAGCTTCTATGAGGGCGCAGCGACGACTGGAAGAACTGGGGCAGTTGTTAGCAAGCGACCCGAAGCGATTCGCGAAGGGAGCATGGATGGTTGAAGAGAGTGGGTCGATCGTAAGCAAATGTGCGCAAGAGCCAGTCTGGGAAAAAACGTTGGCTAAAGTTTTTGATCGAGAGCAATTGGCGGCGATCAAGCGGCGTGAAAATTCCAGAAATGCATTGGTCAAGAAGCAGCTGGTCAATTTTATGGTGCTTTCACTGGCAAAGGACGAGTTGGATGTAAGATTGAATTTGAATCAGCATAAAAAACTGGTTGGCTTGATTGAGAAGGCAATCGTTCCCAGCAATTCAAATTTTGGAGCCGTGTTAAAGGGAATCTGTGCGGTCAGCGACAAAGAGTTTCAGCAAGTCATCACGCTAAAGCAATGGGAGTCGATCCGCCCGATGATTGAAGAAATTCGCAAAATGGGGCAACCGAAGGGTGAAGCAGAAGCGGCAGAGAACGAAACCGCGGATGCTCCGGACGACGATTAACGTTTGGAAGCCGCAGCTCGTAATGTTCGAGCAATGAGCCGTGATCGCGTTAGCGGCCGGGTGGTTTTCAGCATGCCTACTTCTCGGGGTGCTTTGTGCGAATTTCTGCAGAGTAATAGGTTGTGGTGCGTGGCGACCCGGCGGTTTACGCGATTGTTGTGGGGCCCGGTCACTAGCGCGATCGTGGCTTAATGGTTACGCTTTTAATTCTTGGGCCAGCTTGACGAACAGCTTTTCTAAAACGAAT
>CAZROJ010000050.1:24062-25385 GCA_964601665.1 uncultured Pirellulaceae bacterium
TGGTTACGCTTTTAATTCTTGGGCCAGCTTGACGAACAGCTTTTCTAAAACGAATCGGCCGCGAGATTCGTGGGCGTGCGATCGTTTGAGTTGCAGGTCGGCCTCGAGCAGCCATTGGCTCAGCTGCTTGGCTCGGGCGCTGCCGATTTGTTTCAGGTGAGCTTCCGCATTTTCGCCGCCCCAGCCGCCAAGGCCCGCCGATTTTAGAGCCGCTTGCATGCTCGGTTTTCGTCCCGAACGCATCTGCCGCAAAACTTCTTCGGTCGCGTTGGCATAACGACGCAGCGACCACGAAAGCGATCCAAATAAAGCCAACGGATGTTCCCCGCCACGAAAAATCAGATCCAGTAGATCCAGAGCCTTACCGGCATCGCCTGATAACGCCGCGTCGACGGCATCCCACATCGTACGCGTTCGCCACCCGCCGACGACTTGTTTGACCGTGTCCATGGGGATGTTGCCTTGGTCGTCCGCAAACAACGCGATCTTGCTGAGCTCTTGTTCCATCCGGCCAAATTCGCACTCGGTTAAATCGAACAGCAGCTGAGCCGCTTGCTTGGGCAGCGTGAACCCGTGAACCGTTTTGGCTCGGCTGACCAGCCATTGGTTTACTTTGGTCGGGTCGGCTGTTTTGGATCGAGCGGATTTTTTGGGCGGGCCGCAATCGATTTGCATGCCGTTTTTATCGACGCGTTTGTAGAGCTTCGTGGACTTGACCCAGCTATCGACGACCAGCACCAACAGGCCCGTGCCACCGCTGCCTTCGGCAAATTTTTCCAATCGGTCGCGGTTTTCTGAAACGAATTTGTCGGCGTCGTCCACGATGACGATTCGCGGCCCGTCGCCTCCGAAGAGCGATCGTGTCGAAAGTTCGTCGTGGACATCGGACCAAGTCGCCGACCCAGAATCGAATTTGGTGATCGAGTACTCGGCATTGGAGTCATCGGCCGGTAGATCGGCTCCGGTCAAATGTTTCATCGCCAGCGTTTTTAGAAATCGCTCGCTGCCGAATAGAACACACATCCCAATGGGCAGTTCGCCGATGGGGTTGTTGAGAAATTCAAAAATGTGCTGACTGGTTGCCATGGCCAGATTATCGCTGGGCAAGCAAGGCAAGTGAAGGGGCGATCTCACGGTTTCCTGCGCGACCGGGGCATTCTGCCGCAGTTTGTTTGTTTTTCCAGATCACAAGGCGAGACAACCTGCCCAAATTGTTAATGATCCAATCAATGGAAACTAAGCTGGATTGATATTCTGCCGCAGGATGCCCTAGTGCTTTGTCAAAGCTTAGTTTTAGGATTGGGGGTAAATCATGAATGGCGT
>CAZROJ010000051.1:0-5846 GCA_964601665.1 uncultured Pirellulaceae bacterium
ATCCCGACCGGGGCAAGCCCGACGGAAAACCAAGGTTTTTACTAATGAAATGCGGGAAGTGGCGCTGTCCAATTAGTATCCCCAAAAACATGCGCCCGCGGGTCGCCAAGCGTTTATTTTTGATTCAATTTAGCCAGCCATTTGCTCCGAAAACCAACCGCCGAAAACCAAGCTCCTAAATAACCAGCAAACCGATCCAGGCCAGCGACAACTGAGCAATTCTGAGCAATTCTCGGCCGGACGTTGGGGGCTTGGGCATCCGAGTGTTTTATCATTTGGATCATCAACAATGCCGCCGGCAAAATGTAAACGCTCAGGATCGCGTTGAACGGAAACCGCCACCAACCAAACTCAGCCATAGCAGGTGTTTGATTTTTTGATTTGTAACTGAGGCCAAACGGGACTGATTTTTTAACCGGCCGTTTTTATTTGAATTGCCGCAAGCGATTCACGGCTTGAATTTTAACCACAAGGTTGGTGAGAGCGGGGTCTGAGGTTAGAATACGATGGAGATTTGCCGTACGCAATCGCGGGCCAAGTGGTATTTTTTGCCCTGCGGGATTGGCCGTTTGCCGATCGAGCAAAACTGGCTATCTCTTTTTATAAATCGAACCAAAAAGTCACCTAATCAATGGACCCCGAACGAGCAAGAATCCAAGCTGACCTTGCTGGGCAACTTTCCGGGTCCATTCGCTGCGATGATAACTTTTTGCAGATGTACGCCAGCGATGCGTCGATCTACGAAGTCAAACCCACAGGCGTCATTTTCCCGGCCAACACCGAAGACGTTGTCGCGTGTGTTCAGTATGCCGAAGAAAACGATCTCTCGATCATCCCTCGCGGCGGCGGCAGTAATGTCGTCGGCGGCGCGGTCGGAGCCGGGTTGGTGCTGGATTTTTCTTATTCGATGCGACGGGTCAAAGCCGTCGGTAAAGATTCGGTCACCGTTGAACCCGGCGTCGTGCTTGGCGATTTGAACCGTCAATTAGAACGGCACGGTCGATTTTTTGCGCCCGATCCGGCAACGCGAAACGTCACAACGATCGGCGGTACGCTGGCAATGAACAATTCCGGCAGCCACTGGGTGGTTGATGGCACGCCACGCGACGCGGTGCTGGATCTTCAAGTCGTCATTAGCGGCGGCGAGGTTGCTCAGTTTGTTTCCGGCCAAAACATCGCGGCCAACAACGAGTTCCCCGGCCTGCGATCGCAGCTGTTGGCCAGTCGAGTCAAAAGCATCGTCGACCGGCACGACGCGCTGGTTACTCAGCACCGCCCGACGACCAAAGTCAACCAGTCGGGCTACAACGTCTTCGATCTTCAGCAAGGCGATCAAACGGACTTGACGCGTTTGCTGGTCGGCTCCGAAGGCACGTTGGGGGTGATTACCGAAGCGACTTTGGCGACCAAACCGATTCCAGAACATCGCGGCGTGGCGTTGTTGTTTTTTGAAAAAATGGAATTGGCGGGCCGCGCGGCGGTTGAGATTGGCAAGATGGGCGTGGCGGCATGTGATCTTTTGGATCGACGCCTGCTTTCACTGGCTCGCGAGACTCGACCCGAATTCCATCGCCTGATTCCTGCCGCCGCCGAGGCGATGTTGCTGGTGGAGTTTCAAGGCTCCGACGATCGCAGCGTCAAAGATAAACTCAACCATTTGAGCGACCGAATTTGTCGCCGCAAGAAATGGGCGTTCGATGTTCTTTCCACGACACAGGTCGATCAGCGAAATTTATTCTGGCGAATTGTTCGCCGCATTGTGCCCAGCTTGTATCGTCTAAAAGGAAACCGCCGCGCGTTGCCGTTTGTTGAGGACTTAGCGATTCAGCCCGAACGGTTGCCTGAGTTTTTAAGCAACGCGTATCGGATTTTCCAAAACAACGAAGTTACGGCTTCGTTGTTTTCGCATACGCCACAGGGCACGATCCATATTCGCCCATTTGTCAATCTTTCAAACTCGGAAGACGTCATTCGGATGCAACGACTGTCGGATCAATTGTTCGATTACGTTGTTTCGATGAACGGCACCGTCAGTGGTTCCCACGGAGACGGGCTCAGTCGCACTTGGTATCTGAAACGGCAATACGGAAAACTGACGCATGCTTTTTCCGAGATCAAAAATGCGTTCGACCCGAAAAATGTTTTCAACCCCGGTAAAGTCACCGGCCATCCGCACTCCGGGCTGACTGACAATATCCGGCACGTCGCGGTCGATCGAAAATTCTTGGGCAAATCGACCACTGAATCGTCCGAATTGCCGGACGAAGAATGGGTGGAAGAACTCCCCAAAAAATGGGCCATGCCTGTCACCGATGCCGCCGGGGCCAACAAAATTGGCAGCAAAGGAAAACCAAAATCGACAAAGACGACTCAAGTTAAAACGAAGCCGGAGTCGGGGCAAAAGAAAACAAATGGCCGATCGACTTCGCTGCCAATTTTCGAACCTGAATTGCAGTGGCAGTTGCCGCAGATCGCTCTGGCAGCCCGAAATTGTAATGGCTGCGGTCGCTGTCGAACGAATTCACCTAACGAGCGAATGTGTCCGATTTTTCGCCAATTTCCACGCGAAGAGGCCTCTCCTCGCGCCAAAGCGAACTTGATGCGGGGCATCGTGACGGGCGAATTGGATGTGAAAGAAATGGCGACCGACGAATTCAAACAAATCGCGGATCTATGCGTCAACTGCCACCAATGTCGACTTGAGTGCCCGGCCAGCGTTGATATTCCAAAGCTGATGATCGAATCAAAGGCACAGTATTTTTTGAAAAATGGCAGCTCCATTAGCGACTGGATGCTCACGCGTCTGGACTGGCTTTACGAAATCGCCGGCAACGTCCCCAACGTCACTAACCGAATGTTGCAAAGCCGGATGGCGCGTTGGTGCTTGGACAAGGTTTTGGGAATTGCCCAAGGCCGCAAACTGCCGCTGTTTTCGAAGACGACATTCCTCCGCTGGGCTCACCGAAATCGGCTCGGACGGCCATCGAAACAGCAGTCGCACAAAGTTGTTTTCTTTGTCGATGCGTTTGTAAATTGGAACGATATCGAACTGGGCAAAGCGTTCGTTAGCGTTTTAAAACATAACGGTGTGGATGTGGTGGTGCCACCGAGCCAGAACGTTTCGGGGATGTCGCTGATCTCCGATGGCGCGGTGGCTCGAGTGAAAAAGCTTGCCGAAAAGAATGTCGAACAACTGGCGGAATGGGTGCGACAGGGATTTCAAATCGTGACCACCGAGCCGTCGGCGGCTTTGGCGATACGACATGAGTACCTTAATTTGTTGAGCGATTCGGATGCGGAATTGGTTGCGGCCAATACAACCGATGCCAGTTCTTACCTGTGGAATTTGCATCAACGAGGTGATTTGGAATTGGATTTCAAACCGGTTAACGCGGCGATCGGCTACCATCTGCCGTGCCATCAACGAGCCCTTGGTAGTGAAGTGCCTGCAATGCGATTGCTGCGTTTGGTGCCGGGCTTGCAAGTGGATTTGCTGGACAAGGGCTGTAGCGGCATGGCGGGAACTTACGGGATCAAACGAAAAAATTACAAACGAAGCTTGCGGATGGGGTTCCCGTTAATCAATGCCATGCGCAGCACCGACATTATCGCGGGCACCACGGAATGTAGTACTTGCAAAATCCAAATGGAACAAGGAACGACAAAACCCACGGTCCATCCGATCAAAATATTGGCAATGGCCTACGGTCTGATGCCGGAACTAGAAAACATTTTTAGTCGACGCAGCGGCGATTTGGTGATCTCATGAAAATTGAAGTGTTACTTTTTGCAGCGGCGAAAGATGTTTTTGGGACGGCTAAAATTGAGTTGGATTTGCCCGCGAATTCGACCGTTGCCGATTTACAGCAGGAATTGATCCAGCGAAAACCAGCGACGGCTGAAACCCTGTCGCGGTGCGCGTTTTCCATCGACCAGCAATACGCCAATTTGGAATCGGTCATTCAGCCGAACCAAGAAATCGCTGTGATCCCTCCCGTCAGTGGCGGCTAGTGCAGCAGACGTTTTCGATTTTCAGAAATTGGCCGCGTCGCCAGTTCCGTCAGCGTGGCCAACGTCGTTACAAGCACTCATTTTTTTTGAATGACAAAAGATGATCGAATTCACCGATCAACCGATCGACACTAATCAAGTTCTCGCTTCGGTCAGCACGCCGGCAGCGGGCGCGAATGTTTTGTTTTTGGGTACGACGCGGCAGTTTACCAAAGGTGTCGAAACGATTCAGTTGACCTATGAAGGCTACGCGTCGATGGTGATGAAGGAACTGGAAGCGATTCGCGAAACCGCTATGCAGCGTTGGCCGGTCGAAAAGTGTTCGATCGTCCACCGCCACGGCAACGTGGGACTCGCCGAAGCCAGCGTGGCGGTCGCGGTCAGTACGCCGCATCGAGCCGATAGTTTTGCGGCGGCGGAATGGATTTTGGAAACGTTGAAACAAAGAGCCCCGATTTGGAAACGCGATCTGCGGCCAGACGGTTATACTGAATGGGTCGAAGGCAATCCCGTCGAACCCGATTAAACCGAAAGAAAACTTCTGGGTGACTTCGACGCGGTTGATAACTCGATCGCCGCTTTGCCAAACCAAATGTCGTCCCCGCAATCTCACCAACCTGACAGCTAAAAACTTTGACCAGCGCCCTTCCGATCGTCGATAACTTTGGCCGAACGCATTCGAATTTTCGAATCAGCGTTACCGATCGCTGCAATATTCGTTGCGTGTACTGCATGCCCGAGGTTGTGAAGTTCCTGCCGCAACGTGATGTGCTCAGCTTCGAAGAGATTACCCGACTGGTCAAAACCGTCGCGCCGTTGGGCGTGTCGAAATTGCGATTGACCGGCGGCGAACCGCTGGTCCGAAAACAGCTGCCGGTTTTGGTGCAAATGCTCAAATCGGTTGACGGCATCGAAGAGGTCGCGATGACAACCAACGCGGTTTTGCTGGCCGAACACGCGGCGGCGTTAAAAGATGCTGGCTTGGACCGACTGAATATTAGTTTGGATACCGTCGATCGAGAATTATTTAAAACGATCACTCGACGCGACGCACTTTTGAAAGTGCTGGACGGAATTCAAGCCGCCCAGCAAGTTGGTTTTGAAAAAATCCGCATCAACGCCGTGCCCTTGCCTTCACTGGGCGACGAAGCATTGTTGGCACTCGCTCGGTTCTGTGTCCAACAAAAGCTTGAACTGCGGTTCATCGAATTCATGCCATTGGACGGCGACCAAGCCTGGGAGCAAGCGAAAGTTCGACAGGGCAGCGACCTACGACGCTTGATTTCCGAAAATGTCGGCGCGATCCAGCCGGCCGAGCGAACTAATCCTAGCCAGCCAGCGGTGGATTATCGTTACTGCGACAGTGGCATTGGAATCGGCTTTATCGATTCGGTCAGCCAGCCGTTTTGTGCGACTTGCGATCGGATGCGGATCACGGCCGAAGGCAAGTTTCGAAATTGTTTGTTTTCAGATGCCGAATGGGATTTAAAAGAAGTGCTGCGTCACGGTTCTCCTGAGGATATCGAGGCGGTGATTCGGGAAGCGATCCGCGCCAAGAAGCGTGGGCACGGCAGTGATGACTACGATTTTGTCAGGCCTTCCAAGGCGATGTATCAGATCGGTGGATGAGGCACGGCTGGGTTTTTGTTGAAGCAGGTGAATGCATTAATCCTCGGCTCGCTTACGATTCGGAGAATCGAGCGAAATTGGGACCTTCGTTGATAACAAAACGCGGGCGTTTATATCTAACGGCCCGCGTTTATAAATAACGACCCGCGTTTAATAACAAACGACCCGCGTTTAATAACAAACGACCCGCGTTTAATAACAAACGA
>CAZROJ010000051.1:5946-10088 GCA_964601665.1 uncultured Pirellulaceae bacterium
TAATAACAAACGACCCGCGTTTAATAACAAACGACCCGCGTTTAATAACAAACGATTCGCGTTTTATCACCGACGGCTCGATTTTAATAGCAAAGGTTTAGCGTTCCAAACCGAGCGTAATCGGCACTTCCACAATGCTTCCTTGGCGAAGAATTCGCAGGGTCACTTGTTGGCCGGGTTCGTATTTTTCGATGGCGTCTCGCAGGCCATCGGTTGAATTTACCTCTTGACCGTTGACCGCCAGAATCACATCGGCCGACGATTCGTCAATTTCGATTTTTGGCACGATTTGGTTTCCAACGCGGACCAGCTTACGGCGGATACGCAAACCTTTTAAACCTGCATCACGAGCCGGACCGTAGTCGGCCGTTCGAGCGATGCCGACGCCGCCGCGTTCAGTTTTCCAGAAAAATTCGATCCCTAAACTGGGCCGACGCACTTCGCCGAACTTCAATAATTGGTCCACCACTTTGGTGATCGTGTCAACGGGCACGGCAAAGCCAACGCCCGTGTTTTCGCCGGTCAAAGTTGCGATGGCCGTGTTCATGCCGACGACTTTGCCCTCGCTGTCCAACAGGGGGCCGCCCGAGTTGCCTTGGTTCAGCGCCGCGTCAATCTGAATGATGTTCTTCATCATCCGTCCCGTTTTGGATTTCAAAGGACGGTCCAGTGCGGAGACGATTCCGGCGGTCATCGTTCGTTCGAGCCCGAATGGATTTCCGATCGCGATAATTTTTTGACCGACACGAAGAGTTTCGGATTCGCCCAGCGTCACCGGTCGCAGCAGCTCAGCCGGCGCATCAATTTTCAAAACGGCAATGTCGTTCGGCGGATCCAAGCCAATCACTCGGGCAGGATACGGCTGATTCGAATCCGATAAAGTGACCGAAACAAAATCACTGCCTGCGACGACGTGGTGGTTGGTGACGATATGGCCCAAGTTATCCAGCACCCATCCGGAACCGGAGCCCTCTTGGGTTCGATTCATGCCCATGAACATCGCAGGCACTTCGGACTTGGTATCGATGTTGACGACGCTGCGATTCACGTTTTCGTAGACCGAAATGTTGATCTTTTCGTCGCTGGAAAATTGGCGTACCCCGCCAAACTGATTGCCGACGACTCCTTGCCGAGCTTGCCCGTTAATCGGCGCGAGCACTTGCTGGCCGCCCATTGCGGACCTGGCCCATGAATGAGATTCCGGAACGAGTTGGCCTTGAAAAAACACCGTCAACCAAGCCGCGGCTAGTGCTGAGCAAAAGCAAAGAAAAATAGTCGTTCTCATATTCTCAAAACCTTTTTAGTGCTTATTGACTTGGTCTGCTGGGCGGTACTACGAGGTAAACGCAGGGACGGGCGAATTGAAATCGCTTCGGTGCTTCATTTTTTCAAAAATGTCGCTCAGGGCAACCTTGAATTTTCATCGAAACGTGTTTCCAACTCCTGCCGGACCAGTCGCTGCCGAATCGATTTTCACCACAGTTTTCTGTGAATTTTTCTCGCTTTTTCTAGTCGCCCGCTAACGCCGACACGAGCCGATCAAATCGTACAAGCCGACGCAGTACGAAAAGTTTCCGCAAAATGCAACGTTTGGGTAACAAGTAAATCCTATCGCCGTCCGATCAACCCTTCAGTACTCAATTCGTGGTCCCAAAGGCAAAATGATATGCATCGTAAAATGAACTCGAGTGCGACAGGCCGGTTCTGGGTAATCTTGTTCGCCATCGGAAGCTTGGTCTGTTCGAGCGTGCAGGCGACTGAAGATCGTTTGGCCGATTGGGACGACGGCCATTGCCAAAAGCTAGTTCAGGCCAAAATGGGATCGACCATTTTCGAAGCTCGGCTGGCAAAGGTTGTTGCCGATCAAGCGGAATCAGAAAAACGGTGGGTGCACGTTAGCCAAACAGTCCAAACCAACTTGCCGATCGCCGCACGGCACATCGTCAGCATACGACAATTCGTTTTGGATGCATCGTCTAAACTCAACGTCGCTCGCCGAATCGTTCGTGATCGATCCAGCGCGACGATTGCGATCCTGCCTAAAACGGCAGCCATCAAAACGGTTCACAATCTTGGTTTGGTTCAATGGTGGACCATGCACCAAGATATTTCGCAGCGTGTGGGCTCCCTGCAAATCCCAACGCAGATCGCAAAACTTCGCTGTCTTCAGGACTCGATCGCGGCCGGCCGGAACGTTTTCAACAAGGCGTTTGGGTTGACGTCTCGCTGGGCCTCCGAAATCACGGTCGCTCCAGAGCTGACTACCGTTTCCAGCAAAACTGTCAACGGATCTGCGTCGCCCCAGCAAGATGAATACTGGAATTATTATTCCGACTGCGATCACTGGCAGGTCACGTTCGAGCTCCGCTAGGCCAAGTTGTTCGGGCGTCTCGAAAATCAAATTGGCTTCCGTGGCCTCTGTTTGCCGCTCCAGATTCGCTGGCGTTCTTTGCGTTTACTTTTGGCCGTTGCAAAACACTCGGCCATCCGTTGCTCCATCAATTGCTTCGTCTCGGCCGGCGCAAGATGCTGATAATCTTGAAAAGCAATCGGCTCGCCAATCACCACGGTAACTCGTCCCAACCGCGGCAGTTTCGCCTCGCGGGGATACGCTTGGTAGCAACCATCCAGCGCCACCGGCAGCAGAATCGATTTCGACCGTCGAGCCAAAACGTCGAAGCCCGGTTTGAAGGGCAGCAGTTCGCCGTCGATCGTTCGCGTTCCCTCGGGAAACATCAAAACCGTTTCGCCTCGCTTGAGCCGTCGCAGCGATTCTTTGATTCCAGCCAAGCCCACGGACTCTCGGTCGATCGGAATCGCGTCGTTTAATTCCAAAAACAATCGCAATGGCCAAAATCGAAAAAGTGTTTTGCGAGCCAAATAATTAAGCGGCCGCGGACAGCTGACACCCAAAATGATCGGATCCAAAAAGCTCTGATGATTGCAACAGATCAGAATGCTGCCCGTCTCCGGGTAGTTTTCAAGGCCGTAAACACGGACTCGGTACAGCAACGTCATTAGCACCCGAAAAAACCAGCGGACCAAAAGCTGAGCGAATGCGATGACGTATGACCGTTGGTGGTGCTTGTGAACCCACATGGAATTAGCAATACGGACGGCAAATCAATGAAGCGGTGGTGAAAACTTGGCTGTCATCCTAAACTAATAACCGCGAAACCGTCAGCCGCAAAGTCGCCCAAAATTGAGCATTCATTTTGCAAATTAAATCTACCTTCATCGAAGACACGTTCGCCGAAGCGTTCGGCATGCGATTCACGCGTCTGGTCATCACCGCCATCAACCGCCGCTGGTTGACGGCCGCGATCAACGAAGTCTGCGGCTACGGCAGTTCGGTCATCGCCTGTGATGCCGAAGCTGGCTTTGAAGGCTGGGTCGATGCCGCAGAAACGCTCGACGGCCGCCCCGGCGCAAGCGTGCTGCTGTTTGCATTTTCGACCGAAGCACTTCAAAAAGCGATCGTCAAACGGGCCGGCCAGTGCTTGATGACTTGCCCAACGACTGCTGTTTTTGACGGGTTGCCGGCTTCTGAGGCAAACGAGGCCTTGGAAGGATTTGCTGCAAAGAAAATCGCGTTGGGCGACCAGCTTCGTTTTTTTGGCGACGGCTATCAAAAGAGCAAATTGATCGCGGATAGGCGGTTTTGGCGAGTCCCCGTGATGGATGGCGAATTTATTTGCGAGGACAAGATTGGCGTGGCCAAGGGTGTCGCTGGCGGCAACCTGTTGATTCTATCGACAACTCAAATCAACGGATTGACGGCGGCTGAAAAAGCGGTCGACGAAATCGCCAAACTGGCAAACGTGATCACGCCCTTTCCCGGCGGCGTCGTTCGCAGCGGCAGCAAAGTGGGGTCGCGCTACAAAGCGTTGGTCGCGTCAACATCGCACGCGTTTTGCCCGACGCTGAAAGGGCGAGTCGAATCGAATTTGCCGCCAGAGGTGAATTGCGTTTACGAGATCGTGATCGACGGCACTGATTTTGATTCGGTCGGTGCGGCGGTTAAGGTGGGTGTCGAGGCGGCCGTTGGCGAGGGCATCGTATCCATCAGCGCCGGAAACTATGGCGGCAAACTTGGCAAGCACCATTATCATTTGCGAAAATTGTTTGAGACGCAAAAACCA
>CAZROJ010000051.1:10188-25344 GCA_964601665.1 uncultured Pirellulaceae bacterium
GGTAGTACTCGGGGTAGTACTCGGAAAACATAGCAAAAACAAATTCCACTCGTTCAATCTCCCTTCGTCTCAATCCGCCATTCCGTTGCCAGAAACCCATCGCCAATTCGAAGAACGAAACAAGCTGCAGCCGTGGCAAGTGCGGCTGAACCGTTTTTTCAACAGCGCGTGGGTTGAGATTTTCATTGGCGTGCTTGTCCTGCTGTCGGTCTGCATGACGTTGGTCGAGTTTTGGTTGGAATCCGAGTTTTCGCTCAAAGGGGTTCCGGCCCAAACCGCGTTCGGTCTGCTTGACCTTTCGCATCTGAATCTGATCGGATGGTTGAACGAAGGCATCACTGTCATATTCATTGTCGAACTGACGCTGCGATTTTTGGCGGCCAGTTCCAAACGAGCGTTCTTTTCGGAATTTTGGCTGGACATTGTGGCGACGATCCCGATGTTCCGCATCTTCCGCTCGGCCCGTGCTTTGAGGTTATTGCGATTGATTCGCCTGCTGCGTTTGCTGGGAATTTTTGCAAGACTGTCGACGCACTATCCGAGTATCTTTCGCAATAGCGCCGCCGACTTCATCATCGTCAGCGGCATGTTGGTGGTCGCGGTGCTGTTTGGAACCGTCGCCATCACGCACTTCGAAAACGAAAAATCACGACAGTCAGTCGAGACAGGCACAACGGGTTCTATTGAGGCTCGATCGGCGGCCGAGCAAACCGGAAACCAAACAAATTTGATTTCAGCCAATGAGGATGACGTTCAAAACGAATTCACTCTGCAGTCATCATTTTGGTACAGCATTTATACTCTGCTGGCGGGCGAACCGATTCCGGGGCCACCCAAAACAACCAGCAGCCGAATTGTAACTTTGTTTTTAATGTTCGCCGGGATGACGATTTTCGCCATCTTCGCGGGCACCGTCTCGGCCTTTATGGTCGATCGTATGCGAAGGGAAGGTCGAGTCGTGGAATGGGATGCGTTGTCGGACCACATTGTCATTTGCGGATGGACGCAAAAAACCAAAATCATTATTGACGAGTATCGAGCCAGCCAGACGTCGCGGCGGGTGCCGATTGTCGTGATTACCGAACTGGATACCGAATCGTTTGACCAAGACGTCAAATCGCTGCCCGGTGTGATGTTTGTCCATGATGATTTTACTCGAGTTAGCGCGCTGCGTCGGGCGGGAATTGATCGAGCCAAAACGTGTTTGGTTTTGACCGACACCACCGGCGGCCGCAGCCAACAAGACGCCGATGCGCGGACGATCTTGGCGGCGTTGACGGTCGAAAAAATCAATCACGATGTTTACACTTGCGCCGAACTGGTCAACCGAAACTACGCGTCGCACTTAGAAGCCGGAAACGTGAACGACTTTGTTGTCACCAGCGAATACGGCGCTCACGTTTTGGCTCAAGCGGCCATGAAACGAGGCTTGGCGAATGTCGTGGCTGAGCTATTGACGTACGATCAAGGCAACGAATTTTACCGCGTGGAAGTCCCCACCAGTTGGGTTGGCAAGAGCTTTGACGAAAAACTAATTGAACTGCGGACCAAGCACGACTCGATTTTGGTCGCCGTCCATTCCCCCGACCAACCACCCAACATTAACCCCACCGATTACATCTTCGCAGCTTCCGACGAAGTCGTGCTGATCTCGCGGCAAGCTCCAAAATTAACGTAGTGCTGGCATCAAAGCTTAAACTTGGAATAGTAGATTTAAGCCGTTTTGGCGATAGCGGTTTGTTGATTTAGTTAGCCGTTGGGCGATAGCCCCGGTTCTCACGCCACTCAACCGAGGCTATCGCCCAAACGGCTAACACTATGTTTTCGAATTTGACTAAGTCAACAGCCCGATAGCCACGGTTTTCGCTGTTGCAACCGAGGCTATCGGCAAAACGGCCACCCTAAAATTAAGCGTTGGGGAGGCGCTAGGCCTCAGGAATTAGGAATTAGGAATGGTCAAGGAATAGGTGGCTAATTTTGGATTTATGACATCAAGCCTATTAGACGAGGCAACGAGTCCTGCAGTTTCATTTCCCGGTCGGACTCGTTGCCTGATCCACGACAAAAAACGGGAGTTACTTCGTGACTCACCCTATCACGCGATTCGAATTTGCTGCCAACTCGCCGCCTTACCTCTCAAAGCTCAGTCGCCAAGCCGTGCCGCGAGTTGAAAATTGGCGGTTCGAATCCAACGCTTCGGCTAAATTTCGCCGCTCGCGATTTTCGTGTGGTAGAATAAGTGGCTCGACGACAATCTACGAATTTTTCTTTCCCCACCACCATGCAACTTACCACTCAAAACTTCCGATCCAATTCTCCAACGGTCGATCAAGTCGGAGTCGTAGAACGAGCTTCACGCTTTACCAAGCGGAGCATCAAAAAAGAAGCCAAGCTTCAAGGGCTGAAGATGGTCCTGAACATGATCGACTTGACGACGCTCGAAGGCATGGACACCGCCGGGAAAGTCAAACAGCTTTGTTACAAGGCCAAGCATTTGCATGACGCCGTGGAAGGCTTGCCAACGGTGGCGGCGGTTTGCGTCTATCCAAATTTTGTGAACGTCGCCAAGCAGGAAGTGGCAGGGACGGGCATCAAAATCGCTTCGGTGGCCACCGCGTTTCCCAGCGGCAATAGCTCGTTGCCGATCAAGCTGGAAGACGTTGCTATGGCGGTTGACCAAGGCGCTGACGAAATTGACATGGTCATTAGCCGCGGTCGATTTCATGCCGGCGACCACCAGTACGTTTTTGATGAAATCGTGGCGGTGAAGGAAGCCTGCGGGCAGGCGCGACTCAAAGTGATTTTGGAAACCGGTGAACTGGGCACGCTGGACAACGTTCGATTGGCCAGCGATATCGCGATGGCGGCGGGCGCAGATTTCATCAAAACGTCGACAGGGAAAATTAAACCTGCGGCGACGATGCCGGTCACCTTGGTGATGTTAGAAGCCATTCGCGATTACTATTTTCAGACGGGCCGAATGGTCGGTATGAAGCCCGCGGGCGGCATTTCCAAAGCAAAACTGGCGCTGCATTATCTGATCATGGTCAAAGAAACGCTGGGCGATGATTGGCTGACCAACGAGTGGTTTCGGTTTGGAGCAAGCTCGCTGGCCAACGATGTTCTGATGCAAATTGTTAAGCAGCAAACGGGTAGTTATCAGTCGGCTGACTATTTTTCGATCGATTGACACCCCAGATTCGCGGTTCGAAAACGGGGCGAGAATGCCAAAGAATGGCCAAGAAAACGGTTTCGCCCGGTTTGTTTCGAAACCAAACGTATTTGGAAGCTCTGGCGTTTGGCGATTTCTTTTGAATTGTTGACCGTTTTTCTTGCTTCTTGGTTCAAATCCGTTACCTTGGAGTCGCGGTCGGGACTTTCCGAACTGCACAAGTTCACTTTTTTGAGATTTGGTAGATGGCTGAAGGCAAGATCAGACGGTTGACGGACAAAGGGTACGGTTTCATCGAAACAGGCACACCCAAGGACATGTTCTTCCATTCGTCCAACGTTGAAGGAGTTCGTTTCGACGATCTTCGTGAAGGAATGGCAGTCACTTACGTTGAAGGCCAAGGTCCAAAAGGACCTCGTGCTGAAAACGTGACACCGATCGAAGACTAAACTTTCGAACGGCGACTGCAGCATTCGATGCAAAACGAGACTCTGCCAAAACCACGAAGGGTTGAGGCACAGATAAAAGGCCACTCCTGCTACTCGCGGGAGTGGTTTTTTTTGTTTGCTTTTTTTTGTTTGCTTAACTAGCGATTCAATGTCCAACGATTCAAAGTCCATCGATCCAAGGTTTTAAGCCTTGGCGTCGACGGCGAGTCAAAACGATCATTGGCATTTTCAAAATTGCTGGAAATACAAAAACGATCTCGGAAGTGTTTAGCAATTAACGATTGGAAGCGAATAATCAAATTTACAGCTCTAATCCGAATCATCGGTAGAGTTTTGTGGTTGTAAGACAGTTACAGATACCCAGCCTCATTTAACATGAGGCATTGTTTCCGAAAGCCGCGTAAACGCGGCGCCCTAACCCAGCTCACTAAACGCACCAAGGAGTATTTTCATGCAATTAATCCGCCGCTTTCCGCTGGCGTCTTTGCTTTGCCTCACGCTGATTTTGACAATCAATGTTTGCGTATCCGCCGACGACGCCAAACCAGAAAAGCCCAAGCCGGAATTTCCGCCGCTTGAAAAAGTCACCAAGGATTTCACCGAAGTCAAAACCAGCGATGGCTCGACGCCTTACATGCGACTTTGGAAAAACAGCAAGACTGGCCAGATGCTGGCCGAACTGCCAAAGAACTACACCAAAGAACGCCAATTCATCGCACCGACGGTTGCCAGTGGCGAAGTTTTCGCTGGCCTGCAGTCGACTGCCTATTACGTTTATTGGAAACGTTATGGAAAACGAATTGCATTGGTCCGTGAGAACCTGGCGATCAAAGGTTCGGATGCTGAATCCAAATCGTCTGTCGATCGACTGTTCACCGACCGCGTGTTGCTGAGCTTGCCGATCGTTTCAAAAGGTAAATACGGTCCGGTCATCGATTTGGACAATTTGCTGGTCGGTAACGCATCGACGTTCGTCAACGTTCGCCCAAATAGCTCGTTGGTAACGATCAAAAAAGCCAAAGCATTTGCAAACAACGTCGAGGTTGCCTTTGAAGTACCCGTTTCCGGCGGTGTTCTCAAAACGATTCACTATTCGATCAGCAAAGTCACTGGCTCCAAAGGCTACAAGCCGCGTAAGGCTGACGAGCGAATTGGTTACTTCACGACTGAGTACCGCGACTACGGAAAGTACGATCGCGACGACGTGAATGTCCGTTACATCAATCGCTGGCACCTGACCAAAGCAAAACCGAATCTTCGGTTGAGCCCTCCGTCAAAGAAGATCATTTTCTACATCGAAGGCACAACGCCCGTTCGCTATCGACGCTGGGTTCGCAAAGGAATCTTGGCTTGGAACAAAGCGTTCGAAAATATCGGAATTGAAAACGCGATCGAAGTCCGTGACGGTTCGGATCCCGAACACCGCGATAAAGACCCTGAAGACGTTCGATACAACTTTGTCCGCTGGTTGAATAACAACATCAGCACTGCGATCGGCCCGAGCCGCGTCAATCCGTTGACCGGTGAAATTCTGGACGCCGACATCGTTTTGACGGACGGTTGGATTCGCGTTTTCGAAGGTCAATTCTCGAACATGCTGCCTGAAATTGCGATGGACGGCATGACTCCTGAAACCTACGAATGGTTTGCCAAACACCCCAACTGGGACCCGCGCGTTCGTTTGGCCGATCCGTCCAAGCGAGATTTTGTTCGCCAGCAATTGGCTTACCAGCACCAACAAAACTCACAGGCTGCCAAGCCTTGGGCGAAGCTGGAAAACAGCACGAGTCAGCTTGAGCTGGAAGGCATGAGCAGCCGAGTCAGCAATCGTCACGGCATCTGTATGGCTGCCGAGGGACGTCGCTTTGACGTTGGCCTGATGCGATTGGCAATGCTGTCGATGCTGGACGAAGAAAAAGAAGACGCAGACAAGGATAAAAAAGACGGCGACAAAAAGGACAAAGAGAACGATGAAGACAAGGAACAAATGCTCGACGGCATGCCTGAATCGTTCATCGGCCCACTGTTAGCAGATCTTGTTTCTCACGAAGTCGGTCATACTTTGGGACTCCGTCACAACTTCAAAGCGTCTTCGGTTTACGAGATCGCTGAAATGAATTCGGAAGATTTCAAAGGCAAAAAAACGCTCGCCGGTAGCGTCATGGATTACATCCCAACCAACTTTAAAGTTGAAAATGGCGAAATCCAAGGCGACTGGGCGATGATCGGTGTTGGTCCCTACGACGAGTGGGCGATCGAGTACGGTTACACGCTGAACGACAAGAAGCTTCCAAAGATTTTGTCGCGAGTGGCCGAACCTGAATTGGCTTTCTGCTCGGACGAGGACACGACCGGACCGGACCCCTTGGCTCGACGCTACGACTTTGGCAAAAACCCGTTGAACTTTGCCAAAGACCAAGTCGCGTTTGCCAAGAAGCATCGCAAAATTTTGGTCGACAAAATCGTCAAAGACGGCGACGGCTGGAAAGAAGCTCGTAGCGGTTACTTGATGACGCTTGGCCTTCAAACCAAATCCGTTTCCATGATGGCGAACTGGTTGGGTGGAACCTACGTTCACCGCGATCGCAAAGGAGATCCAAACGGACGCACGCCGATCGAAGTCGTCGAAACCGAACGTCAACGCGATGCGATGAACTTCGTTATCGACAACACGTTTTTTGATGACGCTTATGGATTGACGCCAGACTTGCTGAACCACATGACGGTTGATTACTTCAGCCGTTCGATGTTCAGCGAGCCAGCGTGGCCTGTCCACGATCGCATCATGGGCATTCAAGCGACCGCGATGTCGCAATTGCTCGGCCCGACAACTCTGCGTCGCATCTACGACAACGAGTTCCGAGTTCCTTCGGACCAAGACGCGCTAACGTTGAAAGAAGTTTTGGACACGGTTTCCGAAGCGGCTTGGAAAGAGCTAGACGAAGCTCCTAACGGCAAGTTCACTGAACGCGAACCAGCGATTTCTTCGCTACGCCGAAACCTGCAGTCGGAGTACATCCAGCGTTTGTTTGACCTCGGATCGGCTCGTTCGGGTTCGGCTGCGATGAAGCCAATTTCAAATTTGGCAACATTGAAGCTTCGCGAGATCAAAGAAAAGCTGGAAAAGGCTTCTAAGATTGACAAGTACGACGCTTACACACGTGCTCACCTGCAAGACTCTTTGACTCGCGTCGAAAAGTGGCTTGAGGCTCAGTACGTTGTCAGTGCGAACTAAGTCTTCTGCAAAATGAGCCGCTGGACGTTAGTCCCCGGGCATTTCACAAAAAACAAAAAGGTCGGCTGGTGAAAATCAGCCGGCCTTTTTCGTTTGCATTTTTTTGACGCGGTAACGTGTCGGCGAGTTGGTTTCGAAAGGGTTTGGTAATTGAAATGTTTGTGCGGCCAGCCAATCATCGTGGCACCCGGCCGCTTACGCGATCACGGCTCATTGGGGTGGTCGAGCGTTTGACTTGACGCAGCACACGCCAACGCTGACACTAGCTTTTCCAACGCAGAACGGTTTGGCTTTCACTCCAAATCCTCATTCAATTTCGGCCTTTTTAAACAACTGCCTCCATCATGGACGACAAGCAACCTGCCTCAAACACGTTTTTCATTGAAGTCTCCGGTGCTGGGCTGCCAGAAGTCGATGGGCTGTTCGTACCCTCGACTGCTCCGCCGGCCGAGTCCGAATCGGGTACGCTGTCGAGCCTTGGCTATTGGAACGGAAAAATGGCTTGGGATCGAGCCGACGGCAAAAGCGAACGCAGCCCGGCTTTGTCGTATTCGAATAGCTACAAGTCATGGCGGATCTGTCGGCTCGATGGACATCTGGCTTACGACATGACTTGCGACGACGAACTACCGCCGACCGATCGCGAGTGGCATGTTTACAAAAAAGGCGTCGCACCGGCTCCGCAAGTCGTGATCCATTATTTTGATCCGCGTCTGCCTTGCCCCGCACCCAACGTGGTCTTTGTGATCGGTGGCCCTGGTAGTGGCAAAGGGACCATGTGCGAACTGGCCGAATCCCAATTGGGCTGGAAACATCTTTCGATGGGCGAGATGCTCCGCAACGAAATCGAGATCGGCGGACCGCATGCCAAGACCATTTCGGACCTGCTGGCCGGTGGCAATTTGGTTCCTAACGAAATCACAATGAAGGTGCTGACTAACGCCATGGAGACGTTCACTCGTACAACCGGCAAAAATAATTTTTTGCTCGACGGTTTTCCGCGTTCGCCAAATAACATGGAAGGCTGGTTCGAATGTTTTGGGCGTGAGGTTGAACTGCCCAAGATGATCTATTTCGAATGCCCCTACGACGTACTGGAAAAACGAATTTTGGCTCGAGCGAAATACACCGGCCGCAGCGATGACAACGTCGAGGCTTTGAAGCAGCGGTTTGATATTTTCAAAGCCGAAACGCTGCCGATCGTTGACTTTTTCAAACAGCAAGATAAGTGCATCGAAGTCGACACAAGTTTAGGACGTCAGGAAGTTTACGACCTGTTCAAAACGCATCTGACTGAATTTACCGAGCAAGATCTGGTCGAACGGCCGCTGACCGAACGAGCGGAAATGTTGCTGGGCATCCGGCCGTTTCCGAAATAAACGCTCCACAGCACAAGGCTCCTGCCGCGACAGTTCATTGCTCCTGACGCGATGGCTCGGCGGGAGCCTCGTTCTCCCGAGCTGTAACAAGCGATCGGCAAGCACTGTCTGTTTACCGAAACATCGGCAGCAGCATGGCGGCAACCAGCCAGCCGCCGAGGAATCCCAAAACCGCATAGGTAATGTTGCCGCATAGAATACCGACCAATAGACCAATGCAAGCACAGCACAGCCCCATCATCAGCAACATGACGTTCAACGATGCGTCCAGCGGCACCGGCTTCATGTCGTTGGGATCGAAGGGAGAAATCGAAACGGGCGGCTTGGCCTGAATACCGTTTTCACGATTGGATTGCTCGCAATCGTCGCACAGTTGCTGGTTGTTTTCGATTGGCTGGCGGCATTGATTGCAAGGTCGCATGGAAGCCTCCAAGATATTCTAAACCGAACCACGGTGGCTGTTCGGGTACCCGAGCTTTGTCATTCTCCGGTGTTGCCAAAAAACCGAATCGTCGGCTCGGCTCCTTCGCTTTTGACGAAGTAAGTAATTTGAATCGGCTTGGCTTCGAACTTTTCGTCCGTCCCTTTGCTGGTTTCAGCGTCAACATTGGGTTTTGTCAGGCCAAGATAGCGAGCCTGAAACCTGCCGCCTTTTCGTTCGTAGGCCGCTCGTAAATCTTTGGCTTTAACTTCTCGCATGGACAACTTTCTTTTTTTGATTTCCGCATTGATCGCGGCGAGCACCACCGGAGCTCGGTCTCCGACAACGTTTTTGGCGATCAAGTATTCGCACATCGATTCGACGGCCGTCAGCTTTTGGAAATCAGTCAGCTCAGTTAATTTTAGCCGAGCCAGACTGTAGCCGCGGATGGCCAACGTTTTTTGCCCTTGCTTGACTTTTACTTCGACCTTGGTGATCACTTGGTCCTTGACGCGGAAACTTTTGTTGCCCATGGCCGCTTTTGCAAATTGCTTTTGAAATGTTGCACCGTCCAGCGAGAAAAATTTGGCCTCGTTAATCGCCTGTCGCAGAATTGACTGAGTCTCCTCGGGCGTCAGCTGGATTGTTTTTTCGGTTGTACTGCCCCGGCGATTGATTAGCTTGCCGTCGGCGGAGAGTTCAAAAACGGGGCGGTAGGCGAGCCGCCGGTTGACCAACTGCTGACGGTTAATTGCCAGCAAGGGCTCGGTTTGGTTCGGATCGAATTGAATCGCATCGGCTTGAACATCGGTACCTGATTCAGCCTTTTGAGGTGCTTTGCCAGCGGTCGTTCCGCGAGGCTTCTGAGCCGTCGCCGGGGCATCGTTGGACTGCGACCAGCCGGGCTGGGAAATCCCAAGCAACGCGATTGAGACACTGGTAAACAGCAAACGAACACGATTACCAGTGAAAAAGCGGGAAAGCCGAGAGGATTTAAGGGGGAACGCCATGTTTTGCTAAGCCTGCTATAAAGTGGAGCCGAAACACTCTGTTGTGGTAATGAAAATCTGAGTAACGCGATCGTGGTAACGTTTAGCGATCGTGGTAACGTTTATTGCTTATCCCGCAACGAGTGAGCCGACGGCGCTAGCCGCGGGCATTTTTGAGTTTTGGGATAAGCAATTAGTTTACTGATTTTGGTCCGAGTTGACCAAAAGCTCAGAAATCGCTTGACGAAACAACCGAGCTTCTGCTACGTTTTTGAACATTGTGATTGATTTCGGACCGTCTGCCAGACTGGTATTGGCTAAAACCGCCGCTCGAACCGGCTGATTTCGATCGTTTTAATTTTAATCCCTGACGTGCCACTTGGCATGCAACCCCACTGCCCGGGCTTCAGTCCCCCGATCGCAGCTGAGCAATTTCTCGCTATGGTAAACCGTATTCTTATTCACTCTCTCGAAGATCAAGCAATCGAAGACGAATTGGGTCAAATCTTTGACGCCGATTCAATGGATGAACTCGACGATATCGATTTGGGTCAGTTTTTATTCCCTGAAGGCAATGTCGATCAGAAGTTCGAACTCAACGCAATCGTTGAAGGTAAGATCGTTCGAGTCGCCAACGACCACGTCGTCGTCGACGTCGGTTTCAAGAGTGAAGGCACCATCCCGCGCAGCGAGTGGTCCGAAACTGAACCTGAGCCAGAAGTTGGCCAATCGGTCAGCGTTTTAATCGAAGATCTGGAAGACGAACAAGGTCGCGCCGACGATCCGTCCGGTTTGATCGCCGTCAGTAAAGAAAAAGCGGACATCATCCGCAAGTGGACCGACGTGGTTTCGAAAGTTGGCGAAGGCCACATCGTTACCGGTACGTGTACACGAAAAATCAAAGGTGGTTTGCTGGTCGATATCGGCGTTCAAGTCTTCTTGCCTGCTTCGCAAGTCGACATCCGCCGCCCGGGCGACATCGGCGATTACATCGGCCGCGTTGTGCAATGTGAAGTTCTTAAAATCGATACGCAGCGTCGAAACATTGTTGTTTCGCGTCGTTCGTTGATCGAAAAAGAACGTACGTATTCGCAGCAAAAACTGATGGCCGAATTGGAAATTGGCCAAGTCCGCAAAGGTGTGGTCAAGAACATCGCCGACTTTGGTGCGTTTGTTGACCTTGGTGGCATCGACGGCCTGCTGCACATCACCGACATGTCTCACACTCGAATCTCTCACCCATCGCAAATGGTGTCGATGGACGAGGAATTGGAGGTCAAAGTCCTCAACATCGATCGCGAGAAAATCAAGATCGCGTTGGGCCTCAAGCAATTGCTGCCTAACCCATGGGACAACGTTGAAGAGAAGTACCCAATCGGTAGCGTTAACAACGGTGAAGTTGTCAACGTGATGAACTACGGTGCGTTTGTGAAGCTCGAGCCTGGTATCGAAGGCTTGGTTCACATCTCGGAAATGTCGTGGGTCAAACGTGTTAACCATCCAAACGAGTTGGTCAACATTGGTGACGAGATTCAGGTTTCGGTTTTGGGTATCGACAAGTCCGGCG
Source organism: uncultured Pirellulaceae bacterium (assembly GCA_964601665.1). Taxonomy (GTDB): domain Bacteria; phylum Planctomycetota; class Planctomycetia; order Pirellulales; family Pirellulaceae; genus Mariniblastus. The sequence continues at coordinate 21,401 of CAZROJ010000051.1, forward strand.
AACAAATGTCACTGGGTATGAAGCAGACTCAAGAAAACCCATGGGACAAAGTCGAAGAGAAGTACCCAACCGGCAAAGAAATTACCGGAAAGGTCCGCAACCTGACCAACTACGGTGCGTTCATCGAATTGGAAGAAGGCATCGATGGCTTGTTGCACGTTTCAGATATGTCTTGGACGCGCAAGGTCAGCCACCCGAACGAAGTGTTGGAAAAAGGCCAAGAGCTTTCCTGCAAAATTTTGTCGGTCGACACCGATCGCCGCCGAATCGCGTTGGGGCTGAAACAAATGGCTGACGATCCATGGAACTCGGATATTCCAGAACGTTACGCTCCGGGTCAGAAGATCACCGGTAAGGTCACGAAGATCACTAACTTCGGCGTCTTTGTCGGTCTGGAAGACGGTCTCGAAGGCCTGCTGCACATCTCGGAACTTTCGGACGACAAGATCGAAAACCCAGAAGAGTTGGTCAACGTTGGCGACGAGCTAGAAGTCAAGGTTTTGCGAGTCGACACGGACGAGCGAAAGATTGGCTTGTCACGTCGGCGAGTTGACTGGACGGCCGAAGAAGAAGCGAAAGCTCAGAAGCAAGAAGCAGCCGAGTCTGGCTCGGTCAGCAGTGCCTCAGGTGCGAGTAACATCGCTACTGCCAACCTGAAGGGTGGACTTGGCTCAGCCGGTCCTCTGATTTCGCCTTCTGCCGCCACAGATGCTCCTGCTGAAGAAGCAACCGAAGAAAAGGCCGAAGAGTCGACTGAAGAAAAGTCTGAAAAATCGACTGAAAGCGCAGCCGAGTAGTCAAAGCGAAATGGTGTTCGGGCAGCTTCGATTGCCCAAACACGCTTTTCCCATGCGTCTCAAGGGCCTCAACGGTCTCAACGGTCTCAAAGTAAAATTCAAGCGGAGTGGCTTTCAAGCTGCTCCGCTTTTTCTATGCACTCAAAGCGATCGCTTGTTCGCTGTTGGTTGCTTGGTGATGACAACATGAACCGCGCGAAATTAAGGGTGTCTGCACTCGCGTGTTGCGTCGTCAGCAAATCCATCATTCAAACTGCGACTTGCTTCGCAAAATGTGATGATAGTGCTGAGCAAAACGGTGGGCTTCATCGCGCACGTACTGCAGCAGTCGCAGCGAAAACGCGTGACGGCTCAGCCGAATCGATTCCGACTCGCCGGGCCGAAAAATCTCTTCTTCTTTTTTCGCTAATGAAATCAAAACCGGCGGCGTGATGTCCAGCGATTCAAAAGCCGCCACCGCACTGCTCAGCTGCCCCTTGCCGCCGTCGATCAACAGGATATCTGGAAAGGCGTCTTGTTCATCTGACAATCGCTTAAACCGCCTCGCCACGACTTCGTTGATACTCTTAAAGTCATCGATGCCGTCGACGTTTTTGATTTTGAAGCGGCGATAGCCGGGCTTGAAGGGGACGCCATCGATGAACTTGACCAAACTGGCAACTGTTTCGCCGCCGCCCAGATGAGCAATGTCGACGCCCTCGATCGAACGCGGCGTCTCGGATAACTTGAGCACGCGCCGCAGTCCTTCCAAACCCTTCTTTGGATCGATGTGGAACACTTCAGGTTGTTCGTGCGTGTCCAGTTCGCCTCGTCGGTCCAGCGTCTCCAGCAATTGAATTTCGTCACGCAGCTTGGCAGCCGTTTCAAAATCCAACGCCTTCGAAGACTCCAGCATTTCCGCTTTCATCTCCTTCAACAGCTTGGACTTGTTACCTTGCAAAAACGTTTGCAGGCGACGAATGTCTTTGCGGTAATCCTCCCGAGAGACACGCATATTGCAAGGAGCTGTGCACTGCTTAATGCTGGCCAAAATACAGGGCCGGTACCAACGCCATTTTTCGTCGCCGGCATCGATGTCCAAACTGCACGTGCGAAATTTGAAAATCCGCTGCAAGACTTGCACCGCTCCGCGCAGCGAACCAGCACTGGCAAACGGCCCGTACAGCTTCACGCCAGCGTTTTCGGGCTCCCGAGTAATTTCGACGCGGGGGAAATCCTCGTAAGTGGAAATCTGCAAATACGGAAACGATTTATCGTCCTTTTGGATTTTGTTGTACTGCGGCTGAATATCTTTGATCAACCGCGATTCAACCAGCAGCGCATCAACTTCGCTTTCGCTTTCCATAAAATCCGCGTCCGCGATCTCGGATACCCACGGTGCCGTTCGACTGTCGACCCGAGCCGCTTTCAGGAAATAGCTGCCGGCTCGAGAACGCAAATTAGTCGCTTTGCCAACGTAAATCACCACGCCCGCGGCATTTTTCATCAAGTAGACGCCCGGGCAAGTTGGAAAGGTGCGGACTTTCGCCGCGGCCTGCTGAAAAGGCGTTAGAGCTTCCGCTTCGTTTTCCTTGGGCGCTTTGGCCGCCGAGTCATCTTTTTTGCGTGATTTGCTCATAGCGACAAGTGTACTCAATTTGTCGGCTGTCCGATAACCGCAGACGGATTCAAAAATGATTTCAGGGCTGGGCGCAGTAGCACGCTGGAAGTGAGAATAACCGCATGCTGGCTTCAACCGAAACATCGCAATCAAACGACTTGCCAAAAATCAATCCAATCAAGTTGGGTGACTTAATCGTTGATCCGCCGATTCTGCAAGCACCCATGGCCGGCTACACCAATTTTGCATTTCGGCAAATCGTGCGAGATTACGGCGGTGCCGGTTTATTGGCTACCGAAATGGTAAACGCAAGCGGATTTGCGTGGCTGGATGAAAATACGCCCGAACATCCCGACCGCTTGTGGGGTGTGCGCAATGAACCACGGCCGTTGGCGGTTCAAATCTGGGACAACGATCCAGAAACATTGGCCAAGGTCGGACGGCGTTTGGTAGACGAATATCAAGTCAGTGTCGTGGACATCAACTTTGGATGCCCGGTGAAGAAGGTAACCAACCGAGCGAAAAGCGGCAGCTACTTGCTCGGCACACCCGACAAAATGGGGCAAATCATTTCGGCCGTCGTCAAATCTTGTGCACCTACTCCGGTCACGGCCAAAATACGATTGGGCTGCACGCGAGACCTAATCAATGCCATTGATATCGCTCAAGTGGTCGAAGGAGCGGGTGCGGCGGCGCTGACTGTGCATGGTCGAACCGCACAAGAGATGTTCCGCGGTCACGCCGACTGGGACGAAATATCAAAGATCAAACCGTTTCTCAAATCGATTCCTTTGATTGGCAACGGAGATTTAGATTGTGCCGCGAAAGTTGTCCACGCCTTCAGAACTTACGACGTCGACGGAGTAATGATCGCTCGAGCCTGCCTCGGCCGCCCTTGGCTATTCGCTCAATGTGCGGCGGCGATCAAAGGAGCGGACGTCCCGTCCGACCCAACGCTCGGCGAACAGCGACAACTTCTGCTTCGTCATTTCGACCTGATCGTTTCACGCTTCGGCCAAGAAAAAGGTGCTCAGCTGATGCGACGCTATGCCTGCTGTTACGCCCAAGGACGCAGCGGAGCCAGAAATTTCCGCACGCATATTGCCAAGATTGAAACCAGCCAAGATTTCTATCGCGTGGTTCAGGAACACTTCCCAAAGCTCGAAAATTAAAAAAGATGCCCGAGACGAATGGCACCCCCCGGGCGTGACAGATGACCCGGCGACAACCAAACACTAATCTTTGCTAATAACCACTAATACCGCTGCTTGGTTGGCTCGGTCGAGCGTCATCGTCGAATCGCAAAATTGTGCGATCGGTCCGAACTAGTTTAGGCTGTGAAAAACGAAAAAGTAAGGCTGACTCCAACGAAATTCTCCCGCAACCAGAGTTCAAGAATTTATCCGCAGATTGCGCTGAGGACGCAGATTTTCCGCGCGCACAACAATCAGCGAAATCTGCGTAATCAGCGGACAACCATCCCAAGCATGCTTTCACAACCACGAACCAGAATTCAAGAATTTGTCCGCAGATTGCGCTGAGGACGA
>CAZROJ010000052.1:0-2023 GCA_964601665.1 uncultured Pirellulaceae bacterium
AAAGGCGAAAGGCGATTTAGAAAACACCGGGCAATATGCCCAAGATTCGCAATCGTTGCAAACATCAGCGGTAGAAATTCAACTGCCGATCGCCTGAACCACCAAAGGGGTTTGCTTCGACGAACGTCTGCAAAAACGATTTACGAAATGCCACTTCACGCCTACGATTGGAAGAATCAAACGACTGGAAGAATCAAACGACAATCGCCGTGAACGGCTACATTAATTTTTGATGCGAGAAAGACAGAATGACTGTTAGTCAATTTAACGTTTCGGCGATGACCCACGCGGCGGTCGCTTTTTTAATCGTCGCTACTTTGTCAACAACCGCGTTTTCACAAAGCGACGCGAAGGCTTTAGTCGACGGACTAGTGAAGGCCCATGCCGATGAATTTAAACCGCTCAAAGCAGAGAAGAGCACCGTCGAGCAACAGTTTTCCAGCCGAAGATATGCGATCCAGCGAATTATTTATTGGCTCAAAGAAAACCCCAAAACAGCTAATGCAAAACGCTTGCAAGAAATTGCTGAACTCGAGGCAAGGCTGGCGGAACTGAAGTCCAACGCTGAACTAACGTCGCCCGAAGGCATTGGCGATCTCAAGTCAACCGTCGAGACCGCCAATATCACGATCGAAGACATTAACGATGAACGAACCATTGCCCTGAAGCCACTCAAACGCAAACTCTCCGCATTGCAGCGGAAGTACGAAGACCAAGAGGAAGACCTCGAACCATTCATCGAGGGACTGTTTCGGGAGTCGGGCATTGATTCGGCATCCGAGCTGAAACGATCGTACGCCTCTTTTAATTATTCTTCTGGCTCAGCCAGCGGCAACTTCAAAAAAGATGGCGACAAAAAAACAGTTTGCACATGCATGATCTATTTAGCCGATGACAAACCAGCCAAAAAAGAACTGGGAAAGCTGAACGACAAATATCCAATCTGCTATGCCGCCAAAACGCAAATGGAAATTCGAGTCGGCAACGCTCGAGTGACAATCTACTCAAGCAATTCCAAGTACAACGACAAAGCCATCGGAACGACACTTTCCGATGTCGTTGACTTGGAAAAACTCGCCTCGCTGGTCGGTGAATGACAGCGTAATTGTTTGAATCAACAACATCACTGGAAACCAATGCGAGTTATTCCGAGTTGTCTCGAATTGCGGCTTCAACGATCGCCCGTAACTGCGGCGCGGCGATCGAAGCCGCATCGATTACTTCCTGCCCCGACGTTGCTTGTAACGCGTCGGGGTTGGCCACGTTGCTAACGATGGACATGCCAAGAACTCGCATGCCATATTTCCCTGCCACGGTTACTTCAGGTACTGTCGACATGCCAGCGACATCGCCGCCAATTTTCAGAATAAAACGGTACTCGGCTCGCGTTTCGTAGTTGGGCCCCAGCATGGCCGTATAGATTCCTTGCTGCACGGTGAAGCCATTTTCCAAAGCCGTCGCAACCGCGCCGTTAATCAGTTTCGCATCGTAGCAGTCACTACGTAGTAACGGCCGATGATGGCTGGTGCTGCCTGCCATCGCCGGCGTTGATCGGCACATCAGATCGATATGGCTTTGAATCAACATGATTTGGCCGCTACAAAAATTCGGATTGATCCCGCCCGACGCGTTACTGACGAACAAAATTTCGACGCCCAAAGCATGCATCACGTGAATCGGTAGCGTGGCCTGATCGACGGGATAGCCTTCATACAAATGAAATCGCCCTTGCATGGCAATCACATCTTGACCGGCAAGTTGGCCGCAGACGAACTGACCTTTGTGACCGATCGCGGTGCTGGATGGAAAATGAGGAACTTCGCCGTAGGGAATTTCGACTTCGGCTTCGATCGCCTTGGCAAGCTCTCCCGCGCCGGTGCCCAAGATCACACCAAACTTGGGCTGCTTTCCCCAGCGTTGGTCCAAAAAGTCTTTGGCCGCTTCGATTTGGCCCCGCAAGTCGACATTGGAAATACTCATTTGTCAGCATTGGGTTCGTTGGAAGACTCTTTTGCGCCGCCCG
>CAZROJ010000052.1:2123-25269 GCA_964601665.1 uncultured Pirellulaceae bacterium
CGCCGCCCGTTTGGGGTTTGGCATCGCTGGCCGAATTCGGTTCCGCAATCAACTCTTTGGCCCTTGCATCCCAGTCGGGGATTCCATCGCGAAACAATCGATCGGCTTGCCCCTCGTGACAGGCAATACAACTGGCCACCTCCCCAGCCGATTTTACTTGACGAGAGTCCGCGTCGATAACGCCGTACACCCAACCTTCGTCAGTCCCATCGGCATCGACCGCCTGCTTCACCATGACAAACAAATCCGTTCGTTGGCCAATCTCCAGCATCTGATCGCCAACTTTCACTCGCGGGCTAATGCGGACCGCGGAAGCATGAGTTCGCAAATTTCTGGCGTTGGGGTTTCCCGTTTTCGAACTCCAAGCCTCTTTGACCAAAGCTTGCCCCACAGGCGAATCGCTACCGTCGCGATTGGTGTAGTGAGCAATGTCTTTGGCAAACAAAAAGTACAGCTTCTTCCCATGAGCGGCATCTGAATCGGCACCGCTCAATCGAGGTTCGGGTTCGGCTTCGATGACTGGCAAGGCCGTGCGGCACAACTCAGGTGCGACCTTGGGCACTGCGACTTCGTTGACTTGAGTATTAACCAAACCGTATCCCAAATACTCGTCGGCCACTGCTTTAATGATCGCATGAAATCGCGGATCGTTCAAATCGGGCTCGACCGGTCGCTGGGCCTCCTCCTTAGTTACTGCACTGGCTTCTGCCGTCGTTTTCAAATCAGCGTCTGGCTTGGCGGTTGAACCGTCTTCTTTTGCAGCCAGATCTGCATCCATCGCCGCAGCAGATTTAAGCTCGCCGTCACCCGCAGTCGCCTGCGCCGTTTCTGCACTAGGCGATTGCTCAGAATCGCTATCGCCTGATTCGCAACCGCCAGACAGCAGCAGAACCAAGACCGCCAAACTCAAATGGGATTTCAAACCCAATACTTTTTCGATCATCGTCGTCACTCGTTTTCTTCCGCCAAAAGATCCAACAGTAATTTGGCCAACTTCGGTTCTGTTTCATTTGCAACGCGAACAATTTCGTTCACGTCCGCCGGCTCCAGCGCATCGGGGAAACAAAGATCCGTCACTACCGAAAACCCAACCACTCGCATCCCGGCGTGAACGGCAACAATGACTTCCGGAATCGTCGACATACCCACCACGTCCGCGCCGATCGTTCGCAAAAAACGATACTCGGCCCGAGTTTCCAGATTTGGCCCGGAAACCGCGACCAGCACGCCCTTGTGAGCCACAATGTCGTTGGCTCGAGCGATTCGCAGCGCTCGCTCGATCAACTCTTGCGAATACGGTTCGCACATGTCCGGGAATCGAGGGCCAAGGCGATCGTCGTTGATGCCGATCAAGGGATTGTCGCCCATCAAATTGATCTGGTCATCGATCACCATGATGTCGCCCTTGCGATAGTAAGGATTCAAACCGCCGACTGCGTTGGAACAAACCAATAAGTCCGCACCCAACGCCTTCATGACACGAATGGGCAGCGTGATTTCTTTCAGCGGATAGCCCTCGTACATGTGCAAGCGGCCTTCCATCGCCACCACGGGTAGCCCATTCAATTTCCCGCAGACCAAACGACCCTTGTGCGACAAAGCGGTTGACTTGGGAAAGTTTGGAATGTCGCCATAATCGATCGACGCCTCGACATCGATCTTTTCCACCAACGGCCCTAAGCCGGTGCCCAAAATAATCCCCGCCTTGGGAACGCCTGACCATTGTTCGCGAATGAAGGCGACGGATTCATTAATTTTGTCAAATAGATCTAGCATGTCGGTTTTTGGCTGGAAGGCACCGCCGCAGTGGCGGACAAATACACGTCTAACAGGCTTTCAACCTACCTACGATTTCCAACATTCTCAAGTAGGCTAGCCGGCCGCGTCAATCGAAGTCTGAAACCAAAGGCGATTGAGAAACGACCGCTCACCGAGCCCAAGATTCGCAATCGGTGCAAACATCAACCGTAGAACTTCAACTGCCGATCGCCTTCGGCACGCCCGATGTGCTGGCGTCCAAAAAACGCGTTTCCTGACAAGCGTAAGTTGCACACTGACCGTTGTACTCCCAGCAATCGCGGCAATGAGGCGTCTGGCAGCGAATGCAAACCACCATTTGCTGTTCGACGTTTTCGCTGCAAATGGGACATTGAACCTCTTCGACCAATACCACCGAATCGTCTTTGATAAACGACACCCCCGTCGAAGTCGTCAACAAAAGTAAATCGTACAGCTTCAAGCTCAACCGAACGAAATCGTCCAAACGTTGCGACGTACGAAGATCGTCGGGCACCGAAACCGTCAACACTTTATGCCTGACCTGAACACAAACATGATTACTTTCTGAAAAGCGACGAAGCTGTTCAATCTGCCAACGTACTTGGCCATCCAATTGCCTCTTCGCGGCGATCTTATTTTTAGCGGCAGCTTTAAAATTGGCTTGGAAATCGAGCTGCTCAAACGTAAGACGATTCCTCCCTCGCACACCATACAATCGCCAATGATTGAATTCGCCCGTTGTGACTTCCCAATCGTCACCTTTCCATGGCAACAAAATACTTGCCTGCGTCACCCGCCGGTGCTCCGGAAACGATCGAAAGCGTCGCGTGGCTACGGTGCAATGCGTCTTGCGATAGCCAAAGCTGAGCGTCGGCGGCGAAATAATCGTCGGGCAACTCACGCCGGCCTTAACCGATTTCTTGCCCAAGTACCGCCGGCCAACTTCTTGATAGGCCGCAATCCACGAATTCCGCGCACCCAAGTACAGAAAAAACTTTGCGAATCCAATCACGACCGCAATCAAAATCAGCAGCTGGATCATTTTAACCTACTTGTGTTGGAACGACGGGATCTTGAAAGTCGACATCGTCACTAGTTTCAACTGCGAAATCGTCAAACGCATCAGCATTATCTTCAAAAGCAATTCGACGACGCGGCGACCGCGTTTCCGAAGCCTTCCAAAAGTAGCCACCGCTTCCACCGATCACCAACAAACCCAACGCACCGGCCAACCACCACACCCAATCGTACGCGGCCGCTTGGTCATCGCCCATCACTTCGTTGCCACCAGCAGCCTTTGCCAACTTGGCTTCTGCCTCAGCAAGCTCCTGCTTCAATCTCACTAAATCAGTTTTGTAGCGATCCGTCGCGATCGAGGCCGTTTGCAAACGATCTTCGGCGTGCTTGCGGCGCAGCGATTCGTTTTCGGCGACCGCAAGCTGGCCTTCAATATTTTTTCGCAGCAAATATTCTTGCTCCTTCAATTTCGAAAATTCCTCGGCTAAGCCAGCGTTACCGGTTTGACCCGCCACCACCATCGCCAGCAGTTCGGCCTGGGCTTCCTGCCGAATCGTTTCTCGCTGTCGATCCCTGGCCGATTCATTCGAGTCTGCACCGCCGTCGGCCATCAAGAAGTAGACGATCGTCGCCATAAAAACCAATTGCATCGCGAGCATCCCCAGCAAAACCATGTCCTGCCGTTTGGATTCGACAATCTGGACCGTGTGTCCGCCTTGGCCGCCGAAGTGGCTTGCATATCGAGGGTCATTGCTCATTGGTTTCTTTTCGTAAAGGTTCGCAAAGTATTCAAGTTCTGCCATCCGATGTCGCCCCGACATCAAAATAAAGCCGCCCGTCCGAACGGTTTGCTTATCGCTTTTTTCGTTCTCGCCCTGCCCCCTCCATTGAAACCAGCCGCGATCATCGTTAACCGGATCGATCACCAACGCCACATCCAAAGGGCGGTTAAAGAAGTTGTCACAAATAAATAAATCCATCCCCGACAAAAACACGTTCCAACCGGGATGGGTGTGGTACCAACCGACCATCTGCAAATCCGGATGAAACTCAGACCGCCGCCGCGTAATCTCGCTCCACGTATCATGAGTAAATGTGAAACTACCCTTGGTCGCAAAATAATGCTCCGCTCGCAAACTTTCGGTCACCACAACAAATGGTTTGCCGTCTTGATCCAGCAACTGCTTGCCCAGCATCACGCCGCCAAGTTCGACTTTTGTATCGCTGGCGGCATGAGCCTCCATGTCGCGCATGACATCCAAATCAACAAAAATCGGCAACTCATTTTCATCAACACCACCCACAACCCGCGTCACAAATTGCGCATTTTTATCCGGTCGCAATTCAGGTTCCGGCTGAAATTCTTTCACGTCACCAAATTGGATATTATTCGCGTTCACCACTGGAACCTATCAGCGTTCAGTGAAACGTAGAACTCACTCGCTCCGTCGGAAACTTTCACGATGTCGAATCTTGGAACGCCCAGCTCAGCCAACTTCCGATCGACCAAATCAGACGTCACCCTCACTTCGCAAACGGACTGCTGCTGCATCGCTTGCCCGCATTGTTCGCAAATGCTCTGCTCCGCCAACACCTGACACCGCGGCCGATTGACGGGCTTTGTGACGCGGCAACTACGGCACTCAAAGCTCACCAAAAAATCGCGATCCAGCAGCAACGAAAAAGCGGCCGCGTCAAAACCAAACTCCGGATGATGTTCGCTCAGATAATCCGCGAGCCTCCCAAACAACTGAGCGGCTGAATGAGATTCTGCGCCGATCGGCAAATCAATGATCGACTCGTAAGTTTCATGCGACAGACAATCCTCTCGCCGGACAAACCGCGTTTTATAAAAGTTGTTCGCCGCTCCGTTAAAAACCATCGCCTGGCCGTCTTCCACCGGCAAATCGTGAATCAGCTTCAACGCCTCTTGAACTTGCAAGCCGCCAACAATGGAGGCAATGGTCGGGGCCGTCGGCACTTTGCCCTGCTGAACATCTTCCTTTTTTAACAACGGGCAACTGTAGCGCAACGAGATCAAACGGTAATCGTTCTCGGTCATCGCACACTCATAACAAGCACCCGCTGGCGGACGAAACACCTTGGCCACGCCATTGATTTCCTGAATGCCACCGTCGATCCAAGGCGTGTTTACTTTCCAGCACATTCGATTGATCCACAGCCGCGCCTCACGATTGTCGACGCAGCAAATCACCAGATCGACATCCCGCACCAGCCCCAAACCGACATCGGATAAAACGTCACCGTCGACCGCAGAAATTTTACAGTCAGAATTTAATTCCATCGCCGCAGCGGCCGCGACCTTGGCTTTGGACTGGCCACAATGTTGCTGGCGAAAGAGCACCGATCGAGTCAAATTCGAATCCTGAATCGTATCGAAATCGATCAAGTAGACGTTGCCCAAACCCAGCAGAGCCAAATTCTTCAAGACCTCGTTTCCCAATGCTCCGGCACCGACCACCATCACTTTTGCATTGGCAATTTTCGCCTGATCCCACCATCCAATAAGTCGCAAACGCGAATAGCGATCGTCGTCGATCACGATTGGTTCAGATGAATGGGTTGAAACTTTGGAGCTGGCTATGTTCATTTCGATCTGGCAATTCCTGCATTGATGACGACGGTAAGATCCAAAGTACGATCAGTTTAAAAACACGATACCTGCGTCGCTGTTGAGCTTTTCGATTTCGCTCCCGGTTGCGCTCCCGGCTACCTTTCCGGCCACGTTCTCAGCCAGCGAAGGCTCGACGATTTGGGCATCGACAATCTGGATGCCTGCCGACTCTGCTGCTAAAACTTCGATGGACGAATCTTGAGCCGGCGCGACCGACGCCCCCGCTTCGCGAACGCCAATCGTTTCAACAGCTTGGATTGGTTCGGTCGGCGCTGGCGGTTCGCCAGAAACCAGCCGAGACAAAATACTCCACGGCGAAGGTTTCTTTTTCGGCGCAACCAATTCCGCTTTCACCGTCAGAATGTTTTCGTTTTTTTCGCCCGTCAAACGATCGCGAATCGAACGCGAATCAATGGGCAGCGTGTACTCCGTTTGAGTTCTCGCCCATAATGCGGCTTCGCGATTGTAGGGGCTATCGCTGTCAAAATTTTTGTAGCGAATCATTTCCCACAGCATGGTCGCCATCTCCGCCAACGTCAGACTCGGCACCCAGTGCGTGCCGTAGCCACCCAAACAAACCACGCCGTTGTTAGAAATATTTGGGTGAAAGATTGGCGTTTTCCAAGCCAGCCCCGGCATCATTCGGGGATAGGCAGCGCCGAATTCAACCGCCACACGATGTCGATGCCGCACCTCAAGCTTGCCGCTTTTGGGATCGCGAAAGAAACCAGCGCCGTGAAACACCAATTCGTATTTTTGCGGCGGACTGCCTGTGCACTCAAAACTAAAAATCGAACTGTCGTCGCGAAGCTGACAGATCGATCGATAGTCAGAATTGAGTCGACGAATTCGCGGTGATGGTCGCATGATTACCCTGCTACAATTTCTGGATAAATAATCAAATGGTCGCCAGTCGAAACGTTCGCTTGAACCAGCGTTTCAAATTCATGCAGACGACGCCCGCCCTCTTTATGATCCAAGCTATAGCTCATAGGTTGACCGTCTGGCCCAACCATCGGCAGATTCATTTTGGTAATAATGCTTGGCAGAATTTTTTGGACGGTCACCGTATCCGAGACGACTGCCTCGACGGATTTGGCTCCGGTTTGATCCAAAAATGTAACCTTCGTGCCCGGAGGCTGAGCCGTTTCGGCCATGAATGAACTCCTTAAAAAATGACAGCTAGTTTGCGTGCAACCGATGCTGTGATGGCCCGCGATACTTACCGCCAAGCCAAAACAAGTGCTTCCAATCAGGTGGTTCGCACGGCCGGGAGCAGTCTTGGCAAAAAATAGCGTTCTGGCCAAAAATCGGTGCAGCAATTCGATTCCGGCCTCATTTTCAGGCAATTGCGCCAGCACCGATCCGCGCAGTCAAGCGATCCAGGACTCTCCAGATCCCTCGGTGACAAGCCATCAACCCCGCTTCTTGCCGGGCACCTAACGAAATCGAGCAATCACCAACTTCAGAAACTTTTTGGGGAATTCCACCCATGGCCCGACCCAAGGTCTCAGCCAACCGGCGAAAACTTACTGTTGTCTCGATCGGAGTCGCAGCGCAAATCACTCAGGGAGGAACTAGACCATTCAACCACAAGTGAACCGAAATGACCGGCCGACACCGCAACTTCGTTGAATATACGAACGAACGAGCTCTTGGCTCAGACGATTCGACAAAATCGAACGATCGACATCAGATAACTTCGGATGTTTCGCCGTCTTGAGCGTTATCATCCATTTCGGAATCCATTTTAGGATCCGCTTCGGGTTTTGCTTCGGGTTTTGCTTCGCCGCCTTCTGCAGCGGGTTCGGCTTCTTCACCGGCATCCATCAAATCTGACCACAGGCTATTGATGTCCTTGTAGTGATTCGAAGGATAGACCAATTTACCACCGGTCATGCCGACGTAACCAATTCCTGCGGCCAAAACAATTGCCCCCAGTTTCCAAGCGGCACCTTCATCGGGATCACGCGACCGTGCACTCATCGCAAACAGAGCCAACAACAACCCAAACGCGGTGCTAACCAAAGCACTCGTGCGATGCCAAAACACTTTGTGATCTTGATTGAACAAGTCATTAAATTCAGCGACCGAACCCGTGCTTTTGGTTTCGCTAAAGTACCACCCAGTCGCACAAGCCAAAATCGATGTTAGCACGCCAAGCCACAAACAGTAATAAGCACAATCGCTCATCACAAAATTCCCGCGCAAACTCAGCAAGGCAAAAAAACCAGCCCCCAGCAACAAACCCATCGGCAAGTGCAGCACGGCGGGATGCAAAGAGCCAATCGCACCAAAAATCCTTGGATCAATGGCCGCCACTTCCGCATCTTGATTTTCGGTTGCATCTGACTTGGCAGATTCTTCGGAATCAGCTGAACCGTCCGCACCATCCTCCTGCGAAACCTCGGGCTTCCACATGGTGAACGTCACATCGTCAGGCCACTGAGCACCTTCGGCGATCCAGCGTTTGACCAACCCGATTTGTTCATCGGTCAATGGACGCTCAAAATCTGCCGGCGGCATCAAGTAATCTTCGTCATCAGTGACCAACACGTCGAACATTTCGCTGTCCTCGGGCGACCCTTCGACGATATAATCAAAGGCATCGTCCTTGCTTTCGATGGGGTATTCGCCACCGTCGGCATTGTGGCACTCCATACAGTGCTTTTCCAGAATCGGCTTGATCTGCTTGACGAAGTCAACCTTATCTTGGGCCACCGTCAACGAAGACGTCAACAAAACGAAAAGCGAAAAAACAAAAGACCAGAAAAACTTGGATTTCATGTCAAACTCTTAAAAGGATTTGGCAAAAACGGCGAAAAACAATTCGGCTTTGACTAAAAGCCACGACTCGCTGGTTTTGACCAAAGAATTCGAAACAACTAAAAAATTTAAATCGCAACTTAGTGCTTATCCCACAACCAGTGAGCCCTTCCGACACCGTCTTTTCAGACGCTTATTACATCGACGTTTAGGAGCAGCATTCGACTGGAGGAAGCTGCCGACATGATAATCGAATTAACGCTCGATTGCATCCAACTTCAAATCCAAACCAGCAATTTGCCGACCAGTGTTAAATTTGCGACCAGCAAATACGGCAAATCGGCTGTTTTTAGATTTTAGAGCCAATAAAACTCACAGCGCGATAACTCGACAACTGTACTAGAATACAAATACCGCATTTAAACCTCTCCGTCGCCAGCCAACTATGACATCGCAGCCCGAACCATACAATCTCAACTCAGAAGACCTGACGGGGCGTCGGCTGGGCGAATACCAACTGCTGCGACGACTGGGGCAAGGCGGTATGTCGAACGTCTATCTGGCTCGGCAAAAATCGCTGCAACGCAAGGTCGCTATCAAGATCTTAAAATCAGATTTAGCCAAAGACGAAACTTACGTCCGACGTTTTGCTCGTGAAGCTCAAGCGGCCGCAAAACTGGTCCAAGCTAACATCGTACAGATTTTCGAAGTCGGCCATATCGATGGCTTTCATTTTATCGCTCAGGAATACGTTGCCGGCCGAAATCTTGGCCAATACATCGGCCGACACGGCGCGGTCGAACCCGTCATGGCCGTTAACGTTCTGCGGCAATGCAGCAAAGCACTGCAAACGGCCAATGAATCGGGGGTCGTCCACCGCGACATCAAGCCCGAAAACATCATGCTGTCCACCAAAGGCGAGGTGAAAATTACAGATTTTGGCTTGGCCCGAATCCTCGACCGCCGCTCCGATCAAGAGCTTACCCAAGTTGGCATCACGATGGGCACGCCGCTATACATGAGCCCCGAACAAGTGGGCGGCCAAAAACTGGATCATCGCAGCGACATTTATTCGCTGGGAATCACGGCTTACCACATGCTGGCCGGCGCTCCGCCCTTCGACGGCGAAAATGCACTTACCGTGGCGGTCCAACACATCAACGACAATGCAAAGGCACTCAAGTCGATTCGCCCCGATGTCCCGCCGGAGTTAATTGACATTATCGAAAGCATGATTCGGAAAAAACCCGAAGATCGCCCCCAAGACGCTAAACAGCTTTTAAAACTACTTCGCAAAATCAAAATCGACGATGTCGATGACTGGGAAATGATCGTCGAAAGACTTTCGACCACCGACGCTTCGATCATGCTCTCGGACACGTCGACGTGGAGCCAATCGCAGCTGGCCGCAACGCGTCAACTACAACAAGTCATCCAGAACCACACAAAATCGCGTTGGCGATCGCCATGGCTGTGGCTGTCGGCAATCACGATCGTCGTCGGCAGCGCGTTCGGGGGAGCATTTTTTGCCACGGCCCAACCTTACCAATCACTCCTGAATATCGACAATTTCGACGACCAAAAAATCCCAAAAAAACAAACCGTTCAAGACCAATACGAAGCCGCGCGGCGCGTGCCACTGCTGAACCAAAAAGAAAAATACTTTCTCTCGGTCATGGAGTATTTCCCGGTCGACCAAGCGGATCCCGAAAACGAAAAAAGAACGCTGCTGTACCATCGGTACGCCAAACAACGCCTGTCGGAGCTGTACCTGAGCCAAGATCGATACGACGACGCGTTGGCGCTGTTCGAAGAATTCACCGGCTACGAAGATCTTGAGGAACCTCTTCAAGTAACCGGCTATGCCGGCATCGCGATTGTTTTGGATGCCATGCGAGCCGAAGATTTTTCCGGCACCGATTTTGAGCGTCAGCAAGAATTAACCGAAGCGGTCAATCGTGTTCTCGACCGCGAGGACATGCTGAATCAATTCATGCAAGAGCGTTTTGAAAAGGTTTCGGATCGCAATAGCCTCGAATCTCCATTTTGAGGCCACCGCTCTCTTTGAGCGACGCGAGTCATGAACGCAAAAGCAGCGCCCAATCGGACCCGCCCAATCGGCCCCACCCATTTCGCTTCAAAATTAGCTGCGGAAATTCTGATTGATCCACCACCAAGCCCGATAGCCGAGCGACTTGTACCCTGTGAAAATTCTGGCTTGGCCGCTCATTCCAATTCGCATCGAGCCTGCTGATCCCTCGATCGGCACCCGCGTGAAATACTGAAAATCTTGCATTTGGTAAGCTGCCACCATTTCCATCAACCGATCCGGAGCCCGCGCACTGCCTTCGACAATTTCTTGTTGACTCGGTTCGTAGTTTTCGCGATCAATCGAGTATTCAGTTTCGTTGATTCTTTCGACTTTCGATTCCATCGTTTCCCCCGCGTCAGCGTAAAGCTTCAGCCAAACGCGTTGATCTTTTTTCGCTAGCAAAAACTGATGCTCCGTCAAACCAATCACCGCATGCCATTTCGACAAATCCGCCACCTCGCACAAACGCTGGCCGCGCCCTACTAACAAATTTTGGTGCTGACCCGACAACAGCGGCTGCATGTTCCCTTCTTCAACTTCCTGCGACTGCCGCCCCTGATGAGCGTAAGGCACTTCCAACACAATGCCTGCGATCGGCGACTTTAGCTCAAGGTCGCGACGCTGCTGTTCCAGCCTTGCCTGACGGCGTTTCAAACTGGCGATTTCGCTGGCCAGCATTTTCCGAGGGTCCCCGCCGAGCGGTTTGTCGGTTGTACTCATGCGACGATTTGCAATTTCGTACTGGGCCAATTTTTCTGCCACCTGTGACTCAACCGACAACAACTCAAAATCGATATCCTCATTGACCAACTTGGCCAACACTTGACCCTTGCCAACTTCGTCTCCTGCTTGGACATCGCATTGATCCAACCGGCCCGCTTCGCGCACCCAAACAGTTTCGATGTCTTGCGGCATCACGATAAACGAACACCGCAGGTAGTGCGGCATCGGAATGAACAGCACCAAAGCCAACAGAACCACCACCACGGCCGCGACCACGCCAAATCTTATCTTTTTCACTTGATGCATTCGCCCTGGAACCGACATGTATTTGTATAACTTGTAAAGAGGCATTCCCAACATGCCGACCATCGAAAATAACGCAATGCCAACTCCCACCGACTCGAGATTGTACGGCTCCAGCATCGTCATCAGAAAAAAGATGATCGAAAACATAATAAACCATCGGTAACAAAACGCCGCGACCGTAAACATGGCAAAAGCCCACGGTCGATTGGTCGGCATCAGTTGATCGTCGGGAATTTCCAGACCCAACCAGTGACGGCCCAGCAACGTTGTCAGCGCCTTGGTTGATTTTTGGTTGAGGTTCGGAATTTCCAGAATGTCGCTCAAAATGTAATAACCATCAAAACGCAGCAACGGGTTTCCGTTAAACAGAACCGTGCTGACCGAACTGACCAGCATCACTTTCAAACAAATATCCTGAACGAACCCCGGCTGCACAAACCACCAGATAAACGTGGCGATCGTGGCCAAAATAATTTCGACGTACATCCCCGCCGCACCGATCGCGGCTCGATGCCATTTATTCGGCAGCCGCCAACTATCCGAAACATTGCAATACAAGCACGGCGTCAGGACCAGCAACATAAACCCGATTTCATGGCACTCGCCGCCCAGCCGTTTGCAAGAAAGCCCGTGTCCAAATTCGTGAAAAACTTTGGTCACGCACAGCACAAGTGCGAACATGTACCATTGGCTGGGATCAAAAAACGCTTCAAAACCCGGCAACTTGGCCTGAAATTGAGCCCAATTCGCGATCACCGACAACAACGCCACCGCCGCTAAAACAGCGACCACCATGGCACACGCCTTGGTGAAAATCCACCACGTGTAAGGTAACATCGCGTTCAAAATTCGCTCGGGATCAAACCCCTTGTAGCGAATCGCCAAGATATTTGCGAACTGCCCCATCAACTCCATGCGGCTATTTTTCTTGCCTCGCTTGAGCAACTCCATGCCCTGCCCCGGCAAGTCAGACGTCACCAACGAGTCTTGATGAAACCGAGTCAACAACTGCTGCAGGTCCTGCCGAGTGATCCGCTTGGGTGCGTACTCGCGGTGATAATTGTCCTGAAGTTCTTCGACGGATTTCGTTCCGTCCAACTGTTGTAGCAAATAGAAAACGTGCGGCGGAAACTGAAAATACTTTTGCCCCAACGGCTCTTTGACCACCCAGTACTCAACGCCCTGATACGTCATTCGATCGAACGTCAAATCCGGCCGCATCTTCATTTTGATCGGCGGCGAAGACGATGGCTTCTGCGGCTGACCCAGGCCAGGCAAATTGCGACCCTCAGGCCCCGAAGAGCCCCCGAATCTATCTGACGGTGGTGGAACGATCGACATCCGAAAACCTTAGTGGTTCTTCAAATTAAATTGGGGCTGAAAATTAAATTGAAATCGCCAATGAAATTAACACGAAACGAGATTGCCAGCGGCCAATTCAGGCCCAACAAATCGCTCGTCATTCCACAACAGCTCCAACAGCACTAAAAAAACACTTGAGTTCGCATGAAGTCATAAACTTGATAGAAGCAAACAAATCCTGACGAATACTGACCACAGAAAATTCGAGCCGTCACGCCGACGCCACTTCGCAGTTCGTCATCCAACGTTTTGAGTTCATCGGGTTCAATTTCGACGATCGCCCGAAACTCCGTCACTCCCTGCTCCGACGGCACCGCACGACGAGCAATACTGATCAGCTTGCCGTCGAGCGTCAGGTTGGGGTTGGATCCAATTTTAAATTCGACATGCAACGGCTCGCCTTTGGCCTCCGCCAAAGCTTTGTCCACATAACCAACGCGACCTTCGGGAATTTTAAGTTCCAACTGCCACGCACCTTTCAGGTCCGCCACTTCCAGCAAGGCAAAATCGCGAGTGACCGGAAGCCCCGTGAGCCGTCGTTTGGGCTGAGGCGTAATAATCGTGCCTTCGATGGGGCTCGTGATGGTTTGGTAGGCCTTTTTTCGATTCAAAATTTCCAGCTGCTTGATCAACGACCTTCGCTCTTGCTTGGCTGTCTTAATCGAAATCCGCAGTTCCTCGCGTTCGACCGGTTCTAAGTCTCGCATATTCGACTTGGCATTGAAGCCATCGATCTGATGACCAAGCGTTTCGTATTGAAGCTCGGCCGTACTAATTTGAGTTTCCAAATCCGGATCTTCAATCTCCAGCAGAGTTTGTCCCAGCGATACCTCTTGTTGCTCGTCGACAACCACATCGGAAATCAAGCCCTCCGATTGGCTGAAAATCGTTCGACGAACCGTCGGGTGCATGACGCCCTCGACCTTCATCTTCAATTCCCAGGGGACAAAAATCAGGGCCAACGTGACCAAAGCCAACGCGACCAAACCGGTGATCGTCTTAGCCAAGTGGTCTCGGAACAACACTTTTTGCAACCAGCCCAGCCGTTTCCAAACCGGCTGCATGAAAATTTCGCTGTGCTTACGAGCGTTTTCAAGCGAGATTTCTGACTGTTCAACGATCAGCTTACAATCGTCTTCCACCTGAGCTTCATGAACATCGGCGTCGAAGTACTCAAGAACAATCGCGCCTAGCTTTTTAGATTTTGGCCGATGCTTGCTCTTCATTTCCAAATCCGGCGCTGCGGGCGGTCGAGCCATCAAAGGAACCACGATCAAAGTCCGGCTGTGAGCTTCGTCCAAATACTCATTGATTTTCTTGGCGACCTCAGGAGCCAAACCCTCGGTATTTCCAACCACCCAAAAACGCGTGTCCGACTTGACCGCCGCGGTGGCTACATTGGACAGCAAACGAACAACATTCGCTCGATTGTCAAAACGGTCTTGGCTGCTGATGGCATCGATTTTACAACGCCGACCGTTCCAACGCCCCACACTCACTCGATCACATTTGAGCAAACGCCGGGCTTCATTGGCAATCGAATAGGTCGCCTCTTCTGGATCGATCGACCGATGAGCTTCATTGATAAACTCAATTCGGTTGTCCCAATTGTCGGCGGATTGGGAAAGTTTGGCCAAGTCTTGATGTTCATTCCAACGCAAAAACAACTGCGCCACTTGCGTCAGAAAACGAAGGTAGCCTTCTTGCGCCTGCGGACTGATTTCACCCCGCTGAATCAATTCAATCGTGCCTCGACAATTTTTGTTTCGATCAAAAATCGGACTGAACAAAAGTAAAAACGGCGGCTCCGTTTTTTCTTCGCCGTCGACCGTCGGCCGGCCAGTGAAGGCCTCCGAAGCCAAACCAACGGGCAACTTTTTGGTGATAACTTCCTTGACCGCGTTGTAATGCAACACGTTTTCTGGCGAAACAATCTCGGCGGCCATTGCATGCGGAAAATCACCCGCCTGATGAGTAATTCGCGGCACGGACTTGCCGTCGAATTGCCACAGCACCGAACAATGAGCACCCGTTATTTTGACAACATCGCGCAGCACAGCACCGCAGAATTGATCAAAATCTTTTTCCGTTCGCGCCAACTCGGTTAGCTTCTGCAGCGTTCGCCGAACTTCATCGCGAATTTCGCTGGTCGAAGGTGACTGTTCTTGTTGGCCTGTTGACATAAATGATCAGTAGATTGATAGGCAGTAAGAAACTCGATTGATATTTATTTTGGGGCAAAGCTCACGCCCATGGACTTGCCAACAAACGGCATTTCTGCCAACGACGAATTATAGAAGTGAACCGTTGGCGAAGTACGAAAAAAGGTATCGGTGTCGTTCTTTTTCAAACGAACAACCTTGAACAACCTTAAATCCGCGGCCTCAACAGCGACACCACTGGAAGACGAACGCCTCCTGCCCCGCATTACTCAAAATTATCCAAAATCGGATCCAAACCCATTTCGCGCTGCGACTTGGCTAACATCTTTTCGTTATACATCAGTATGCGCCGCGATCGGTAATGTTGATTCTCAACCTTTTGCTGAGCCTTATGGAAAAGCGAGATCCAATAGGAAGCTTTGCGGGTTTTACCGGTTCGTCGGTACTTTTGGGCCGTTTGTTTGCCATACGCCGATTCCAACAATTTATCCTCTGCGGCAATATATAACTGCACCGACCCCGGATCGCCCTGTCTTGCACAACGTCCAAACAACTGCTGATCAATCCGACTGGACTCGTGCATCTCGGTCCCAATCACATGCATGCCACCCAATTCGCGAACGTGAGCATTGATTTTGATATCGGTTCCACGGCCAGCCATATTCGTAGCCACCGTGACCCTGCCAAACTCGCCAGCACTTTCGATGATTTGAGCCTCCCGTTCCACTTGCCGCGCGTTCAACACCTCGTGCTCGACCCCCGCTTGACTCAACAAAGCCGAAAGCTGAACCGACTTGGCAATCGAACGCGTGCCAATCAAAATCGGCCTGCCCGTGTCATGGACCTCCGCAACATCTTTGACCACTTCGTCAAATTTTTCGGCTTCTGTATGGAAAAACTTGATCGGGTTTTCGATCCGCTGCGATGGCTTGTTGGTTGGAATAACCTGTACGCCGGCGTGGTAGATTTTTTTGAATTCTTTTTTCGCCGAAAAGGCAGTACCCGTCATCCCAGCGATGCAAGGAAACCGACTCACAAACGATTGCACGGTAACCTTGGCCGAAGTGTTGGTATCCAAAGTAAGCTCCACACCTTCTTTGGCTTCAATCGCTTGGTGAATTCCTCGGCTCCACCGCCGCCCTTCAGAAATTCGCCCGGTCGATTCATCGACGATCACAATCTCACCTTCGCGAACCACGTAGTCGCGATCGCATTTGTAATCTCTGGCAACTTGGATTGCTCGTTCGACAAAATCATACATCTCCAACAGCCCCACCCCGGCCAGTTCCGCTGGCTTGGAAATATTGCGAACCATCGCCGTCCCCTCGGGCGTCAAATCGACACTGCGCCGCTCGCGATCGTACCAATAGTGTTCGTCTTCCTCGTATTGGTCGGTGTGTTGTGCCGCCCACCGGTACAATGACATTTGCTGTTCTTGAGCACCCGCGTCGTTGGCAGACGAAATGATCAGCGGCGTTCGCGCATCGTCGATCAGAATACTATCCGCTTCGTCAATCAATAAAAAATGCGGATCGCGGTGCACCGGTTTACTGGCCGCCGATTCAGCCACACCGCCTGCCGCTCCGCCGTACCACAACTCACGCTGCTGTTGCTCTCTTTGCATCGAATGATCGCGCAAGAAATCAAAACCGAACTCCTTCATCGTCCCGTAAGTCACATGGCATTGATACGACGCCCGACGCTGCTCACGCGACATCTCCGACGTAATCACGCCGACCGACAAACCCAGCGACCGATAAAGCGGCGCCATCTCGCTGGCATCTCGCTGAGCCAAATAATCATTGCTGGTCGCCAGCAATGCACCCCGTCCCGCCAACGCATGCACAAACATTGGCAGACTGGCCGTCAACGTTTTCCCTTCGCCGGTTCGCATTTCGATCACGTTGCCCCGGCACATCGCGTAACCACCCTGCAACTGGCAATCGTAGTGCTGCATCTTCAACTGGCGCAAGGCAGCGACCTGAACCAAAGCAAACGCCCGCGGTATCAGCGGCGTAATGTCTTCGCTCTGCCGCGATTCAAAACCAAGATCCAGAGCAACGCCCGACAAAAACTCGTTATCGCGTTGATCGTATTCGGCGGCAAGTTTTTTGATTTGCGAGATGACGGAGCCGAGAATCACGTTACTTTTTCGCTCGCCGCCGCAACGGGCTAAAGACATGCTGAGCCAGATAAGCCGCCTCGGCGACGAACTGGTCAATTCGATTTCTAAAAATTGCGAACGCGCCGATCGATGGAATCGCCACAATCAAACCGCCGACGGTCGTCACCAGCGCCTGATAAATCCCTTCGGCCAGCTGAGGAGCACTGGCCGTTCCCTGAGTCTCGGCGACACTTTGAAACGCCACAATCATCCCAAACACCGTCCCCAACAGCCCGACCATCGGCGCGATATTGCCGATCACGGACAAGTATTCGATTTTGCGAAACAGCCGCGCCGCTTGCTCCGCCAACGCATCTTCAATCGCCTTTTCAACCGAGCTCCAACCGAACTCCAATTCGGAAATCCCATGCATCAGCACGAACGACAACAAACTGGGATTCTCGCTGCACAACTGCTTGGCCGATTTAATGTCACCGTCCAACAAATTGGTCCGCACCGCCTCGGACAAACCATCCGGCATTAAGTCGTGGCGTCGAATACTAATCAAATGATCGAAAACCAAATACGCGGCGGTCAAAGACAACAGCAACAGGACCACAATCATGGCCACGCCAAAGATGCCCCCGGAGAAGATGATCGAGAACGGCCCCTTGGCCGCGGTTGCCGTTTCCTCAGCAAAAGCAACCAACCCATCACTCGCCAAACAAGGCGATGCCACCAGGCTCACCAACCCTATCGACAAAACAACTCGACCGACGCCGCCCAAATATTTCATTCTTTGCTTCCTGTCGGTCGTTGTCTCAAAAAGTCACAAACGTGAAGAGGTATCACGCAATTTTTTTTAGATGTTTTTTGAAGTAATACGCCTGGGAGGTCCACGCTTACAACTTGGAAAGTTGAGCGACATTGGGTTCTTCGAACCAAACCCGTGAACGACTTCAAACGCATGTTACCAACATTTGCCCCAAGACAACATTAGTGATTCGAATAAACAACGGGCAATTCAAACCAATCAAAACCAATACGCGGTTAGACGAAAGGCGATTGAGAAAATACCGGGCAATCTGCCCAAGATTCGCAATCGTTGCAAACATCAGCGGTAGAAATTCAACTGCCGATCGCCTTAAACCCAAAACTCATTCTTCATTTTGCCCAAACTGACTCTGGAAATCGACTTTGGAGCTCAGCCAAAAACAATTCTGGATCAGCCCCCTTCAAACTACTCGAGTCTGCTGCTGCGAGCCGCGCGGTCTCCGAAATTCTTTTCAAACTGGCCGCAACCAAGGCCGACTGCCGTTCGTGTAGCGTCACCACTTTCATCAAATTCAAAACCGCGGCATCGAACCTGCCAACTTTTTGCTGAGCCTCAGATAAAACAAACAAAGCTCCCGCTCGACTCTCTGGGTCCATCGACTCCACGATTCCCTCCCAATGTTGGACCAGCTTTTCGTTCACTCGGTTACGCGTTCGCCAAAGCTGCGTCGTTGCCAAGTCGCGGATTCTCGGATCTAAATCGCCAGCCAGATCGCCCAACACCTCGATCGCCGCCTCACGATTGGGCGTCGTCAAACTCCAACTCGCCCCCAGCAGCCTTGTTGCCGAATCATCACTGGCCATCCAATCGTCGGCCCCCGGAACCGATGCCAATCGATTCTCCCACGGCAAGGGCATTCGATTGATGAATCGCGAATTGGGGTCTCCGGACAAAATCAACCGAAACTCTTGCACGCCAGACGCCGGCTCGCCCAACAGCAAATACACATCCATCAATTCCGCTCGCATCATCCGCTTGGCCCACGGTCGACTTTCGCGTTTGATCGCTTTGACGAATAACTCGACTGCCCGACGAGACTGCCCTGCCGCCTTGAGTTTTTTGGCTCGGGTAAACTCCGGCGACCACTCAGTTTCCAAGGCCACCAATTGATCGCTGTCGAATTCTTTCGATCGACTTCCGATGGTCATCGTGATCGTTCGCCCTTGCCATTGCTCGATTTGACCTTTCCGACGCGACAACACATCTGAACCAGGACGAGCCATCACCAAAACATCCAAGGCATCGCTACCAACCGAATCACTCGTTGGACTTTGGCCCCAAACGAAGCCACTGGGAATCGCGAGTAAAACAGCGACGCAACAGCCCCAGACGCCTCTTCCGCCCAAAGCAATTCGCAGCCCAAAAAAACGTTGTTCCGCAAAACAAGCAGCACTCATTTATTTAATTTCAAAGAGTTTACATTTTTAAAAACATACTGACCGCCGCTGGCTCGGGACACCTTTTCCAAAGAACGATCGGCACCACGAAACGAACCGAACTCGACCACATTGATAATCGCCTTGGACCGATTCAAACCCGCGATCCTTGCCAACTGCGAAGCACTGAATCCGCCCGGCACTTCGGCGTCGGTCAGCAAAAATATCACTTCCGGCGAAAACCGAAACGCCCACTCCAACGCTTTCATGTGATCGGTGCCACCATCGGGGCGAATCGATTTCACAAACTGCTTGGCGTCTTTCAGATTGTCGGAATCGGCGTAATACAGTCGAGGGTATCCGTCGGGGGCAAAGACTTCAATCGCTTTGTTATAAAAAATAATTTGAAACTGATTCGACTTATTAAGTGCTTCAAGGCTCTGCAACAGTTCTTGCTTGGCCGCCATAATCGGCCGTTGCTCAAAACCACTCATGCTGTCCGAACGATCAAATACGTAGACGAACTTACTACCCGTCCCGCTCACGCCAAACACTTGAGTCGTCACCCGGCCGCCGAATTTTTCCGCTCCCGATTCCGTCAAATTCATTTGCCCCACGTCCGGCAGCGCCTGAGCAACCGATTCGGCCAAACCGTCGTCGGTTTCACTGGCAGAAATCCCCGGCAATTCAGGCGCCTGCTGCCGAGCCGCTTGACTGCTGGCCGCAACCGCTTGCTGATCTTGAGGTGTTTTTTCTGGTTGCACATCGCCTTCGCTCAAGTACTCGGTCACCTCCCGGCGAGCGTCCACCAAGACAATCCCGCCGGTCCTGGCTTCCACATCCCCGGCCCCATCAGGAATATTCGCAATGATCAACCAACCCACGACCACGGCAACGCTCAAATGAAAAAGCATCGAAAGAATAAGCGCCAGTCGATCCGAGTGCCCCGCGAACCACCGCCCGGCGACTGGCTTATTTTTGGATTGCTCAGCTGCCAACTTGGAGCTAACCATGAACCGATTTTGATCGCCTGCCATTTCTTGGATTCTCACTTTGCAACATCGAACTCAGCAGCAAGGGTGTGTCTAGAAACAATATATTCGATCTTCCCAACCAACACGAAATAATTTCAGCCATACACGGATCGAGCCTTGAAAGTTGAGTCGCCGTTAACCCGATATGCCGCAAACTCTTCGTAGTCCCCACCCAACCTCTCGACCGGCTGCACTTTAAAAACCCAAACCCAAACCAAACCACGCATCGATCCCACTTCTCAAACCACGACACGGCCCAATCGATGCTTTCTAATCGATGCTTTCTAAACCTGGAGTCGGATCAAGGGTTTGATGGACAGTTAGTTTGATTTACACTCCTAACAACACAATAATGTGCAATTCAGCCCCGTTTGAGCAATCGGCCATGTATTTCTGGACTCTCCTTTCCTTCTTCGCCTTTACAGGCTTCGCGGCTTTTTTGACATGGTTAATCACTCGGCGAGACGAGAAAGGTAGTTCGGACGGCTTTTTCTTGGGCGGTCGCAGCCTGACGTTTCCATTGATCGCCGGCTCGTTACTGCTCACAAATCTTTCGACCGAGCAGATGGTTGGCCTGAACGGCGCGGCTTTCAAAGACGGGCTGAGCGTGATGGCTTGGGAAGTTTTGGCAGTGATCGCTCTCGTTTTGATGGCAATCTTTTTTCTGCCAAGATTCCTCAGAACTGGAATCACGACCGTTCCCCAATTTCTCGAATTACGATTCGATAAAACAACCCAAACAATCGCCAACCTCGTCTTCCTGACAGCCTACGCGCTGCTGCTGCTGCCAATCATCCTTTACACCGGTGCCGTTGGTTTGTCGCAAATGCTGGACATGGAGAGCTTAACCGGAATCGAATCCAAAGCAGGTGTCATCTGGTTCACCGTCATTTTGATCGGAATCATGGGCTCGGTGTACTCTCGGTTTGGTGGCCTTCGAAGCCTCGCAGTGCTGGACACGATCAACGGAATCGGATTGTTGATCGGCGGTTTCCTGATCGCATGGTTCGCGTTACAAGCGGTGGGCGAGGGGCAAGGTGTGGTGGCCGGCTGGAATTCACTGTTCGAAAAATCTCCAGAACGGATGAGCTCGATTGGCAAGAGCGATCAAGGCGTTCCATTTTCAACCTTGTTTACCGGAGTCGCCCTGCTGAACTTATTCTACTGGTGCACGAACCAACAAATCATCCAGCGAACCTTCGGGGCGAGCAGTCTCGCCGAAGGCCAAAAAGGCGTTCTGCTGACCGGCGCTTTAAAACTACTCGGCCCAATCTACCTGGTCCTCCCAGGAATCATCGCGTTCCATCTGTACGCGGACCAAGGCATCCAAAACGATGAAGCCTACGGTTATTTGGTCCGTGACTTATTGCCGCCTTACCTGACAGGATTTTTTGCTGCGGTCATGGTCGGCGCGATTCTTAGCTCGTTCAATGCCGCCCTAAACAGCACTTCAGCTTTGTTCAGCATCGGAGTCTACAGAAACATGCTCAACCCTAACGGTGACGAGCAATCGATGGTTCGAGCGGCGAAGATTTTTGTGACCCTGATCGCGATCGCCGCCATGGTCACCGCACCACTGCTCTTGGGCCAAGACAGCATTTTTGATTACCTGCAAAAAATGAACGGGATTTACTTCATCCCAATTTTCGCCGTTGTCTTAATGGGCATGCTCAACAAGCGAACACCGCCAATCGCTGCCACCACCGGCCTGATCCTGGGGCTTGTTTTAATCCCAGTCTTTTACTTCGTCCCGGTTTGCGCCGACCTTTTGGCAGCTTGGAAGATTCACGAATTCCATTTCCTCGGAATTGCCTTCGCGATTTTGATCGCGGTGATGCAAATCATCACCATGATTCGGCCGCTTGAAAATGAATGGAAGCACGAGCCAACCCAAAAAATCGACCTCACCCCTTGGTGGGGCGCGAAGCCGGCCAGCATCGTTCTGGTGGTCATTGTGATCGCGATTTACGTGGGATTTGCGAGCTAAACTTGCTAACGATGACAAATAAACGGCAAAACGAAATCAGTCCGCAGGTCGTACACGTGTGTACCCGCGGCGGTTTGAACGACTTGCCATCCCTACAAACCCTACAAACCCTACAAACCCTACAACGCTCGCGTGTCGCCCCAACGCACTTTCGATTTTATGTTATCGCTGACCGCAGCGCCGGTTCTTGCGAGCTATGTTTGTGACAACTTATCCGTTTCAAACTCCGTAAATTCGGTTTCAAAATGCTCCGCAATCGAAGAATTTCTGAACGTCAACCGGTTGGTCAGATTCCTTGTACGATCGTGTTCAATTCGGTTCCCGCCGCAGGCGTCGTCCTTGATCTTTCAGCCGAAGGAGCCAAAGTCGGTGGCGTTCGCGTTTCACAATTGTTCGCCGACCAAGTCGTTCAAGTGCAAACGCCCAACGCACAATTTACAGCCCAGTGCCGAACGATCTCGCGGGACGATGACGGAGCATTCCAAATCGGACTGCTCAAGATTCAAAACCAACAACTGCCCAGCCCTTCTCCCACCGTCTTGGTTAATTCGTTCGTAAAACACGACAACCTGAGCTCGGTTTGCTTACCGCTTGGATTTGAAGACGATTTGATCCGAATTCAGTTGCTTGACGGCCAGCAAGTCCTGGTATCCGAAAACCAAATCGAACAACTCACTCGATCCGAACGTTTGGAAAACCTCTGCGACAAAAACTGCCTCGAAAGTGCACTCGACGCCTACGGCCAACCCTGCACCGGTAACGATTTCGTGGACCGCAAAACCGTTTTGAACCACGAATTTGGCCCGCCGAACTTATGCCCCGTTGCCCATTAATTGCATCATCTTCGCGTAAATAATTCGCTCGTATCAAGCGGCCGCCAAGCGCTCATCCCGCAACTCGTGAGCCGTCGGCACTAGTGCCGGAAACCGGAATTGTGTACGAATTTAAGATACTAGCATGATTTCTCT
>CAZROJ010000053.1:0-25079 GCA_964601665.1 uncultured Pirellulaceae bacterium
GATCTGCGGCTTGCCGACGGCGGTTAAGCCGAATCAATACATCTTGCGGATGTGGCGGAATTGGCAGACGCGCTAGATTCAGGTTCTAGTGGGGGCAACCCCGTGGAGGTTCAAGTCCTCTCATCCGCACTACGGTTTTTACTCATTGAACTAAGCCAATTACAAAAAAATTGGCTCCCGCGAAGCAAGTCTTAGACATGAATTTGCTTGAGGATTTTTTTGCTTCGGCGATTAATGTCGGGCTCAAAAAAATTTCAAATTTTGATCGAACGCGGAACTGAATGTTGAGTCACTTGTTACCACTACGTAAGCATCTTCGTATCGATGGTTCGGGTTAGCTCGTTATGTTTTTCCATAAAAGCATTTGCCTCGGCATATTGACCTGTCAAACGAAGCGACATGCCGCACCCAAGGTAAATGCGAGAGAGCGTTGTTCGTCCGCATCGGTGGCATGTCTGGCGGATCGCAAATATTGTTCGGACGCCGTCGTTCTTCAGCGCCAGCTGAAAGCTATCCGAAATCTCAACGAGCCGACGTTTGTCGTCAACGCTGAGAGAAGACTGATTGCTGCTGCTGGTTGACATCGAGCCGAATCGTCCTGTCTTATGAATTCAATTGCTGACAGATTCTAAACTAGTCGACTCGCCCAAAAAAGCTTGAATGGAAAAGTTTCGGTGGCCTTTTCGCATGCCGAAGTTGCAAGGCATGATTTGTTCGCTCAAACGCTGGTAAAAAGGCTGTTAACGTTTGCTTGAGAAACCGGCACGTTCGCGAAATTTCATCTTATTCTTAAGTCAGGCGGCAATCGGGCATTGCCAAGTAGCGGGCGACAGCAAAGAACGACTGGCGAAGAAACAATCGAAGACGCGATTCAGTTGCTGGAAAAAGTGCCGGCTGCTATCGCTGTCGTTTCTACGGCAGCTAGGCGGCGGGCTGCAGGGATCGTAGTTCTGGTACGTCGTTACTCGATTTAATAATTCGAAGTGTTTCGTTTAGTAACTTTAATTGCTGTTTGTCTTTTTCGTTTTTGCGTTTCTTTGATTCCAATTTGGCTTGGAGTGGCTTGAGCTTCGGTAGCAGCGGTTTGGCGGCGGATCCGTAAGCTTGCAGTGACTTCAAACATTTTGGTACTCGGTTGCCCGAGCCCCAGCGGTCGGGTTCGATTAGTTCGATACACAAAGGAAGGCCTTCCTTGATTTTGTGCTTGGCCAAAATTTCTAGTCCGCTTAATCGGATGCCATCAGCGAACATCATGCCGCTGGGCGCCGATTCGGCAACCGCTCGGTAAATGGCCGGTAGCAGTGGCTTAATCTCGTTAAACGATAAATTTCGATAAACCGAACTGAACGCCGCGCGGGCTCTGCCGTCTTCATTCTTTAGCCCCGCGCGGACGGCTTGAAAAAGCTGATCGCGGTCGACGCCGTCAAGCGAACCGCTCAATAGGCCTCGGCGGTTGAACAAGGCAAAAGATAAAAAACGTTGCTCCATGAAACGTGGATCCGATTCGATGTTCGCTCGCCGCAGCATCGTCAACAGCTTGGGGATGGCGGGTCGAGCGGGTTTGCCGATCGCCGAGAGCGCTTCGGCAGCTTTAACGCGAACCCAGAGGTCGTTTGAGTCGAGCAACTCCATTAATTCGGGCATCAACGACTCGGCTCGCGGCCCAAGCTGTGCGGCGGCTTGGCAAAACCCCAGCTCAAGATTGCGTGCAGAAAAGTCGTGTTTGGGATGGGGCGGACGCTTTGTGGTGTAAAGGTTTTGCAATCGTGGCAACATGTTGGCTTTGCGTTTGCTAAACGCAGTGGCGGCCCGTTCGCGCACGACCGGTGACCAGCTGGCCAAAGCGTCTAGCAATTCATCGATGCTTTTGTCGGCGTAGATTTTATTTTTTTCGCGGTGGCTGTAGCCGCGTCCGGCGTCGATCAGGCGTTCGGCCAACGTTGCATCGATCACGGTCGCGACACGAGTTTGCTTGCCAGTGATGTAGAGCGTTCGCGATGACTGAGCGTACGCCAGTAGGTAGGCCCCGGTGGCGTCCCAGTTTCGATAGCTGTCATGCCTGGCTTGTGCAGGACCTTGGTGACGAAAGGTACCGTCCCAGCGCCGAGCCAGATCGTAGTACCAGCAGCAGAGCGATTGACCTTGGACGTCGGAGTATTTGGCGGCCCAGTCAATTTGCTGTTTGATCAGGGGGATAAATTCTTGGCGTTCGCTGGCCAGTAACGCCAACGTGTTGTAGGCCCGAACGATACCGTTGCGATCGGGTTTGCTGGCCATACGTTTGGCCAATTCATTACATCCGCGTTCGAAAATTGCCTGTGATTTGTCGCAGCGATGAGGTGCCAGTTTGGAGTATCGGCCAAGTCGATCCAGCGGGACGGTGACGTCTTTTGTCTTTTCGTTTCGCCAAATGGAAAGCTCGAGCTTGCCAGACGAGGCTTCGGCTGCGGTAACCGCTCGTCCCAATTCAACTCGAGGGTCAAATTGAAACTGCTCACCCGCGACGCCGATGATAACATCGCCCTTGTCGAGAATTCCGTCACTTGGCGAACTTGGTTCGACCTTCGTGACTAGGATTTGCCTAGCTTGGGTTGTTTCCAATCGGTTGCTGTAGATCCAGCCGACGGCACCGGTCGGGCCGAGCGTCCAGTCGTGGTTGTGGCTCGGAGGGATTTTGTCACCGCGAGTAAAATCGGGAATCGCGGTTTGATTCTTTTGCGCGGTGGCCGCTGCCGAAAAAGAAACGGTTAACAAAACAAGCAAGCAGGTCGTCGTCCAGCGAATGTGCATGGGGTACTTTGTAAAATTAATGGGTGATCCAGTTTCGCGAATTCACTTTAAGCTCTTCTGCGTCCGGTTGTGCAAGTATCGATTGAAAATCAAAATGCTGTCCGTGGAAGGGAAGGCCGATTTGACTGCCGTTGGTAAAAGAAAACGATTTAAACATGGATGATTGGTATTCGATCGGCGGGTTCAATGACCCGATGAGCAGCCTGTCTCACTTGGTCGGGACGGTGGTGTTCTTTGTTTTTGCGGTTTTGCTGCTCAGAGCCGCTTGGCAAGACCGATCGGCGTTTTGGTTTTGTTTGCAATTCGTTGTGGCATCGTTGACTCTACTTTCGGTCAGTTTCGTTTACCACATGCAGGGTTTGGGAACGGTCGCCCGAGATGTCATGCTGCGATTGGATGTGGCGGCGATTTTTGTTTTGATTGCCAGCACCTTCACGGTGATCCACGGGATACTGTTCGTGGGTTGGAAGCGTTGGGGCGTGATCTTGTTGCAATGGACAATCGCGATCGTGGGGTTAACGCTGCGAGCTATCTTTTTTCATCAGATCCCGAAGATCTTGGGTGACGGAATATTTTTGCTGATGGGCTGGGTCGGCGCTTATTCGGCTTGGCTGATGTGGAAAAAGTTTGGTTGGCCGGGCGTGTCCAAGATTATTTGGGGCGGCGTGTTTTACACGATCGGCGTCGCCATCCACTCGATCAATTCGTGGGTGCTGATTCCAAAAGTGTGGGGGCCGCATGAAACTTTTCATTTACTGGTGTTGGTCGGGCTGGCCGTCCATTGGACCTTCGTTTGGGAAATCGCCGATGGCAGTTTTCAGCGACGAAATAGCAGAGACCGCGAAGGGCTAATTACGAGCTAATTTTGCGGCTGATTGGAAATGCGCAAAAAAACACCGCGCCGAGAAAATAACTCGAAGCGATGTTTTGAAGTCTTCCATTTGGTTCGCGTTAAATCGAACCGATTCAAACAGGTCGGCGCGATTATTTAGTCGCGTTTGAGCACCGAGATTCCTTCGGCAGGAGTTGTCTGTTCGGTCGGCTGGACCGCTGGTTTGACAGTTTCGACCGGAGTGGGGTTGGCTGGTTGACGCGCGGCGTCGAATTGAGTCTGTGGCACGACGTTTTGCGGCACAAAGTTTTGGGCGGGTGGTACCGGCACGAAGTTGGGCACCGCTGTCGTGGTCGGAACATTCGAAATCGTGCTCGGCGGGATCGCTTGCAGTTGCGAAACGCCGTTGGGTTGAGCGGGCACCTGTTGAAAACCCTGAACAGGGACTTGCTGGAAGCCTTGGCCTGGGAACTGCTGGAACCCTTGGCCTGGGAACTGTTGGAAGCCTTGGGCTGATGGATTGATCTGAGCCGGGTAGACAGGCTGGCCGTACATCATCGGTACTTGCTGGACGGGAATGATGGGCTGGACGATCGGGGCAGGGCGGTTGGGGTAAGGAAATCGACCGACTTGGATTCCGTTGCCGTTGCCAAGTTGGAGCCCAGACTGAGGCGTACCCAGGCGTAGGCCCTCGCCGCCGCCAATCCTGACACCCGCGTTCGGCGTGCCGTATCGCAAGAGTTGTCCGCCGCCGTATTGAACGCCTGCGTTGGGGGGACCGAATCGAAGCCCCTGTCCACCGCCGAGTTGAACTCCGTAGCCGCCGCCGATCGTGAGCCCTCGACCGCCGCCGACACCGATGCCGAAGGGGCCACCAATTTGGAAACGACGTTGAGCTTCGGCCGTTTCTAGGGTGAGGGCAATGCTGAGCACCGACAGGATGGCGGTCGCCCAATAAAATGATTTTTGATTTAACATGGTTTTGCCTTTGAGCAGGTCAGTTCGTTCGGGGCCGGTGGATAGTTTGGTTTGCCGCGAGCCGCTGGGGCGAATTTTATCGTCGAGCAGGTGGCTTGTTTACCAGCTTTGTCAAATCAATGTTCGGATAAAACTAATCGCAACGATCGTTTGCACTCGAAATTGCCTGAAAGCTTGTGTTTTGCGAGGAGTAATCAAGTCGTGGATCGACGAAAAACTGCCAAATTTATGCGGTCATTTTCGCTAGCGGAGTTGAAACTTGGGCGAACGGGGCTGGTTTGGACCAATCACGATTTCATTCACCAGCGTAATCAGAGATCAGAGCTTAAAGTTTGATCGCTTGGTCGGCGACCAACACTGCGATTTCGCCTCGCACCGGCAGCAGCAAAGAACGGTCTTCGTTCACCAGTCCGCTTTCGATTTTTTCCGAAACCACATTTCCGATCCGGTCGACTTGGGTGCCTGCTTGGATTGCCGCGTTAATGGTTTCCACCGTTTGGTCGTCGGCGATTTCTAGCGACGATTGCGTGACGGGGCAGCGGAGTATTTTTAAGATCTCGGGATTTGTCATCGTATTTCTATCAAAATCAGTTTGCAGGCAGGCGAGGGTCAGGCCGATTCTTGAATGACTTGCATCCAGTCAATCTTGTCATCAAACTCTTCCTGCTCGTATCTAATTCGAGTCAGAACTGGTTTGGTCGAACGTTTTTGGATTTCGTCGCGATTGGAATCCATGCTAATGTCGCCATCGAACGAACGCGAATCGGACAAGACAACACCAGCGACCGGGATGCCATCACGAAAGCAAGAGGCCGTGATCAGAGTTTGCAGGGTTTGATTGATCGCGCCAATCACGTTGGACGTCACGATAATCATCGGATAGCCAAAGTCCATGGCCAGGTCTGCGATAAATTCGTCGTCGGTGACGGGCGACATTAATCCGCCGGCCCCTTCGACAACAACGACATCACATTCGTCATTCCAAACCTCGATGCCGGTACGCAACAAGTCGGGGTCGAGTTCATGTCCGGAATTTCTGGCGGACAGATGAGGTGCGAGGGCGGCTTGGAATCTTTGCGGGCAAACTGAGTCCAATGAAAGCGGGCGGCCGGCGGCTTCCCAAAGGCTCACCGCGTCCTCGGAGATTAATTGTTTACCGTCTGAAACACAATCGCTGGCCACGGGTTTGTACACGCCGACTTTTTTGCCCGCGGCGACCAACTGTTTGACAATCAATGACGCCACGAAAGTTTTTCCGACTTCCGTATCGGTCCCGGTAATAAAAAGTCCGAGGGGAGGTTTTTTTAGCATGCGGATAGAATAAAAATGTGCGACGCGAGCTGGCGGCTGGAAGGGAATGAAGTCAAACTTCGGTTAAGCTCAAATGCGGCCTGCTCCATTAGCGAGCCGCACCGGCAGATTATCGTCTATTAAACGGGCTCGGGACAACATCTCATGCACAAAAATTTAAAGTCTTCGGGTGAACGCGGATCGACCGCACAAAATAGGGTGGTAGCCACGATTCAGCTGCCATGCACCAAAAATGTTAACGAGAATATCAAATCGACGATCCAGCAAATCAAAGCAGCCGCCAGCCAAGGGGCTCAGCTGATCTGCCTGCAGGAGTTATTTTCGAGCCTCTATTTTTGCCAGTCGGAGGACCATGAGCAATTTAAGCTTGCCGAATCGATTCCCGGCCCAACGACTGACCGGATGTGCGAGTTGGCTAAAGAGTTGAGCGTTGTGATCGTGGTGGGGATTTTTGAGCGGCGGGCGCCCGGAGTTTTTCATAATTCGGCGGTCGTGATCGAGGCCGATGGGTCGATTTTGGGGACGTATCGAAAAATGCACATTCCCGACGATCCTTACTTCTATGAGAAATTTTACTTCACGCCCGGCGACCTTGGCTTTCAAAGTTTCCAAACATCCGTTGGAGCGGTCGGAGTGTGTATTTGTTGGGACCAGTGGTTCCCGGAGTCGGCTCGGCTGACTGCAATGAAGGGGGCGGAAATTTTGGTTTTTCCTACCGCGATCGGCTGGCAGGCAGCAGAGAAAGAACAGTTTGGTGAATCTCAAAAAGACGCGTGGCAAACGATGATGCGGTCACACGCGATTGCCAACGGGGTTTTTGTCGTGGCGCCGAATCGAGTCGGTGTCGAAGGCCATATTGAATTTTGGGGCGGGTCGTTTGTCGTGGATCCTTATGGCAGCGTTGTCGCGCAAGCTGGCCAGGATGCCGAAACCTTGGTGGTCGATTGTGACTTGAGTTTGATCGAAACCGCTCGGGTTCATTGGCCGTTTTTTCGGGACCGACGAATCGATGCCTTCGACGGTTTGACTCGCCGGTGGAGCGATGAGGCGGACTCTGCCAAAGGTAGTTCAAGCTAATGTCAAATTCTGAATACCGAATGCCGGCCGAATGGGAGCCGCAAGAAGCGGTCTGGCTAACATGGCCGGATAATAAAGACACGTGGCCGAAAAATCTGGCGGCCGCCCAGATCGAGTTTTGTGCGCTAGCTCATTCGTTGGCCGAAATGGTGACGGTTCGCGTGATGGTGAATCAGCCAAATCTTGAGGACGCCTATGAAAAGCTAATCCAGCCGGATATCCAAAACATTGGTTTTATCAATATCCCGACCAATGACGCTTGGGCTCGCGACTACGCGCCAACGTTCGTTTTCGAATCGTCAAAAAAACTGGTTGCCATCGATTGGCAATACAACGCTTGGGGCGGCAAGTATCCGCCGTTTGATGACGACCAAAAAGTGGCAGGTAGAATCGCCAAAGGGATGAGCATCGATGCGATTGAGGTGGGGCTGTGTTTTGAAGGCGGAGCGATTGAAACCAATGGGCAAGGGCTGTTGTTGTCGACATTGTCGTGTGCGTTGGATGCAAACCGAAACGAATACACCGAGGCCGACCAGCAACGGCAAAAATTCGAAACGGCGTTTGAGCAGTTCCTGGGTGCTCGTCAGACGATTTGGTTGCCGGGAGACGCTTTGGCGGGCGACGATACGGACGGGCATATCGATCAATTGGCTCGATTTACCGATGCGCGGACAATCGTCTACGCTTGGTGTGAAGAATCGGATCCCCAACGCCCGGCGCTCGAGGCGAACTTGGCGGCGCTCGAGGATGGCTTGGCAGCAGTCGATGACAAGTTCAGGCTGGTTCCGCTTCTGGTTCCGCAGCCGATCGAAATGTTGGGCCGCCGGATCCCAGCCAGCTATTGCAATTTTTTGATCACCAACGACTTGGTCGTGGTGCCTCAGTTTGGTTGCCCTGAAGACCAGCTGGCGATGGACGTGCTGCGCGGGCTTTTCCCCGACCGATATCTGGCAGGGCTTCCAAGCCGAAACCTTGCGGTCGGACTTGGGTCGTTTCATTGTCTGAGCCAGCAACAGCCGCAGTTGCCCAGAGATTAGGATTTCAGATTTCTCAGATTTCGCGAAGTGCTGGTCCCAAAACTCAAAATGCTCGCGGCGAGCACCGTCGGCTAAATAGTTGTCGGGTAAGCTCTAAAGTTCCTGCAACCGAGCGTAGTCAAGAATAAACTCGTTTATTGCTGAGGAAACCTAGCGCACAAAAGCACCCGCGAAGCAATTTGTTGCGTCGCGGGCTGATGGATTCGAGAGAATCAGTCAAACTTTGCTGGCCAACTAGGCTACGTTCTTGGCGGCCTTGATGGCTCGCTGAAGACGTGACTTTTGGCGACCAGCAGCGTTCTTGTGGATGATGCCTTTGGCACCCGCTCGGTCCAGCTTTTTAGCTGCCAGCTTGTACTCAGTTTCGGCTTTTTCGACTTCGCCGGCTTCGGCCGCAGCCAAAACTTTCTTAAGCTGAGTCTTCACCGCTGATTTGATGGCTTTGTTGCGTTCTTGGCGAACTTTATTTTGACGCAGGCGTTTTGCTGCACTGGCTGAATTTGGCATTTTTATCGCGATAAAGTTGTTATTCGAAATTTTTCAAGTGCAACAATATGTCGGTTCTCGTTAGCTTTGTCTACTGCTAAACCTGCCAGAATTCTGTCGTTTTCTGCGAAAACCCCCGTTCTGATCGACTTGCCCAATGAATGACCCCGTTTCCATCGATCCAGAGAGCCAAAGTAGCCTGGCCGGCCAGAGGGTACTGGTGACTCGGCCAGCGAGGCAAGCAGTCGTTTTGGCTGAGAAAATCGAGTCCTTGGGCGGTCGAGCGATCGTTTGCCCCGTGATCGAAATCCAGCCACCGTCGTCGATCGAGCCGCTGGCAACGGCGATTGAGACGCTTTCAAATTACACCGTGATTGTGTTTGCCAGTCGTAACGGTGTCGACTTTTTTGACCAGCAGCTAAAACGCTTGTCGGCTCACATTCCCGCTGGTGTCCAGGTTGCCGCGATCGGTTCGTCAACGGCGGAAATGATTGGCGAAAAATGGGCGATTGAGGCGGTGGCTCCTGAGCAGTCAGATAGCCGCGGGTTGGCTCAGTATTTAGTGCAAGCGTTTCAAGGCGGCAGGATCCTGCTGGTCCGCGGCGATCGAGGCAGCAATGTTCTTTCTAAGAAACTGGCCGCGGCCAGAATCGAGTTCGATTCGGTAGCTGCCTATCAAAGTACCGATGTGTTGGAGCTTGACGACGAAGTGTTGGACCTTTTTGTGGCAGGCAAGATCGATTGGGTGACTGCAACCAGTTCTTCGATCGGGGCGTCGGCGGTGCGGTTGTTCGGCGATTGGTTGGCCAGCGGGAAGGATGACCCAGACGCAAAGAAGGCTAAGCTGGTTTCGATCAGTCCGACAACATCGGCGGCCATTCGATCCGCTGGCGGCGAACCTGCGGCCGAGGCAACTAACTTCAACTTGGACGGCTTGGTCGCGGCAATGTTGGAGGGGGCTCGGTAGCGTTATCTTGGGTGCCGTTTTTTGGCTCAAGCCCAGACCGTTTTGTTAGGATGGCCGGGTTCTTCTTTGACGTATCGTGGCACCGCATAGCCGGGCAGGCTGGCTCGCATTTGCGTAATCAACTCCATGCCGCGTTCGCGAGGGACCTCGAAGTGGGCCACGCCTTGAACTCGGTCCAGTTGGTGCAAGTAGTACGGGAGAACGCCAGAGTCGAGCAATCGGTGGCTGAGCGATACCAAGGCCTGGATGCTGTCGTTGACGCCGCGAAGTAAAACCGATTGATTCAAGACGATGCTGCCCGTGGCTTTGAGCTTTGCGATGGCTGAATCAACGTTGGCGTCGAACTCGTTGGCGTGATTGCTGTGGAGAACCACAACGGTTTGACAGGAAAAATTTGAAAGAGTTTCGATCAGGCAGTCGGTGATTCGTTGAGGAATCATGATGGGCAGTCGGGTGTGAATCCGAAGGCGTTTGATGTGAGGGATCGATTGAATCTGGCCGACCAAGGCAGTCAGTTTTTCGTCGACCATCGTCAACGGATCGCCGCCGCTAAGAATGACTTCGTCAATTTTTGGGTCGGCGGCAATTTGATCGATCGCGGGCTGCCATTGTTCGGCCGAGCTTGGCGAATCGCTGTAAGGGAAACTGCGGCGAAAACAGTACCGGCAATGAATCGCACAGGCACCGGTGGTCACCAGCAGGACGCGGCTGTCGTATTTTTGCAGCAACCCAGGGCTCAGCGTCGCACTGGATTCTTCCAGCGGATCGTTGCCAAAACCCGGCGGTGATTCCTCTTCTTGGATCAGCGGTAAAACTTGCCGCAGCAACGGATCGGCGGCGTTCTGTGGCTCAATTCGGTTCAAAAAAGGCAGCGGCACAAATACCGGGAATTGCTGCGCCGCTGGTTGGCTGGTTTTGACTTCCGGTGGCAATTTTAAAGCACTTCGAAGGCTTTTGATATCTCGGATCGCCCATTTCATCTGCTGCTGCCAAGTTCCAGAAGCGGCGCGGACAGGATCGAGTTGAGAGGTTAGAATCGGCATCCCCAAAGGATAGCCGTTTTCGATGAAACTTCCAGCGAAGACGATCGGCGGTTAAAAAGCCCTGGGCATTATTTAAAAGATTCAAACTTGAGACAGGTAGAAAACCGTGGGTACAGTTAAGGCAGGCGATTTCCGTAAAGGCTTGAAGGTTCAGATTAACGGCGAACCGCACATCATGACCAGCATGGAATTTAAAAAACCGGGCAAAGGCAATGCGCTGTACATTTGCAAGCTCAAAAACTTGCTGCGTGGCACGTCGCTGGACCGGACGTTCAAAGGCAACGATACGCTGGAAGAAGCCGACATTCTCGAAACC
Source organism: uncultured Pirellulaceae bacterium (assembly GCA_964601665.1). Taxonomy (GTDB): domain Bacteria; phylum Planctomycetota; class Planctomycetia; order Pirellulales; family Pirellulaceae; genus Mariniblastus. Next base: position 10,838 of record CAZROJ010000053.1, read on the forward strand.
GACGTTCAATACTTGTACAAACAGGGAACAACGTTCGTGTTCATGGACCGGGTTAGCTACGAGCAATGCGAATTGTCGGCCGAACAAGTCGGCGAGGACTGGCGGTACTTGAAGGACAACATGGATTGCCAAATGACCTTCTTCAACGGCAATCCAATTATCATGACGCCGCCAAACCACGTTGAGCTTTTGGTTACTCAGTGCGAACCCGGCGCCAAAGGCGATACTTCGACGAACGTCCGCAAGCCGGTGACGGTTGAAACGGGCGGCGAGTTCCAGACACCTATTTTTGTTAACGAAGGCGACGTGATCAAAATCGACACGCGAACGGGTGACTACGTTGAACGCGTCAAAAGCTAGATCGCGATTGACTCTTATTTGCAATGACCGGGCCCCAATTCACGTTGGGGCTTTTTTTGTTGCTCGATCAGAGTCGATCAATCCGTTTTGCGTCTTTTTTTATTTCTTCGACGGACCATCGATTGTTGCCAGTCTTTGGGGTCGCAGTGAAAGTATTTTTTCAACAGCGAAAACAGCTCGGGATGCTCCTGCATCAGTTCATGAGGCTGCTCGAAAAAGGTCTCCGAGGCGACTGCGAAAAACTCGGCATGGTTGGTCGCGCCGTAGTGGTCCAGCAGCGTTCGAACGTTGCGTTTTTTAGCCCATGCCAGGTCCTTGAATTCTTCGGCGACGATCTGTGGCCAACGACGCGCATCGGAAGCGTCATCAAAAACTAGTTTGCCGCCCATTTCGCCGTCCAGGCCATCCAAAGCATGAGCGAATTCGTGGATGACGACATTTTTTCCATCGTCGTCATTGCGGCCACCCTTCAACGCGTCTTTCCACGACAGCACGATCGGACCGCCTTGCCATGCTTCGCCAGCACGATGCGAGACTGAATTGGCCGACATGCCGTCTGACATTTCGCGTTTGAAAACTTGGGGGTACAGCAGGATCGTTTTGACGTTATCAAAATAAAAGTCCGACACGCCCAACAACATCAGACAAGCCTGTGCGGCAACCGTCACCTTCATTTCCTCGGTCACGTCCAGTCCCTCGCAGCCTTCCCAGTGTTTTTCAGCGACAAAAACTTTGGTCAGCCGATGTAGTTTTTTCAGCTCGTCAGGCGGCAAATCCCAAGTCAGTCGCACGTTGCGATTGAGATGCAGAGCCCACGAATCAGCAAAGGGCTGAGCGAGAATTTTTTTGCGTCGTCTGTTTTTGAACCACCCGAACATGATTTACGTTTCAATGAAAAGAGGTAGGGCGCCTTGAGGATGCCGTTATTGTTTCAGGCTGAGCCCTTGCCACAAGTACCAACTGGCGATGGATTCATAAGGATGCCACGCCTCGCCATGCTGTCGCACTTCAGCCGCGGTGGGGCGATCGTCCAAATCGTAAAACTTTTTCACTGCATTTTGAATTCCAAGATCGTCAGCGGGCATTACGTCCAAGCGGCCGAGCGAAAAAATCAAAAACATCTGAGCCGTCCAAAGCCCAATGCCTTTGACTTGCGTAAGTTCGGCAATGACCACGTCGTTTTTACGGCGAGCGATATTCTTAAGTGTAACGTCTCCGGATTGCACTTTGTTGGCCAAGTCCAAAACGTAGGTGGCCTTTTGTTTGGACACCCCAAGTTCTCGCAGGCTATCGATGTCGTGCTGGAGGATGGCATCGATCGAGTATTTTCCGGTGCCGTCATCGACGTCGGCCAAAAGTCGACCTTTGATGGTCGCCGCTGCCGCGGTCGAGATCTGCTGGCTGATGATCGAATTGACCAAGACGCCGAAACGATCTGGGTTCATTTTGGCTGTGAAGGGACCGACTTGCTTGATGAGCTTTTTCATCACCGGGTCAGCTTTCATTAAATGAAGACGACCGGCTTTTAGATGTTGAGCGGAAAACGGCACATTGAAACTCGGGGTTGGCGGGGAAGGGGGGCGGGGAACTCAATCTAAAGCGAGTGCTTTGTGACTTCTAAAAATTCGGGTTGGCCCACGACGAAAGTCACTGGAACGCCACAGTTTTCGCAAGTTGACAACCCGAACATTAAGGTGTGACCAAGGACTAGATCGCGGTAACATCAATCACCGCCTTCAGCACGCCCGATTCGGGTTTGGTAAACGTATCAAATTCTTCGATTACGGATTTGAAGGTGGTCTGGTGCGTAATCCAAGGGGCGGTGTTGATCGTACCGTCTTCGATCAGTCCGATGATTCGCGTGAAGTCGCCGGGCAGCGCGTTTCGAGACGCCAGCAACGATGCTTCTGGGCGATGCATCTTGGGGTGAGCGAAAACGAGATCCTCGGTGGTGATTCCGACGTAAACCAAACGACCGGTTGGAGCCAAGCTGCTGATCGCCGCAACCATCGAGTGTTGGTTGCCCGTCGCGTCGATGATCACCGAGTACATGTCGCCGTCGGTCAGCTTTTTCATCTGAGCCTGTTCGTCGCTCGAGCCAAATTGAATCAGGTTTTCGATCGCGTAATTGTTTTTGCAAAAATCAAGGCGCGATTGGACCCTGTCCATGACTGTAATTTTAGCACCCGTCAGACGAACAAACTCGATAGCCGAAAGCCCGATCGGTCCGGCACCAATGACCAGCACATGTTGTCCTTGTTGGGCGTCGCCGCGATGGCTCGCATGGCACCCGATGGCGAGCGTTTCCACCAACGCCAGTTGCTCGTAGTTTAGATGTCTAGAAGGGTGTAGTTTGTCGGCGCGAATGGCAAATTGTTCGCAGAGACCACCGTCGGTCATCACGCCGATCACGTTTAGGCTTGAGCAACAGTTCGTACTGCCTTGGCGACAGGCAAAACAAAGCCCGCAGTTCATGTAGGGCTCGACACTGCATCGGTCGCCAACTTTGACATTGCTGACGCCGGAGCCGATGGCTAGAACCTCGACGCCTAATTCGTGGCCGGGAATTCGCGGGTAGGCAAAAAACGGAAACTTCCCTAGATAGCAGCTGTAGTCTGTACCGCAGATGCCCATTCGATGCGTTTTCACAATCGCTTGGCCGGGGCCAGGATCGCCGGGAGCATCCATGTCAACGATTTCAAATTCTTTTGGAGCGTTGAGCTGGATGGCTTTCATCGTGACGATTCCGGTGCAAGGATATCAAAATCAGATTGCGTCGAAGCGGTCTTACTTTCGCGATTGCGGAGTAAGCTTTAGCTGGAGGATTTTGCCATCGCGTTTAACTTTAATTGTCGTTTCGCGGCCAATTTTTAGCGTGTCCAAGATCGCCGTGTAGTCGTAAATGTTTTCGATTTTGGCGTCCGCCAGTTCAACAATGATGTCGCCACCGCGAACACCGGCAACTTGAGCCGGCGCGCCTTCGGTGGTGTCCGAAAGCAAGACACCAGTGACGTCTTCGCCGTAGGACGGAACGGTGCCCAAATAGGCTCGCATGCCGCCGCGGCCGGCCTGTTGTGTTTTGCTGGCTTGCTTGACAAACTTCGGGGCTTCGTCGGCCAGCACCAGTGAACGAGTCACCAGCCCCATCAGGCGAGCGATTCGAGCCGCATCGCGGTAGTTGAGTTTTTCCGGTGTGTCACGCGGTGTGTGGTAGTCACGATGCGAACCAGTAAAGGCGGAAAGGATTGGTACGCCAATCTGATAAAACGAACTGGCGTCGGTCGGCAAATCGGTTTCGTCAGACAGCGTAACCGGCAAACCAACGACGGCGTTTTTAGATTCAATTAATTTTGGCCAAACCGGGCTACTGGAGATGCCTTGCAGAACCAGTTTGTCGGTCAGGCGACCGATCATGTCCATGTTCAATGCGGCCACAATGCCGTTAGTGGGTTGGGAGGTTGAAGACTGCTGGGTGGTTGTGGTTAGCGAAGTGTTTTTGATGCCGGCCGAATTTGCCAAAGCAATGACTTCGGCCAAAACGCTCGAATCGGACGCAGGGTCCGATTTGATCGTGATCGGGAAATCAGGAAAGCTCTTGCCGATGAAGTCCAGTTCCTTTTTCAAATCCGCTCGATTGGTAAGTTTTCCGTTGAGCGTTAGTTTGGATTCGGCGTTGATTGCAATGTTGAAATCATGCGAGCTATCGCGGGGCGAATCGTCTTGAGCTTCGGCCGGCTTGGCCTGTTCGGCGGCTTGGCTGTTTTCTTTGCCGACGTTAAAGGTTTTGGCAAAATGCTTGGAACCGTGCAGGCCCAGTTCTTCGCCTGACCAGCCGGCGAAAATGATGTCGCGTTTGAGCGGCAGCTTGCCTTTCTTTTTTAGGTTCGAAAGGTATTCGGCGATTTCCAGCATCGCAGCGACGCCGGAAGCATTGTCGTCGGCGCCGAAATGGATCGCTCCCTTTTCGGCGTCTTTGGCCAGGCTGCTGGAAGACTTGCCGGTTCCCAAGTGATCAATGTGAGCGCCAACGACGACCACTTCGGCCGAAGGCGTGTCACCGGCTTGCAGTCGGCCGACCACGTTTCGTCCGACACCGGTAATTTTTTCAATCGAAACATTGGCGGCAACGTTAACTCCGCTGGCGAGATTGAAGCCCATCATCGGCTCGCCGGAGTCCAGTTTCTTTTGTATCGCAGCTAAGTCTTTTTGTTTGCTGGCCAAGAGTTTCGCGGCGACATCATCCGAAACGCTGATGGCGGCGATACTGGATCCCGACGGCGAAAAGTCGTTCACCAACGCCACCAGCTGGCTGCGAACTTGCGAGGTCGGTCCGGAGGCGATGATCAGGCCTTTGGCGCCGCGACTGCGAGCGTAAAAGGCTTTCTTGCGTAAGTTTGCGTAAAACTGCAGGTGGCGGCGATGGGCTGGCGAGACGTCCTCGGGAACAAATCGAAACGCAAGGACCCATTTGTCTTTGACGTCCAAATGAACGTAGGAATCGTATTCTTCGAATTCGCCTTTAGCGGGTGCGACGATCCCGTATCCCGCAAACACAACCTCGGTCGGGTCGACGTTGACGTTGCCAGAAAACGTCAATGGCCGCCAGTCTTTGCCCACCGTCAGTTCAGTCGATTTGCCGCCGTCGGACAAAGTTAACTGGTTGTCTTGGTTGAGCTTTGCACCGTTGGGGAAGTCAAAACGCTGGAACCACCCCGCGTCATCGCCGGCCGGTTCAAGTCCCAGATAATCGAAGTAAGCCGCGACGTAGGAAACGGCTTTGCGTTCACCCGCTGAGCCGGTCATGCGACCGCCAAGGGCAGGGCGGCAGAGGTATTTTACGTGGCGCACAATGTCCGCGGGACGAAAGTCGCTGCTGGATTGTTTGGCACTGGTTGTGCCGCTTTCAAAAGCCTCCGAATCCGCATCGCTGTTGGGCTTGGATTGCTTCAGGGCTGCCAGTGCCGCGTCGTGGTTCCAGTCGGCGATGAAAATTTGCGAGGCTTGCCCAGGCGTGCGATTGGAAGTCCATGTGATTCGCTTGCCGCCGGGTAGGAAGCTGGCCAATCCGTCAAACCCATCCGTGTCGGTGACACGAACGGGATCGGATTTGCCTTGGGCGTCGACCATGTAGAGTTCAAAATTACTGAAGCCCTGCTTGTTCGTGGTGAAAATTAAATAGTCGCCCGAGGAGTGGTAAAACGGCGCCCAGCTCATCGCTTTCATGTTCGTGATTCGGCGTTGGTTGCTGCCATCGATGTTCATTGTCATGATCTCGGCTCGCAGGCCGTTTTCGGAGAATCGCCGCCAACAAATCGACTTGCCGTCGGGCGAGAAAAACGGACCGCCGTCGTAGCCGGGCACATCGGTTAATTGACGGACGTTGCTGCCGTCGGAATTCATGATGAAAATGTCCATCATGTAGGCCGGATCAACATCAAACATCTTTTGCTCACGCTCGGTGAGTTCGCGATTGTAGCCATTGCGGTTCGAAGCAAACGCGATCAAATTCCCATCGGGCGAATAAGAAGCTTCGGCGTCGTAGCCGCGGGCGTTGGTCAGTTGCGTGTATGATTTTTTTTGCCGGCTGAAGGCAAACAGTTCGTAGTTTTCGTCATAGTCCCAGCTGTAACGTCGCTCTTGACCGGATTCGCGAAATTCAAGTTCAGCTTTTTGTTTGGCTTTGGCTTCGGGGTCGTTTTGGGTGCTGGCGTATAAAACCAGATCGTTATTGGGGTGGATCCAAGCGCAAGTTGTTTTGCCGTGACCGGGCGAAATGTTTTCTTGGTCGCCCGTTTCAAAATCCAACAGGTAAATTTGGTAGAACGGATTGTCCGAGCGTCGTTCGGACTGGAAGACCATCAGGTTGCCGTCGGCACTGAAGTAGCCTTCGCCCGCTCGTTTGCCTTCAAAGGTAACCTGTCTGGCGTTTTGAATGAATCGAGACTCGATCGAAGGCACGTCGGATGCGTCTTGAGCACTCGAACTTGCGGTGCCCACGATTGCGATCAAAACAAAGGCGATGGCTGATGTTAGTCGAGCGAAAATACCAAGGTCGAGGCTATATCTGAGGCTGTAATAGGGCATGAAACCGAAACTGTTTTTGGTTTGATGGGTTCGGGAAATTAAAGCTGGCGATTTTGTTGGGTCGCAGCAGACGACTTCGCAATGCCGGTGGATTCTCAGGCATTTGAGGCTTGAGATCGTTGCAAGATTCTTCGTCGTCGCGTGTCTTATTGTGGCGAAGAAGGATTCGAATGGCGAGGGCAGGCCCGCGGTTTTGTCGATAAACAGACAAAGATGTTGCCCCGCCGATGAACGATTTTTTCGATCGCTGTGTTGGATTCGCGATGGCGGATGACGGGGCTTAGTGGCGACGGGCAATCATCGCGAAGGCAGGCGATTCCGGCGTTGATGTCATGCGGCCCGTTTTTGTTGCCGTTGGTTCTTTCGCTGACGCCGACGTTCAGATTTGGAGAGCTTTTTGATGGTGGGCGCGGATTCGTCGGTGGCGGCTTCGGCGTTATCTTTTTTGGCTCGAGCGGCATCGGCCATTTGTTTGAGCCTGGCCGAGGCCGAATCTGAAATGGTTTTCGATGACGAATCGCTCGTCGGCCGTGCGACTGACGAAGACATTTTCAAAATTTCAGGTTCAGATTCTTGTTGGATTGGGGCGGCTGGTTTCGCCTTTTTGCCCTTGGATGGCGCTATTGTTTTGGTGGTAACTTTGGGTTGGGCAGGAGTGTTGGGTTTTGTTGTAGATCGCTTTTTTGTTTTTGGTTTTGCTGGCTTGGTAGGAGCGGTTGATTGAGCGGTGGCTGTTGTTTGTTCGGCGGAAGCGATTGGCGCTGCAGGTGGTGTCGCGGTCGCTTTACTTTTTTCAGCAGCCGCAGCCGCAGCCTTGGCCGCTCGACGTTCGGTTCGTCGTTGGTCAGCGGCCTGCTTGCGAGCCGCTCGTTTCATTGCCAAGCGTTCACGTAGCGACAGCGAATTGGATGCGGATGCGGATGTTTGTTCGATACGTTTGGGAGCGGACGCAACAAACCCGTTGGCTCTTAAAAAGACAAAGCGGCCGTAGGTTACGTTCGCCAGCAGAGACGCGGCGGCGGCAAGGAACAGACCGTTGCCCCAAGCCAACTCAGAGGCTCGATTTTGATCAATCGCCGCCGGCAAGATCGCCGCCAACATTTCCGGACTGGAAACGCGAACGCAAATTGCCAACCAAGCGAGACTGGCCCAGGCAACCGTTCCGTAGGAAGCTCGAACTTCCATCAGGTATCGCACCAACAATAGACTGGCGAACGTCATTCCGATCGCGGCTGGAAGCCAAGCCGTTGCGAATTCTCTTCCCGTCACCGCCGAAAAAACGTTTTCGGCGATCGCTGCGACGGGGACCACACAGGCTAAACTGCAAACGGCTAAAACCAATGACAGCCATGCCCAAATTCGATAAGCGCCTTCGTAGTCGTCACTACGGTGTTGGCGCACGGCGTAGATCTGCAAACACAAGGCGGCCGTGAGCGCGAGAAAAATCGTGGCCAGCCATATCGTGATCGATTGCGGGCCGACCAAGGCGAACGCAGCGACGCCTTCGGACCCAATCACTGATTTCCAGTTGGGTGAAAAGTAAGCCAGTACGTTCACGCCGATCAACAGCAACGCGACGACCCCGATGGCGGCGGAGTAGGCCAGTGGGCGTTTGGGGATCAAATCGATAATTTTTTGTTGGTGCCTACGGCGAGCACCGATCGCGTAGGCTCGTCGCACGTCCAACAGGCCTTCGTTGTCCGAGCGATTGGTGGCGGACGCGGGTTGGTTTTGAGCGGTCGCTTCACCGGTGGGCGAGTTCGAGTCGACCAAGAGGCGGCGACGGCGGTCAGTGTTTCGATTTAATACCATACCGAATCGCAAGTCCATTTGCTGCGGATAGTTTCGAGCCACATCGTTCGGATGCGGCGTGCGTGCACCGAATAATCGGCTTTGTCGCACAAAAAGTTTACGAGATTGAAAGCCGGTCAATGTTGGCTCTTCAAGCCACATTGAAGACAAGCAAAGAGCGGCCTGTTTCCGGTACTTTCTAAAGAGCTTTTATCGGCGAATCTGAACTTGAACTATTCCAACGATGAACCATGTCCGGCTTTGACGGAATGGAGGTTTTTGCTAGCAGTCCGTCGTGGCGGCGATTGGATTGGCGAAGTCATTGGACGCTGTTTTTTAAAACTCCGAGACCTTGGATTTCGATTTCGATTTGATCGCCCGGTTTAAGGAAAATTTGCGGATTGCGTCCGGCGCCGACACCGGCGGGTGTTCCCGTGAAAATTAGATCGCCCGGTTCCAGCGTGACGAATTTTGACAGGTGAGCGATCAGGAAATCGATCCGGAAAATCAAATGCGACGTGCTGGAGTCTTGCATTGTTTGACCGTTGAGTCGCAATTGGATCTTCAAGTCGTGCGGGTCAGCGATTTCATCTTTGGTTGTGATGTAAGGCCCCAATGGCGCGAATCCATCGAAAGTTTTTCCCAGTAGCCATTGACCACCAGGTTTGCCTTTTTGCCAGTCTCGGGCCGAAATATCGTTGCCGCAGCAGTAGCCAAAGACGTGGTCCATGGCATCTTTTTCTGGAATATGCTTGCCACGTCGACCGATCACCACCACCAATTCAGCTTCAAAATCAACTTGGCTGCTGATTGGCGGCAATGCAATTGGGCCTTCCGGGTAGTTGATCGCCGATGCGAATTTGCTGAAAACCACGGGGATTTCCGGGCTTTCTCCCCCCATTTCGGCCGCGTGCTGGGCATAGTTTTTGCCAATGCAAATCAGCTTCTGGCTGTTGCGAACCGGTGCGTCAAGGTTAACGCTATTCAAGGCGACCTTGGATTGGGCCGATGAAGCATATTGGACGGCGGCGTCTTGCCAGCGTTCAGATTCTCGGATGAAATCGATTGCCGAAAGCGGCCATTGGCCATTTTGGGGCAGACCGATGAAAGTAGTTTCGTCGGCCCCGATCAGGCCCAATTGTTTGTCGCGAGTGGTTGCAAGTTTCATGTTGTCAAGGATTCCTGTTTGGGTTGCCAACGAACCGGACATTGAAAGGGAATAAAGAAAAATCGCAACCGTTCACGGGGCCGGTTCGAAGAACCCAATGTCGCTCAACTTTCCATGTTGTTAGCGTGAATTGCGGAAGCGTTTTACCTCAAAGAACGTCTATTTGAATGGCGTGCGGGTTACCACTTCACGCTTACGATTCGGAGAATCGAGCGACAATCGCCGTGAACAGCTACGAAAAATCGTTGCGATTGCCATGACCGACACAATGCGAACCAAAAACCTAGCGATCGGTTGCAGTTGGCAGCAATCGAAGCAGTCGGCGTTTTAGCGACCTACAGTTGAAGTGACCGTGCCGCTGCGGTGTCAACTAATTCATTATATTTATGTGCACTCGGGTTTTACCTGAGCCTTTTCAGCATGAACACGATAACCCAAGATCAGAATCCGAATTCAGTCGTGGCCAAAAATTCATCCGATTCGAACGAAGACTCCGCTCTGTTTCGACAATGCCTGTTGGACAGCATGAGCGACGGGGCGATATTTATCGACGCGACGGGCAAGATTATCGTTTGGAACAATAAACTCGAAAGCCTGACGGGACTGGGCGCTAAAAATTTGCTGAACCTCCAATACGACCCGGCAATCCTGGGCCTGCAGGATTTGGCAACGCACCGCCAAGTCCAGCTGGATCAGGACCCGGTTGTTCGCAGTATACGTACGGGGAAAGTTACCAAAGGTGACTTTGCGATCACTGGACGCAGTGGCCGCGAGATCAAAATTGAATTCACCGCCACGCCGGTGGCTGGTGCCGACGGTGAAAGTCGAGGCTGTGTTGTCTTGATCCATGATTCGTCAGCCCAATTGAACTTGCAGCGTCAGTTGAAGGATCTCTATACGTTTTCAATGCTTGATCCGCTGACACAAGTTGCCAACCGAGCCGAATTTGAAAGAGCTTTGGATGAGTTCGTTCATGAGCGTGAAACGTCGTCCACGAATTGCAGCTTGATCATTTGCGATATCGATTTCTTTAAACAAATCAACGACAACTACAATCACCATGTTGGCGATCAAGCGTTGGTAGCGTTCGCTGGTCTGCTGAAAAAATTTGTTCGCAACCGTGACGTCGTCGCTCGATTTGGCGGCGAAGAATTTGTCATTCTCTGTGCTGACTGCGAATTGCAACCCGCGACCCAACGCGCCGAAGAGATACGAGTCGAGCTAATGCGAACGCCGATGTCGATGTTGGATGGTAAATATATCACGGCCAGTTTTGGTGTTTCGGAATTGCGACTTGACGACACCGCGACCGACTTTTTTGTGCGAGCCGACACGGCGCTATTGCAAGCCAAAGAAGACGGTCGGAACCGAGTGGTCGCCAGCGATCGAGTGGATGCCGAAGCGGTCGCCGCGGGCGTGGCCGATGAAGTCTTGCCCAATGGCGTTAGCTGGCCGAAGCTAAAAGGTTCGCCTCTGGTCAGTAAGCAATTTCGGACTCGAACGCCAATTCCGGTGCTGGTCGAAAAACTTCGCGGTTTTATTATCGATGCCGACGCCGAACTGCGAACGGTGAAATCTGACTTTGCTTCGTTGGTCGTCGAGTTTGAAGATCCAAACGACTTCTCTCGAAAAGGTCGTTTCGAAGTCGAAATTGATTTTATGGACGACGATGAAGGCGACGAAACAGCCAAGCATGGTCGTCGCCGTTACACGTTTATGCGAGTCACCATTCGATTGGCCAAACGCAAATGGTTCAGCACCAACGTGCCCGAACTGGCACCGGAATTGCTCGGCGAAATTCGTCGCTATTTTATGATCCAAGACGATTCGGATCTGGTCGCCCATATCAAGCCCGCGACCGAATACCGCGAACGATAGTTGATTCGTGACCGTTCACGGGCTGGGATCGATGTTTTAGCAGTCCAGGCCGGGTAGCCGAGCGACTGTGCCGGACACCCTGCCGGACACCTGTGTTAACGAGGTTCTCAAATGCCGGTTGGATCGCCCCGCGGGCCGTAAACGGCTGATAAGATTCTTTGGCTGGGCAGCTCGGTTTGCTCAAGCCGTCTGATTGCGAATAAGTAGATGATTGGGTATCCTACTTGGTTCGTTTTTCCGACCGCAGCCGCAATTTGAAACGGCGATTCCCGCGGCCACGATTCAATCGATGAACCAATAGACACATAATTCTTGAGGAAAAAAATGCCTTACACACTCCCAGAACTTCCGTACGCCGCCGACGCTCTTGAGCCGCACGTGGATGCAAAAACAATGGAAATTCACCATGGCAAACATCACAACGGCTACGTGACAAAAGTCAACGCGGCTCTGGAAGGCACCGATCTTGGATCCAAGTCGATCGAAGACTTAGTTTCTAACTTAGACGCCGTTCCCGAGGACAAGCGGGGCGCGGTTCGCAACAACGGCGGCGGCCATGCCAACCACAGTTTGTTTTGGTCAGTGATGAGCCCCGATGGCGGTGGCGAGCCAACGGGTGCGTTGGCGGATGCGATCAACGAAACGTTTGGTAGTTTCGACACGTTCAAATCGAAATTTTCGACTGCTGCAGGAACTCGATTCGGCAGCGGCTGGGCCTGGCTTTCGGTCGATGGCGGCAAGCTTGTCGTGGAAAGCACACCCAACCAAGACAGCCCATTGATGGAAGGTCGCACACCGATCTTGGGTTTGGACGTTTGGGAGCACGCTTACTACTTGAACTACCAAAACCGTCGTCCGGATTATGTTAGTGCGTTTTTCAACGTCATCAATTGGAATGCCGTTGGCGAACGATACGCAGCCGCAATTGGCTAAACGATCGAGCCACCTTGGTGGTTGCTCGGCGCGAGATGACAAAAAGCAAAAGCCCAGTGAATCAATTTCGCTGGGCTTTTTTCGTCGATTGATATCGCTCGACGTTTCAACTTGAGTTCGAAGATCTGGCGTTCGACATCTAGCAGGCGTTTAACCTATCGCTTCAGTGGCGTCGTGCTGCCTGGGGCAAAGCTGCCTTTTCCGGTCAAAATTGAGGCTGGGATTTTTACGTCCGGCACATTGCTCTGGATGCGATCGGCGCGGTGGGAACCAAAGCCAGAATCGGCGGGCATGTCGGCTCGAGCCTGTCGCGAACCAAAGGCGTTTGATTGAGCCGCAGCGAAACTTGCTTGCCCAATGTTAGACTGGTTGGGGGCGGGCACGAGTGGTTTTTGATTCGCGCCAAATTTTCCATAGGGTGTCGATGGGTAGAACGAACCGCCGTCGGTACTGCCGCTGTTTTGTGGTTGCAGGGCACGGTTGTTAGCCGGTGGCGTCGTCGGTTTGGCGGGCGAAAACGAATTCGCTGAACCCACGCCAAATTGGTTATCTCGGTTAGCCACACGCGGTGAACGGCCGAGGTTGGACGGGGCGTTTTGGCCGTCCAACGGAAGCACGATGCCTTCGATCGTATTTTGAGCGGCTGCAAGGCCTTGGGCGGCTCGGTCGCGTGCGGTGTCGAATGCGCCTTGAGTTTGATTTGTCACCGAGGCCGCTTCTTGGCTGGCTGCGGCTTTGGCGGCGGCGACCTGTTGTTTTAGCATTTCAATTTGGCGACGAGCCTGTTCGACTTCCGATCGCATTGCGTTGACCGTGTCATCAGCCAAGTTCTTGGCGCTGGCGAGTTGATTTGGTTTTGCAAGTTGAAACGAATCACTTGCGTCGGCCAATTTTGATGCTGAATCAAGAGGTGAAGCCGTTGCAAAGCCGTCGGTCGACATGCTGCCGAAAGGTTTCGTGATCGCGTTGCGAGTTTCAGCTGAAACGTCGGCCAGTGCTTCGAGTTGACGATTGGCGTTATCGGTGCCTTTTTGAGCGGCGGCTTGAGCGGCGGCCAATCGTTTTTCAAATTCGGATTTAAGTTGGCTGCTGGCGGGCGAACGCAGCTTGTCTTTGAACTGGCTGTTTAGGTCTTGCGCTGCTGAACGAAGTTTGTCGTTGAGATCGCTGGAGTCGTAAGACGATTGGGATGGCTGGAGGTCGAACGAGTCATTTTTGGCGGCGAAGGAATTGGATGCAGTATCTTTGGCAGCGGTGCCGAAACCTTCGAAGCGATTTTGCGAACTGCCGAGCGGTTTGCTGGCGAACGAATCAGTGGAGAACGAGTTGTTGCCGCCCGAAAAACTGTTCGATTCAGCCGGAGCGTTCATCGCATCACGGAATTTTTGCTGGGCATCGGAGAGCCCGGACTCCATTTTGTTTTTGCTGGCTTGTAGACTGTCGTCGAACTTGTTTTTTAGTTTGCTGGCGTTCAAATCAAAACTGTTTTCTGCGCTGGCAAGCGTATCCTGCGCGTCGGATGCGAAGTCTTCCATGCCGTAAGGTTTACTTGGTGATTTGCGTGCCGGTGACTGATCGCCCGCTGTCAGATCTTTGGCCAACGAATCGCCAGAGTAGCCTCGGTCGAGATTTTCGCGTTCCAAGCCGTATTTATCATCGCCATTTTCCGCGTCGGCAAACTGCGATTCGGCGGTGCTTTCGGAATCAAATCGCGACGGATCAAAGTGCCTGGCTGGCGGCGGAGGCAGTTCGCTCTCCTTCTTCCAAAAGGCCAGCGACGGTAGGCTGGGCTTTTCGAAGCCGATCGATTTACAGCCCGTCAATGAAATGAAAAGGCTCAGACTTAGTAGGGGAAGTATTGTTTTCAATGTCTTTTGCGACATGATCTACCCATCAATTTTGATTGGTCTTTTTCGTATTAAAACGATTGTCTGCTCGATCGGGGCGCGGACGCCCCGGCAGAATCGACGGGATAGTAGGAGGATCGCTGTCGAGGGTCAACGTCGGTTATGATGAGGACGCCAGCGA
>CAZROJ010000054.1:0-1407 GCA_964601665.1 uncultured Pirellulaceae bacterium
GTAAAGGTGCTGGCACGAAGAACCACACGGAATTGAGATTCACAGCACTAGCGCCAGTGCCTCGACCACGCACCGCGACACCATCTCGGCAGCCACCGAACCTCGCACTGATTCTCCCGTGGCCTCGTGATAGGAAACAATTCCCTCGTTGTGGGCCATCGAACTCGGAAAGTCAAAAGACAAGTCAACCGATTCCGAAAGGCGTCGCAACATCACACCGTGTTGGCATTCTTCTTCGTTCCATTGGTCAATCGCCGCATTCCAACGTGGCTCTCGATCCCGAAAGATTGCTCGAAGGTATTCTGCATAGTCGTCACACCGAGATTCGAGCAGACAGACAGTCTTGGTAATATGAAGAATCGACGGTTCAAGCGTCGTCGCTGTTAGATCAAAGTCGCTCGGTTGCCAGTGATTCCAAACCGACTTGATGAAACTCATGGGCGTTGAAGCATGGGAACGTAGATGCATAACGTGTTAAAAATTGCGACTTCGCTTGGCAAGCAAATAAAAACTTCCTCTAACTCAATTCTTGCTTTAGGTCTTTGAGTAAATTAACCGCATGCCCGATTTCGGATTTTTGTTTTTCGGGTGTTTGCGGGATCTCCCGTTCGATCGTCAGCGGACCCGCGTATCCGATTTTGTCCAGCGTCTGTAGAAAAATTTTCATGCCGACGTCGCCGTCGCCTAGTTTTGTTTCTTCGCCCCATGTCTCGCCGGGGTTGGCCGACCACTTGGCGTCTTTGCAATGAACGCTGCGGATCAAACTGCCAATCTTTTCAACTGCCTCAATGGGTTCGCCAGCTCCATACAAAATCATATTGGCCGGATCGAAATTGACAAACAGGTTGTCGCAGCCGGTGTCTTTGATGAACTGAATCAATCCATCAGCCGTCTCTTGACCGGTTTCCAAGTGCAAGGCCTGACCGTTGGATTTGGCGTGAGCGCAGAGGTCCTGGGTCACGGTGACAATGTCTTGGTACTGCGGATCGTTTGAATCGTGAGGCACGAAACCCAAGTGAAGCGCGATCACGTCGCAACCAATCATCTTGGCAAAATCCGAAATCTCTTTCATCTCGTCAAGTCGGCTCTGTCGCGTCGCCGCTGGCATCAGACCGACGGTGTCCACCACGATTGGAATCGACTGGTAACTTTCTCCCTCGAATCCACCAAAGACGGCGGTAATCGAGATATTGTACTCAGCCAGCCGAGCCAAAATCTTATCGGCGCTGGCTTGATCTCGTTCACCTTTTGGCGGCGCATGCAATTGAATCGTCGGAATGCCCAGTTCGTGAGCAACATCCAAATCGACACCCAACCCCGCACCAACGCTCGTGAAAACGCCAATCGACCACTTGTCCATATTTAACCTTTGCTCTTTTCGTCCATCCTAAAACTCAACATGCCCGC
>CAZROJ010000054.1:1507-13924 GCA_964601665.1 uncultured Pirellulaceae bacterium
TGCCCGCTATCTTGACCGATTGCAAGACAATGCACTAGCAGGGCTCGATCGAACCAAGGTGCGACTAAAACGTTTTAATGTCTGCTGTTACCCGCTCGTGAATCAAAAAGGTATTCGTTCTGTTCGCAATCCAAATTCGTCTACTTGATTTCCCACTTCTTGAATTCTTGTTCGAACGTTCCGTTTGCGATCGCCGTTCGAATCGTTTTCATAACATTTGCCAAGAACGTCATGTTGTGAATCGCGATCAAGGTCCCCGACAACGGTTCTTTGGCTTTGATCAGGTAGTGCAAATATTTCCGCGAGAATTTCTGACAAGTCAAGCAATCGCAGCCTTCGACGATCGGCCCATGGTCGTTTCGAAATCGCGAATTTTTCAGGTTCAGGTGTTCTCTGGCATTCGGGTCTTCCGGAGCGTACAGAGCCCCGCCGTGCCGAGCGATGCGAATGGGGTGCACGCAATCGAAGGTGTCGATCCCCGAGGCCACGCCGTTCCAGATGTCTCGAATTCCGCCGATTCCCAGCAAGTGGATCGGACGTTCCTTGCACAGAAATTTGGCGGTGTTGCGTACCACCGTAATCATCTCGTTTTGGTTTTGGCCAAGGCTGCCACCAATCGCATTGCCGAAAAAATCATTGTCGTTGGTAAACTGAGCACTCTGTTCGCGTAGGTCAGGGTAAACGCCGCCTTGCACAATGCCATACAACGCTTGCTGCAAACCGGTCGAACTCTGCGTTCGCTTGAATTGCTCGATACTCCGCAGCCCCCAGCGTTGACTACGTTTCATCGCCATTTCGGTGTATTCTTTGGAAACGTGACAGGGCGTGCATTCGTCCAAAACGTAAATCAAGTCGGCACCGATTTTCCGTTGCGATTCAATCGACAGCTCGGGCGTCAAATGAATCATACCGCCCGTTTTATACGACTGAAAAACGGCCCCCTTTTCGTCAATCTTGGCCAGTGTTTTTTCAAATCCGGATTTCCGTTTACCTTTGACTTCATTCGAGACCCCACCGTACTGCAGACTGAAGATTTGATAGCCGCCCGAATCGGTCATCGTCGGCCCGTGCCAGTCCATCATTTTGTGCATGCCTCCCATTTCCGCGACGGCCTCGGGACCTGGATTGACGATCAAGTGATAAGCATTGCTGAGCACAATTTGGGCGCCGGTCGATCGCGCCTGATCCATCGTCATGCCGCGAAAGCAACCCTTGGTCGCACAAAAAATCATCGCCGGCGTGTTGACCGGGCCATGCGGCGTCTCAAGGTACCCGGTTCGGGCTCGCATCGTTGGCGATTCTTCTTTGATCGAAAATTCGAAGGCATTTTTGAATGTCATACTACGCCTTGTCGGGTTGGTTTTCTGGAGTCGGGCAAATGCTGCGAAGCAAATACATCATCGGGGTGTCAAGGACCGCAACCACAACGCGAAATACATACGTTCCCAAGATGTACGTAAAAATGACCACTCGCCATTCCTTGGGTTGGTCCGTCAATACGACCCAAGCCAGAATACTGAAGATCGTGTTGTCGATTAGGCCCGAGATACAAGTTGATGCGATGTTGCGAAGCCACAGATGGTTGCCGTCGGTCAACTTTTTAATTTTTTCGTAAATCCAAACGTCATGAAACTGGCTAATCAGATACGCGATCATGCCCGACAAAAGCAAAGCGGGCAGAGGGCTGAATAACGCCGAAATGTGATTGTGGTTTTCCACCGCCCATTGAAATTCTTCGCCCGCTGAGGCGTCGAGTGGCCGGTAGCCAATGGCGAATAGCATCAAAACTGTCATCAAAACATTGGCCGCGAAACCCAGCATCACTCCGCGAACCGCATGCTTCCGCCCGTAATATTCGCTCAACAAATCCGTGCACAAAAACGTCGTTCCAAAAAGCACCGTGCCCAAAGCGACCGGGTCTGGAAAAAAAGAAAACTGAGTCACTTTTAAAACGTGAATGTTGGCTGCCACGATCGCCACGGCGATGTAAACGTACAGCCCTTCGGCTCCGAAAAACCGATACAAAATTCCGATCGCGAAAAAGCAGCTCAACAATAGCAATAGCGATACGATTTCGGGCGGCAAGCTATTGAGCAGTTCTATGAGTCGGGCGACGGGCATGGTTATTCGAGATTAAAACGAGCGTCAAACGGAAAACAAACGGTAGCGTCAAACGGTATCAATACGCGGTAGAGTAAGTCAAATGACGCTCGCCTGCAGATCCCTCATAAGAGAGGTTCCAAAAAATCCAATCAAGTTGCACACTGTTGCGAATGATTCCGCGATCCGCAAGTGCCCTGCGAACTCGCTCGACAGCCACAATGGAACCCGCCCGGATTTCGATTTCTTCAGAAGTTCCCGACCCGACTTCAACTCGGCCGTCCACTTTCTGAGCCAACGATTCGGCGTACCGCAGGAAACCAAGCTTTCGCAAAATAAAAGGCAGGCTGTCGTCCGCGAAGGCAGTGATTTTTTGAATGTCAGCGAACCGCCCGCAGCCTTCGCCACCAAAGGAACCGTAGAGGTCGCCGATGAAGATCTGGGCTCGTTTGTAGAGTGCAACGTTTCTGTTTTGGTAAATCGCGGTATCGGAAAAGCTTGGTAACTCGTTTGCCACCAACGACAACAACCTCTCCGCCGACTGGCCGGCCGCGTCGATCAAACCCATCGCCTTGCCGCCAAACTTGGCCTCGAGCACGCTGCCAAGTTCGCGTAGCATTTCGATCCGTCGCGCAAAAAACGGTAGCTCGCCAGTACCCAGAAAGATCGCTCGCAGTTTTGGCTCGGACATTTGCTGCAAAAATTTCGTGCATCCCAGTCGCTGGCCGTTTTCCATCGCTACCTTCAGCGCTGATGAAACAGCAAAGTAACCCGCTAACGTTTCGCCCCGATATTCAAAACGCCAAGCCTCCGGTTGGCAGGCACCAAAGTTCATGGCCGCCAAAACTAACAGGTAAGCCACCGTGTCCTCGTCGTTGCCGACAAAATGGTATCGCTTTTCCCATGCGGGCACGGCCAGCGACGATTTTGTTTGCGACGTAGCGAAAGCCTCGATCGCGTCTGGGCACACGAACACGTGCTTAGCCTGCTCCATCACAAACAACGAGTCGCCAAGGACATCAATTTTGGTGCTGTCAAAAGTCGAAGTCGAGCCCAACCGAGTCACCACTTTTTCGATGTCGAATAATTATTTGAAAACGCCAGCAGTTGCTCGCCCACCAGCAACGCCACCAGCAAACAAAACAACAGTCGGTTCAGCAACGAAGCCGGTTTGATTTTGGGTTCAGGGTTGAATTCGTCCCAGTTGACAAGATTCACCGAAGTGCCGGCCATGCGAGACGTGAGATCTTCGTGACGGGCCGGTTTTAAATCACCCTCGCGTGAATCCACATTGACCGTCGGCCGCAAAACATCAACGGTTCCGTCAATCGATTGAGCCCATGTTTCGAAAACACCAGGCCGATCTGTCGCGATGGTGGCGGCGATCGCGGATTCACTCTCAATGGATTCCAACCCAATCGGCAACGCTTCTCGACTTTCGAGGTCCGACCAGATTAACGTCGCTTCTTTTCGATATTTTTTGGCATCCAAACGATAATCCAATGGCTCGGAAACCAATCGATCGGCGGCGGAATAGCGACCACCGGCAACGTAGTCTTGCATCAACAACATGATGGGCAAAAAGGTCGCGTTACGCATCCAATTGTTCCACTGCGAATTCGCAGTCGTCGTCACCGCCATGGCTCGGCCTTTGCCAAACTGTTTAGAAACAACCAAAGGCTGATTTGTTGCTCCCCGCACGTTCGCCAGAATTTCGATGGTCGAATCGCTGGCCGGCTGCCACTCCAGTGGCGGAACAAAAATTTTGTTGATTTGCACCAGATCCAGCAAGCTGTTTTTTACCGAATTTGCAGGAGCAAAAACAGGATGGTCGGTCGGTTGCAAATCGGAAACGTTGGTCTCCATCTTTTCAGGAATTTCAATCGCTCGATTCAGCGGCAAGGGAAAGACGCCTTGGCCAGATCGATAAAGCGATTGCGTATAAGCCGCGGCGTTGGTGTTGGGACCTAGGAAAAACACGACGCCACCGCCACGTTCAACGTAGCCTTCCAAGTTGGCTATTTCTGTCTGGTCGAACTTGCCGATGTCGAACAGGTAAACCGTATCGAACCCATCCAATTCATCAGCACTGCTATCGCGAATAAAAGATTGATCGGCCAACTGGGTCGAAATCCCGGTGCTGCCACCAGGATTTAAAACAATCGAAAATAATTGCCCGGTCGATTGCGTTCCCGATTCAACCAACAGAACCTTCGATGATTCTTTGATCTCAACATCGCAGAAACGTTCGTTATCGACGCTCAACGCATCGTTTTGCAAGTTGGCCATCACGACGTGTTGGCCGGGCTGGTTAAAAAATACAGGGAACGCTTGAGATGCCGTTTTACCGGGCGCGATCGATTCAATAAAAACAGTCGGCAGTTGTTTGAAGTCAGGCTGAATGTCTTCTGGGCGACTGCTACGTTCGACCTTGGGGTACTCCGCCGATTGCAAGTCGACTTGAACTTTCGTCGCGGGCACGTTCGAAAAGTTTTTAACCGTGACTTCCATCATCAGCGGCGTCTGAGCCGATCGCACGTTTCCTAGCGGTATCAAACGCGTTACGGCCAAGTTCGCATTTTCAGTAGCCGAGCAATCAATTAACTCGACCGCGGCTCCGAGTTGTTCGATTTCCAGAATCGTATCTTTTGTGCCGTCCGGCCGGTTCCAATTTTGCTCGCAAAAATCCGAAACGATATAGACAATCGCGTTTTCGTTTTTTCGATTGGCCACTCGTTCGGCCACCTGCGCCAGCGCCCCGCCGACTTCCGCCGCTGTCGCGCCGAGCTGCAATTGTCCTTTGGTGGATTCGATCGTCTGGTCAAATTGAGTGTCAACGGTCATCGAATTTAAAACAGGAGCGGCGTTGTCAGTCAGCCCGCCTGAAAAAGTCAGCAAACTAAAGACTTGGTTTTGGCGATTCTTGGCTCGGGCCGCGATCGTCGACACCATCCCAACCGCTCGATCGAACGCTCGGCCGCGACTGTCGGCTTGCCCCATGGAAAAACTATCATCCAAAATCACGTAATGATGCGTGCTGCGGCCGCCCAGCAACCGGGCAACGCGATCGTTTTGGCAACCAATCTGCGCCAGCATCAGTAGAGCCAACAGCAGCAACGCGATTCGGCTGAGCAATAACAATAACTGTTTTAGCCAGACCCAGCTTCGGTTTTTGCGGTGGCTTCGCAATAGAAACTCCATCGCCGCCCATTCTACTTTTTTGTGACGCATCAAATTGATCAAGTGGATCAAAATGGGCAACGCAACCGCCCCCGCGATCAAACCCGTCCAAACCTGGGCCGACGAAGAGAAAATATTTTCGAACATTACGACCCGCGATTCCTCGCCATTCGGCGGCTAAGGAACGCGGCCAAGACAGCACCCAGCGAATCGCTCGTCCGAACCAACGCGTAATCGACCGCGGCCTTGGCACAGCCGATCTTGATCTTTTCCAAAAACGCATGCAGTTCCTCCAAGTAGCCATCACGCAGAGCCTTGGGGTTGCAGTTTAGATTGACGTCGGATTCAAGGTCACTGAACTTGGTTGAGCTGGTAAACGGAAAATCAAGTTCGTCGTCATCCAAAACATGAAACAAGATGACTTCGTGCCCACGTTGACGCAACAAGCGAAGTCCTTTGAGCGTGGTTTCTTCGTCGCCAAACAGGTCCGAAATCACCACGATCATGCCCTTGCGCGAAAACCGCTCAGCCGCTCGTTTGAAAATTTTATGCAAATCCGTTTTGTCCGCTGGCCGACTGTTTTCCAAAGCGGCAATGACTGCGTTCAGCTGAGTCCGTTTGGTTTGTGAAGGGACCACCTGACGGATTTTTTCGTCAAACGTGGCACAGCTGATCGAGTCTTGGTTTTTCAGCACTAAATAGCTGAGCGTCGCGGCGATCGTAGCCGCGTAATCGGATTTGTTCATCGGGCCACTGCCGTATTGCATGCTTTTGGACACGTCCACCAGCAAGTGAACTCGCATATTAGTTTCTTCTTCGAACTGTTTAACGTACAGCCGATCTTGCCGCGCCCAAACCTGCCAGTCAACGTGCCTCAAATCGTCTCCGGGCACGTACTGGCGATGTTGCAAAAATTCGACCGACTGTCCGAAATAGGGACTGCGATGCGTGCCGGCCATGAAACCTTCAACAATATGTTGGGCTCTTAATTCCAGACGATCGATTCGTTTGATCGCTTCAGGATGCAAAAAGTTTTTGGAATCGGGCATCGTTAGTCAATTCATCTTCTTTGGACGGCGTGGTGGCGATCAGTTGTTCGATGATATCGTCGGACGTGACGCCATCGGATTGGGCGGCAAAATTTACGGCGATACGATGCCGCAGCACAGGTTTGGCCAACGCATCAATATCTTCGGTGGCAACGTGCGGCCGACCGTACAGCAACGCTCGAGTTTTGCTGCCCAAAATTAGATATTGAACCGCACGAGGCCCGGCTCCCCAGCCAACTTGGTTTCGCACAAATTCGGGAGCACTATCGGTGTTCAAACGAGTCTGCCGAACCAGTGACAAGGCGTATCGAATCACGTGGTCAGAAACGGGAACGTCGCGAATGGTGTCCTGCAGTTTTAAAATGTCATCGCCGCTTAAAACGGGTTGGACTTCGACTTGGTTTTTAGCCGTTGTCCGGCGAGCGACTTCGAATTCGTCATCGAAGTTCGGGTAATCGACGAAGACTTTGAACATGAAGCGGTCTTGTTGAGCCTCTGGTAGCGGGTAGGTACCTTCTTGCTCGATCGGGTTTTGCGTTGCCAACACAAAAAACGGATCCGCCAGTTCGTGACGCACTCGGCCGACCGTTACCGTTCGTTCCTGCATCGCCTCCAGCAGCGCGGCTTGAGTTTTCGGCGGCGTACGATTGATTTCGTCGGCTAAAACGATATTCGAAAAGATCGGCCCTTCCATGAAGCGTCGTTCGCGAGCACCAGTCGATTTATTTTCTTCGATGATCTCGGTGCCGGTAATGTCGGCCGGCATCAAGTCGGGCGTGAATTGGATTCGCGAAAACGAAAGGCTGAGCGTTTTGGCCAGCGTGCTGATCATCAATGTTTTGGCCAAACCGGGAACGCCCTCGAGCAAACAATGGCCGCGGCTGAACATGGATATTAAAATCTGTTCAACGACATCCTTTTGCCCGACGATAACCTGAGCCAGTTCGTCGCTGATTTTTTTGCGAGCCGTGGTCAATAGTTCGATCGCATCGCGACCTACCTCGTTGTCCGCCATCAACTTCTCCACACGAGTATTTTCCTGTAATTCGATGCTAAAATTTAATGGAATTGAGCTCGGCAAGATAGGCGGCAGTTGGGGCAAGCAGAAAGATAACCCAGTCTAAAGTCAACCAAAGCGAGTTGTCTGCATCGCAACCCGTCGCCAAAATACGATTTGGTTTACATACGGCGAGAATGAAAATCCGCTGCCGCGAAGTTCTGGGCCAAAGGTAGAGGGCCGATTTTGCCGAATTGTGTGAATTGGTTGGCAAATTGGGCTGTAAAGACTCGCGAATGGGAAGCATTGCGAAAATTTTTACAAAATTGGCCGCTGGAATAAAACATACTCTCTCCATGCATCAAAGCCTTTCGACAATTCGACGCTCAACAACACGAGCCGGCTTTACGCTCGTCGAGCTATTGGTTGTGATCTCGATCATTGGCGTGCTGGTCGGAATGCTGCTGCCCGCCGTGCAACAAGTTCGCGAGGCTTCTCGGCGAACGCAATGTGCTAACCAAATCCGACAACAGGGTTTGGCAATTCTGAGCTTCGAGTCGGCTCAGCAAAAGTTTCCCACCAGCTTTGACGTGGCAGTGAATCAAATCGTGCGGGGGTCTTGGTCGATCCATGCAAAAATTTTGCCGATGATGGAGCAGGGCAACGCTTTTAAGAGAATCGATTTCTCGAGTAATTGGCATGGTCAAGTTGATTCCGGCGTTCCGTCGCACGGGGTTCCCGCTTACTCCTGCCCCAGCGATGTGCACGCGGGCAATCGAATTCGCGACGGCCAGCTCTATGTTCATTCGACCAGCTATGGCTTCAACATGGGCACTTGGTTTATCTACGACCCGGTGTCCGGCGAGGTGGGTAATGGAGCGTTCACGGTGGGCCGGCCGACAAAGGTTGCGTCGATCAGCGACGGGCTGAGTAACACGTTGGCCGCAGCGGAGGTCAAATCGTTTACGTCGTATATGCGTAATGCTGACGGATTTGATTTAGAGACTCCCGTCAGCGTCGATCATTTCCAAGGCGTCACGGGCCAGTTAAAGCTGGGGCCGGCGAGGACAGAAAATACCGGTCATACGGTGTGGACGGACGGTCGAGTGCATCATGCGGGTGTGACCGTCACCTACGTTCCAAATTCAGTCATTCCCTATGTCGTCGACGGCGATCGATACGACATCGATTTTAACAGCCAACAAGAAGGCCGCGATCTTAATCGAAAAACCTTCGCCGCGGTGACGGCCAGATCGTGGCACTCGGGCGGAGTCAACACGCTGCGATTGGATGGAAGTGTTCACTTCGTCAGCGATGACGTTGGGCTGGCCGTCTGGCGATCATTGGGGTCACGCGACGGACAAGAAGTTACCGTGGACTAAGGCGATTGGCAGTTGAATTTCGACCGCTGATGTTTACACCAGTGAGCCGACGACGCTAGTTGCGGGCATTTTTGAGTTTTGGGATGAGCGCTTAATCTTCGAACATTTCAAAGTCGTCGTCTTCGTCGGCAACTACTGCGGGTGAATCGATTTCTTTCAAGCGTTTTTCGATCACTCTATCCAACAGCTTGCCAATTTTTTCGTCGCTGAATGTGTACGAGTCGGACTTAAATTCAACTCGGTTTTCGTGCAGCAGAGTAAACGGCCGTTGCACTTCGCGGACCGAAAATTCAAGCCGGTGTTCATCAACGGCATAGCGCCCCGTTTCGCCCTCTTTTACTTTGCCTCGCCATTCAATAATGTCGACCGAAGCATTGGAGCCAGTCGCGTCGACGATCAAGCGAGGTTTGTTGAGATCTTCGTGGCAGTGCATGCGAGACTGAAGTTCGATCGATTTGTCTTTGGCGGGCAAGCCTTGGCGGTGAGTAATCAAGGTTTGCACGTAGAACGAGAAGCTGGACGGTCCAATCCCACGCACGGCATACATGTACCGCAAGTTTCGCCAGTTCTGCGTGGCGTACAGATTGAATTCGTCTTGGTTTCCCAGCGTCACAAAGGTTCGGTTTTTGCCAGCATCGTGGCTCGCCAATCGAAATCGCAAGACGCCCGATTTAAACTGCAGATACATCGCATCGGCAGTTTTCAAAACGCGCTGCATGTGCGGTAGCCAATCGGGAACGTCATCGCCATTGACGGGAGCCGACCGCAGCTCAATGGGAGCCTGCGCCGGATCAACACGGATTCGATCGGCTTGGCTTTGTTTCATGCCAGCGTCAATCCGTCGAAAGGCCCAAGGGTTGTCGACTCGAGTAAAGTCGATGCGGCCGGTATTAAAAACATGTCCGATTAGTTTCATAGACTCTGTATTAACAGATTTAGCTTGCCGAGTCGAGGTTTTCCTGTTTGAAAAAAATGATTCGGCAGTAACTTCAGCGACAATTCAACTTTGATGGTCTAATTTCGGCTGCGAAGTCTTTGCCTAAAATACAATTGACGGGGCTCGCAATCCGATTCGCGGGCCAAACCTTTGATTAATGTTGTCAAATTGCGATTCGCTGGACGATCAAAATCTGGTCCAATACTTCGGCAAATGTCGTTTCACTTAAAAAATTGAACTAATGTCAGACACGATCTCTTGGGAACTTTCGGCTGCTCCAGAAAGCACCGACCATGTCAAAATTGATGGCGAGTATGGACTTTTCATCAACGGGAAATTCGTTGAATCCGAAGGCGGCGAAAAATTTGACTCGATCAACCCTGCCACCGAAAAATCGATCACGCAGATCACCGAAGCATCCTCGGCGGACGTCGACACCGCCGTCAAAGCCGCTCGAACGGCCTACACCAAGACTTGGTCAAAGATGCCCGGTCGCGAGCGTGGTAAATATATTTTTCGAATCGCAAGGTTGATACAAGAGCGAGCCAAAGAGTTGGCGGTGCTGGAGTCGATGGACGGTGGCAAGCCAATTCGCGAGTCGCGCGATATCGACATCCCTTTGGCAGCAGCCCATTTCTTTTATCACGCCGGCTGGGCCGATAAATTGAACTATGCGTTTCCAAATCGGAACCCGCAATCGATCGGCGTTGCTGGACAAGTGATCCCATGGAATTTCCCGCTGCTGATGGCCGCCTGGAAGATCGCGCCGGCACTCGCGGCGGGGAACACGGTCGTTTTGAAACCGGCTGAATCGACGTCGTTGACAGCCATGAAGTTAGCCGAAATTTTTCAACAAGCGGATCTGCCGCCGGGCGTGGTAAACATTGTCAGCGGACACGGCTCGGTCGGCGAAGCGATTGTGAACCATAAAGGCATCGACAAAATTGCCTTTACCGGCTCGACCGCGGTCGGTAAACGCATTCAACATTCGCTGGCGGGTTCAAAGAAACGTCTGACGCTGGAGCTGGGTGGTAAGGCGGCCAATATTGTTTTTGAAGACGCCACGATTGACCAAGCGGTCGAAGGAATCGTGAATGGGATTTATTTCAACCAAGGGCACGTTTGCTGTGCCGGTAGCCGATTGTTTGTGCAAGAGTCGGTGCACGATGAAGTGATTCGCAAACTCAAACACCGCATGAATTCGCTGATCGTTGGTGATCCGCTGGACAAAAACACGGACATCGGGGCCATCAATTCGGCCAAACAACTTGAAACGATCGAGTCCTACATCAAAATCGGCCAAGACGAAGGGGCTCAGTTTTATCAGCCAAATTCAAGCGTTCCCGAATCGGGCTATTGGTGTCGTCCCTGCCTGTTCACCGATGTGGCTCAGTCGAATCGAATCGCACAAGAAGAAATTTTCGGACCCGTGTTGGCGGTGCAGACTTTCCGGACGGTCGCCGAAGTTATCAAGAAAGCAAACAATACGCCGTACGGTTTGAGTGCGGGCGTTTGGACGGATAAGGGATCGAAGATTTTTAATATGACTTCGCAGATGAAGGCGGGCGTCGTGTGGGCCAACACGTTTAATAAGTTCGATCCGACTTCGCCTTTTGGCGGATACAAAGAATCGGGCATCGGTCGCGAAGGCGGATTGCATGGCCTCGCGGCTTACTTGCACATTTAGTGCTGATCCCAAAACTCAAAATGCCCGCGGCTCACGCTGTCGGCTGACTAGTTCTGGGACAAGCGCTTAGCCGGTCGCGACGACTTGCGAGATAACGGGGTGACCGATCAAAGATAAACAACAGCCAAAATTGAAAAGCAAACAGATCATGGCCAAAACAAATTCGACTCGACTTGAGATTCAAAAGACTTACAAGATGTACATCGGCGGAGCCTTCCCACGTACCGAATCGGGACGCTTCTACAACCCCGAGGTCAACGGCCAATCGCTGGGCAACGTCTGCTTGGCTTCGCGCAAGGACATGCGTAACGCGGTCGTGGCAGCTCGTTCGGCGCAAGCGAATTGGGCCAGCAGGACGGCTTACAATCGCAGCCAGATTTTATATCGCATCGCGGAAATGCTCGAAGGCCGAAGGGATCAATTTTTGAGCGAACTGCAGACTCAGGGGCTGACCGCCGCGGCCGCCAAATCGGAAGTGACTCAGTCGATTGATCGGTTGATTTACTATGCCGGTTGGTGCGATAAGTATCAGCAAATTTTCAGCAGCGTGAATCCCGTGGCATCGTCGCATTTTAACTTTTCGGTGTTGGAACCGAAGGGGGTCGTGTTTTTGTTTACGAGAGAGTCGAGTCCTTTGTTGGCTTTGGTTTCGCTGTTGTCGCCGATTATTGCGGGTGGGAATACGGTTGTCGTTTTGGCGTCGGAGTCCAAGCCCTTGTCGTCAATTACCTTCAGCGAAGTGCTCAACAGCTCCGACGTTCCCGCTGGCGTGGTGAACGTGCTAACCGGAAACGCCAAAGAAATCCATGAACATGTGGCGCGGCATTTGGACATCGATGCGATCGCCACCGACAGCATGGATTCGGCTTTGACCAAAACGATTCAGCAGTATTCCGCCGACAGTGTGAAACTGGTCAAGTCGTACGATACCGATTGGAACGATCCAGAGAACGAGAACCCGTATTTGATCTCGGACTTCTGCGAAGTAAAAACAACCTGGCACCCGATCGAGCAAATTTCAGTCGGCGGATCAGGGTATTAGTACAACATTTGGTACTGAAAAGTTTGCCGCCGAGGTGTCGAGG
>CAZROJ010000054.1:14024-24914 GCA_964601665.1 uncultured Pirellulaceae bacterium
AAGCATTTGGCAATTCGCATCAATTGGAGTTTCATCGTGGTTTTCAATCGTTTTTCGTTTGTCATTTTTTTGCTGGTCCTTTTCGGTGCCGCGAAAACGTCCGATGCCCAAGGCCGTAAGCCGCCTAATGTCGTGATCGTGATCACGGACGACCAAGGCTACGGTGATTTAAGCTGCCACGGGAATCCGGTTTTAAAAACGCCGAACCTTGACGATCTCTATGCCCAGTCCGCTCGGCTGACCGACTACCACGTTTCACCAACTTGCTCGCCAACCCGAGCGTCGCTTCAATCGGGACATTGGGCCAACCGAACGGGTGTTTGGCACACGATCATGGGCCGCAGTTTATTGCGAGTGGGCGAGCCAACGATCGGCGAAGCGTTTTCCAAAGCAGGCTACGCCACCGGAATGTTTGGCAAGTGGCACTTGGGCGACAACTATCCCTTCCGCCCCGAAGATCGAGGGTACACGCACGTATTGCGCCACGGCGGTGGCGGAGTCGGGCAGACGCCTGATTTTTGGGATAACGCTTACTTCGATGACACTTATTTTTTGAATGGAAAGCCGACCAAGTTCAAAGGCTATTGCACGGACGTTTATTTTGAAAATGCGAAAAAATTCATTTCCGAACAAGCCGAAGCCAACAAACCTTTTGTCGCTTATATTTCGACCAACGCGCCGCATGGTCCATTGCATTGCCCTGCCGAATCTTCAGCGAAGTATTCCGAACAACCCCAAAACGTCGCGAACTTTTTTGGCATGATCGATAATATCGATGACAACATCGGCAAACTGCGTTCGTTCCTTGTCGACGCCAATCTGGCCGACGATACGATTTTCATTTTTACCACCGATAACGGAACAGCCAGCGGCGACAAAGTTTTTAATGCAAACATGCAAGGACGAAAGGGTAGCCAGTACGATGGCGGTCATCGCGTGCCATTTTTTGTGCATTGGCCCGGTGGAGGAATCGACAGCCCCAAGGACGTCAAGCCTTTGACTCATGCGGTGGACGTGTTGCCGACGTTGCTCGATCTTTGCGAAATTCAATTTGAACCCGACCAGCCGTTTGATGGGGTCAGCATCGAAAGCCTTTTAATGGGCGAACCGGATCAAGAGATTGACTGGAACAATCGAGTCATGATCACGGACTCGCAGCGTGTCAAAGACCCGGTCATGTGGAAAACCAGCGCGGTGATGACGTCGCGGTGGCGACTGATTGATGGCGAAAAGCTCTACGACATGGCGACTGACCCGAGCCAAAGACGCGATGTGGCGGTGGCGTTTCCGGCGGAAGTTCGCGAACTGCGAGCCGCCTATCAGACTTGGTGGGAAGAAATTCAGGCCAGCTTCAAAGATGAAACGGCGATCATCGTCGGGCACCCCGCCCAAAATCCCGCTCGACTGACTTCGCACGATTGGATCGCCGAACAGGCAACCCCTTGGAATCAAATGGCAGTACGGGCGGGAAAACACGACCCGAAGAGCGTCGGCTATTGGAATATCGAAGTCGCAAAAGCCGGCAAGTATCGAATTCGTCTGTGCCGTTGGCCGGATGAAGCCAACGCAAAATTGAACGACAGCCTGCCAGCGGGCAAGCCCGTGCCAGGCGCGAAGGCTTACCGAATGACACCTGGCAAGGCATTTACGTTTACTTCGGCGTCGCTGCGAGTCGGCGATCTCGAACAAAAAAAATCGGTCTCGCCGAACGACAAAGACGTCGTTTTCGAGACCGATTTAGTGGCCGGACGGACTGAGCTGGAAGCCAAGCTAATCACGGCTGATGAAAAAATGGTTGGTGCTTTTTACGTCTACGTTGAAAAAATTAACGATTGAAATTCATCAACAACTTACAGCTCCGTGCAAAGCAAGCCAATTATTTACCAACGCTGTAGAGGTGTTTGTTGGAGCGAATGATCAGGTTGCCATTGGCAATCGCTGGCGTTCCGGCAAACGTTTCTTTGTCGTTGGTGAGTGAATTGATTCGCAGCTGCTTGCAATCTTCGTCAGGGGTCAGGACAAACGTTTTGCCGTCGCCTTGCGTGAAGTACATTTTTCCACCCGCAATGATGGGCGATCCATAGTCACGCGTGCTGAACCCGGAATTGCCTCCACCTTGCATTCGTACTTTCTTGATCGACTCGCCTGTTTCAAGATCCAAGACGTCCAGCGTTTTGCCTCGGCCCAGCACAAACATCAAGCCGTCGTAGATCACAGGAGATCCAAAGCTGGCTGCTGACGGGCTGTTCCAAACCACGTGGGAATCGGACACATCTTTTTTGCCGCCCAATCGAACCGCGATTGTGCCGCCGCCGGATCGTCCACCGACTGACGCGTAAACAACTCCGTCATTGACAATTGGGCTGGTGTAAAACGAATCGCCGCCGACGCCACCTGCCGCCCAAGCCAGCTTGCCGGTCTTTGGATTGATGGCCCAAAGTTCATCGGGCACGCCCAGGATGATTTGCTTTTCGCCCGCTTCGTTTTCAACGACCATCGGCGTGGTCCAAGTGTTGTCCATGGCGACCGATTCGCATTTCCAAACTTCTTCGCCAGTCAATTTGTTCAGCCCAAAAACGGCTCGGCTTTCGGCAAGCGCTGGCACAATCAGTAAGTCGTCGCACAGGACCGGGCTGCAGGCTGAACCCCATTTCTTTCCGTCCGAACCTGAGCCGACGTCTTTGCGCCACTTTTCGTTGCCATCCAAGTCGTAGGCGATCACACCGCTTTTGCCCAAGAAAACATAAACGTGTTTGCCGTCGGAAACGGGCGTGTGCGAAGCGTAGCCATGAGCCGTAACGCCGACGCCGGAAAAGTTATCTTCGTTTTTGGCGGCGACGATTGTTTTGGACCAAAGCTTTTTGCCGCTGTTTCGGTCAACGCAAACGACGTGACGTTTTAGATCGGCTTTCGAGCCAACGTTGCGGGCGTCTTCGCCGTAGCCTGAATAGCACGTGACAAAGACCTTGTCTGCGACGACGATCGGCGACGAACAGCCGGCACCGGGCATTGGCGTTTTCCATTTGATGTTTTCGTCGGGGCTCCATTCGGTTGGAACGGACATCTCGGTCACGCCTAGGCCTTGCGGACCGCGGAAGCGAGTCCAGTCTTGGGCGAATGAATCGCCGCAGCACATGGCTGCAACGCAAACGGCGGCCAAGGCGAATTTAAATTGGTTGATTGTTGTCATAGTTTTGTTGTCTTAAAAAAAGGTTTAGAGCTTATCCCAAAACGAGTGGGCCGACGGCGTTAACCGCGGGCATTTTTGGTTTTGGGGTCAGTGCGTAATGGAGATCGGTAAACGGTCATGGTGTTAGGTGCTAAAATTAAATACCGGTTCGCGTTGGCGACCGAATTAAATCAACAAAGCAGATCGCCTCGCCGCAGAGAAGCGGATTCAAACGGCATCGGAAATGCGTCGGAAATGCGTCGGAAATGCGTTCTACTTAATTCGAGATTGAACACGCACAACCAATTTGTGGGTGGTCTAGTCGTCATCAAAGGCAGGGCGGTTGTCTTTTGATTTGGGTTGCTGGCCACCGCCTCGAGCTCCTCGATTGCCACCGCCTCGATTGCCACCGCCACGCTGGAATCGTTTGGCCATGGCTTCCAATTCAGGTTTGGTCAAAAATCCATCGTTGTCGGAATCCATGTTGCCAAAAAAGCTCGCCATTCGCTCGCCGGCTTCCTCTTTGGAAACCTTCCCGTCTTTGTCGGCATCTTGAGCCATAATGCGATCGACAAAGGCATTCGTGCCGCCGCCAGCGGGTCGCTCGGCGGAACGTTCTGGTTGTTCGGATCGAACAGGAGGACGGCCTTCGCGGTTGCGAGGCGGGCGAAGTTCATCGGGTTGGATCGAGCCGTCGCTGTTTTTGTCCAGCGTTTTCAGTGCCGTGGCCGCTGCCGCAATTTCTGCCGCTGATAGGGTGCCGTTTTTGTCAGCGTCCAAGGCCATCATCAACGGGTTGACTCGTTCGGGACGTCGTTCTCGATTGCCGCGCTGCCCAGGACCATCTTGTTGCTCGCCCGCCATGCGTGGTCGTTCACGACGACCTTCCTGAGCGATAACCGGCGTCGTGACCAGCAACATCAAGCCGAACGCGATCGCGATTTGAAAAACTTTCATTTTTTATTCTCTTAAAAGGGAAGTAAATTTAGTCTTTATGTTCTATCACAAAACTCGCACCCGCACGCGACTCGAATTGCAATCGAGCAAGGGTTTCTCAACGCGGCTTTGGACTGTTAGGAATCGGTTCGCGTCATAACGAACTGGCCGAATCCGCAACGATGTGTTCCAGAGAACAGTAAAATTAAAGATTCGGTTCGTCGTTTTGCTCTAATTTTTAAAAGCGTCGATTTCCAAATCGGTCGAAACTCGTGGGCGCAAAGTTTGTTAAACTTGATGCTGGTTGGTTGGAAAGTTAACGCAATGAAAAGTTGGCAGAATGAAAACGCGATCATTAATTTTGGCGAATGTATTTGTTTTGTTGTTCGTTTGGGCGATTCAATTGCCAGCAGTTGGGCAAGATTGGAATCGTTTTCGCGGGCCCAATGGTACAGGCGTGGTTGCGGATGCCAAGCTACCGACCGAGTGGCAGAAGCACTCGTGGGAAATCAATTTAGCGGGTTTGGGTAACAGTTCGCCCGTCGCGTGGGGGGACAATATTTTTGTTACTAGCGGTGATCCCGAAACAGCGGCGGTGACGGTCGAGTGTTTCCATTGGGCGGACGGGAAACGCGTTTGGTCCAAAACGTTTGAATCCAAACCTTATCATCTGCACGGCCGAAACGCGTTTGCGGCCAGCACGCCGGCGGTCGACGGCGACCACCTTTACGTTTCACTGGCCAATCCTGACCAAACGATTTTGGTGGCGTTGAACCATCAAGGCAAAGAAGTTTGGCGGCGTGATTTTGGTCGCTGGGTTTCGTCCCACGGCTTTGCTCATTCCCCGATCGTTCATGGCGAGTTGGTGGTGTTTTGCGATTCGCAGTCCAACCAGCCTGAATCTGCGGAAGTCGAGCCGGGATTTAGCCGGATGGTTGGAATCGACCGGCAGACTGGAAAAGACGTTTGGACGACGGCGTTGACGACCCGTCGGTCATGCTACAGCGTGCCCTGCGTTTGGAAAGATGCAAACGGCACCGAGCAATTGGTTAACTGCAACACGGGGGACGGATTTTATTCGATTGATTTGGCCAGCGGCGAAAAGAATTGGTCGGCCTTGCCTTTCAAAATGCGAACGGTCGCTTCGATCCTTGCCGCCGATAATTTGTTGATTGGAAGTAGCGGTTCGGGCGGTGGCGGAAATTTGATCGCGTTTCGCCCGGATGACATGTCCAAAAATAAACCTGCGGCGGCTGCCTATCGCGTTCGTCAAGCCAACTATGTGCCATGCCCGATCGCGGTCAATGGCTTGCTGTTCATTTTCAACGACAAAGGAATTGGCCAATGCGTCGACTTGAACACAGGAAAACCGATTTGGAAAAACCGTTTGCCCGGCGCGTATTCCAGCTCGGCAGTTGCCAATGACAAGCACATTTATTTGGTCGCCGAAGATGGCAAAGGTTTGGTGATCGAAGCCGCGCGTGATTTCAATATCGTGAGCAAGTTTGATCTCGGCGAAGCCACCAAGGCCACGCCGATGATCTATAAAAGCAGACTCTACTTCCGCACGCTGACAAAATTAATTTGCGTTGGCGAATGACTCAAGATTTGCCCTGCCAATTAAATCTGCAGCGTAAATAAAAACGTCCGAATACCGCAAACACCCGTCGTTAATAGATCGCGTCGGTGATGCCCGATTTACTGACCTTCAGCGGTAACCACACCACGCCGAATTGCTCGACCGACAAGTCACTCTTCCGCGGCGGGATCGTCAAATCCTCGTACTCGAGTTCTTCCACCGACAGCTTGTCCTCGACCTCGGCAACGGCGTCGTTGAACTCTTTTTCAAGTTCCTCGAATTGCAGTTCTAAATCTTCCAGATTGTCTTCGGCCCGTCCGATATCGTTTTTTTCTTTGGATGATCGCGAAAACGAACGCATGGTCGTGGTCGCACTTCGTGTCGATTTACGACCGAACAGGGCTCCGAGTAACGTGGCTCCAATTGACATTCGCGAAGCCATCTTTTGTTCCTGATACTGTTCTCGTTCGACCTCGATTCGATCTTCGGCTTTGCGAATCCGAGTCCTCAGCGCTGAAAACTTTTTGCCGAAGCGTTTGCGGAGCTTTTCAACTTCGTCGTCGCGAAGTTCGCTGACCAACTGTTCCAGCCGAACTTTGAAATCGCCCAGCGACTCGTTAGGGTCCGAGTACTTCTTAAGCTTGGTACAGCGCCAGATTTTGGCTGGCATTTCGCGGTACAAATATTCTTTGTATTCCTTAGCCCACGTTTTAAAGTTTTTTGATCGCTGCAGATCCTCCGGAAGCGTGTCAAATTCAGCGTCCTCGACCGGTCGACGCTCCAAACTCAACCGCTCGTTCACCTCTTCGGATTCAGCCCACACTTCGCTGGGAAGCTCGCCGCCGGAAATGCTGGCCAAGTGCGTCACATCTTTCCACTGGTCAACTTTGTAAGTCGCGCGAACGTAATGCAAACGTCCTCTGGCGATCAGTGCCGGGCGGTAGACAAGCCGGTCGCCACTGGACACGTACTCGTTGGGTTCAACAAAAAACTGTTCGACCGAATCGGGGATCAGCTGGCGCGGGTCGACCGTCGGAACGGGCGGGGTTTCGACGTGAGCGGTTTTTCGGGTGACAATTTGAGCGGCGGCGATCGCTTCGGGGTCGTAACTTTCGTCGCTGCGAACGAGGTCTTGAATCTGGTTTCGCGTCAAGGGGCCACGCAAGTACGACATTGCCCATCGAGTTTCAAAGACGACCGGTTGGTCTTCGTGAACGTTGTTCATTAAAAATTTGCGGCTGCCCAGCCCCGCCAAGGTCGCTTCCATTTGTGCTTTATTGAAGGAGCTGCCCGCTTGCGAACTTGCCCCTTCGAGCCCTTCGAGCACGCGTGCCTTATCGCGTTCGGTTTGCAGGCGGCCCAAGAACCACGTGCCCGCGTTGGAGAGTCCCTTGTAGTCGAGGTCGACTGGGTTTTGTGTCGCCAAAACGCAGCCCAGCCCGAACGCTCGGGCCTGCTTCATCAGGGTGAGCATAGGTTGCTTTGACGGAGGGTTTTTCGACGGCGGGAAATATCCGAAGACTTCGTCCATGTAGAATAATGCTCGCAAGCTGGACGTACCGGCCTGAGTTCGCATCCACGAGATCATTTCGTTCAGCACGATCGTGACAAAAAACATGCGTTCCTGATCGGAAAGATGAGCGATGGAAATGATCGAAACGCAAGGCTTGCCCTCGTCCGTGTGCATCATTTTTTTGATGTCTAGCGGTTCGCCTTGCAGCCAGTTGGCAAACGAGGGCGACGCCAGCAAATTGTTCATCGTCATCGCCAGTTTTTGGCGGTCCTTGTCTGGATAAAAACTGTCCAGCTCGAGAATGCCGACGCGTGCAAAAGGCGGTTTTTGAATTTGGCCGATCAACTTGCCGAGATCCAAATCCTTCCCGTCTCGCCAAGCGGTTTCCAAAATCTTGGAGATCAAAATATGTTCGCGCGAGTTGATCGGGTCGGCTTCGATACCCATCAACGCCAGCAAGCCCGACGTTGCCGATGCGATTCGATCTTGGAATGAATCCAAGTCGTTAACCACCGCGTCGCTGGGTGCCGAAAACGATTTGAGGATCGTCAGCGGTCGACCGGTGGTGCTGCCCGGCGTGTAAATTCGCATGTCCACACGATCGCGCAGCATCTGGATTCGCTCGGGCCCTTGCCCCCAACTGCCGAGCCCTTTCTTCCATTTGTCGGCCTCCATCGTGGCGAACTCTTCCGGCGAAACGCCTTTACGAGCCGCTTGGCCTTCGTCGATCCAAGGGCGAAACTCCTCAGGCGTCAGATTGGGAAAAGTCAGCAACAGGTTCGAAATGTCGCCTTTAGGGTCGATCACGATTGCGGGAATCCGGTCGATCGCGGCCTCTTCCAGCAAATCCAAACACAGGCCCGTTTTGCCGCTACCGGTCATCCCGACCACGACCGCGTGGGTGGTGAGATCGCGGGAATCGTACATCAACAGATTGTCGGTCTTCTCGCCCGTCGAAGTATCGACTTCTTTGCCAAGGTAAAACTGACCTAGTTTTTCAAAATCCTGCATCGATAAAATCCTCGTGGCGAAGCAATCTGAAGGTGGGGGACGACAAGCGGCGGCAATCGTTTAAACTGAAGTTGTTCGTAGTTCCGCTGAACTGTAAGTATGCCAATCTGACCAAAAAAAACCAACCCTAGCTAAGACGATGAAAACGCTGATCAAAAACGCTCAAGTTGTTACTCCTACTGGCATCCAGTCAACTGCCGTGCTGATTGACGGAGACAAGATCGCCGATCTGGATCCTGCCGTCCACACCGATGTGGATCAAGTGGTCGACGCCAGCGGAAAAACGCTGATGCCGGGTGTGATTGACGATCAAGTCCATTTTCGCGAACCGGGGCTGACGCATAAGGAAGATTTGGCTCATGCTTCGCGAGCGTGTGCCAAAGGCGGTGTCACTAGTTTTTTGGAAATGCCCAACACCGTTCCGAATACGATCACGCAAGCGGTTTTGGATGACAAATTGGCGATGGCCAGCACGCGCAGCTTGGTCAATTACGGTTTTTATATCGGAGCGACAACCGAAAATGTCGACTCGTTGAAACACGCGACTCGGACTCCGGGGATAAAGATTTTTATCGGTTCCAGCACCGGGAATTTGCTGGTCGACGAACAAGCGGCCCTTGAAAAGATTTTTGCCGAAACCACGCTGACGATTTGTGCTCACTGCGAGGACGAGACGACGGTTAGAGCCAACGCGGCCAAGTGGGCTCATGAAACCGATGTCGTGGCTCATTCAAAAGTTCGCAATCACGAAGCCGCCGTGATCGCGACCAAGCGAGCGATCGATTTGGCGCAACGACACAACCATCGCTTTCACGTTTTGCACGTATCAACCGCGGATGAAATCGAATTGATTAAAAATGGCGGGCCGCTGATTACTTCGGAAGTCTGCCCGCATCATCTGTTTTTTAACGTTGACGATTACGCTCGATTGGGTTCGCTGATCCAAATGAATCCATCGATCAAAAACAAAACCGATAACGAACAACTCTGGCAGGCGCTTGTCGACGGAGTCATTGATATCGTGGCAACCGACCACGCTCCGCATACGATGGACGAAAAGCGAAAGCCCTATCCAAAATCCCCCTCGGGACTTCCGGCAGTAGAAAACTCATTGGCCTTGATGCTGAACCAAGTTTCAAAAGGGCTTTGTTCGGTTGAACAAGTTACCAAGTGGATGTGCAGCGGGCCGGCAGAGATTTGGAGCATCCAAAATAAAGGCAAAATCGAAGTCGGCTATGACGCGGATTTGACTTTGGTTGATTTGGATCTCACCCAAACGATTCGCAACGAAGATCAAGAAACCAAGTGCGGGTGGACGCCATGGGACGGCGATAGCTTAACGGGCTGGCCGGTCGCCACGTGGGTGATGGGGCGAAAGGTCTTTGAACGGGTGGATGGCAAGGCGAAATTTGAGACGTCTGTCTTGGGCAGTGAAATCCAGTTCGGTTCTTAGTGCTTACCCCACAACTAGTGAGCCGAAAACGCTAGCCGCGGGCATTTTGAGTTTCGGGACAAGCACTTAGAGATCTCGTTTGCAGTGACGAGTAAATTCATTTGAACATTCAGTCGGTCGATATCGCGATTTGCACTTGGAATCGGGCACGCCTGTTGTCGCGAACGTTGGAGAGCGTATCGCGATTGGTGGTGCCTGAGGGCGTCGAATTGTCCGTGATTGTGGTGGATAATAACTCGACCGATGACACGCAAGAAGTTGCGACCCGGTTTCGTCAAACGCCTTTCGCGGCTGGCCGAGGTGTTGTTTGCGTTTTGGAATCTAAGCAGGGGCACGCGTTTGCCCGCAACCGAGCGATCGCGGAATCGACTGGAGATTTGGTTCTATGGACCGATGACGATGTTTTGGTGGGCGAAGACTGGGTCGCGAATTATGTGCAGTCAGCCAGCGAGCAACCGGATGTTTGTTTTTGGGGCAGCGCGATTGTGCCGCGGTTTGAAGCTGGCAAGCCAAAATGGATCGAGCAAAATTGGAGCAAATTGTCAGGATGTTTCGCGGCTCGGGATTTGGGTGAGAAATCGATTCAATTCACGGCCGATCGGTTGCCCTACGGAGCTAATTTTGCGGTGCGTGGCGAAGTCCAGCGAGCCAATGTTTTTGATGCGCAACTGGGGCGGCAGGGCGACGAAGTATTGGGCGAAGACGAACTTGATCTGATGCGGCGACTAATTCAAGCCGGTCATCGTGGGCGTTGGCTGCCGTCGGCACCTGTTGAGCATTTGATTCCAAGTGAACGCTCATCCACAAAATACGTTTACGACTATTTTGTTGGACAGGGGAGTCGGTTGGCGTTGAAGGGCGAAGCTTGGCACGGCGATAAGGATCGGATGCGAGCTGAAGCTCGGTCGGAGTATGCTCGATTTTGGGTCAAGCGATTTTTCGTCGACAGCGACCAATGGTGTAGTCATCTTATTCGCAGTGCCTTGGCGTTCGGCCAATGGCAAGTTCTAAACCGAAGTTAGATGACGGTGGGTAGTGAAGATGCAGGAATCGCACGCTGGAAAGGTGGTACGGGGAGGGCCTTTCGATTTACATGGCGGTTCCGCGTTCAGGTCGTTGATCGGGAAAAGATCGAGGTTTTCAATTACGATGTTTTCATCCGATGTTTTCCGGCACAGGTCATCGACGATTTCGGTCGGCACGCGAGACTCGTTTAGAAATGTGACAAT
>CAZROJ010000055.1:0-14114 GCA_964601665.1 uncultured Pirellulaceae bacterium
CAAAGCCCGCAATGGACCACAAACTACTCAAGTTTGACAGCTATAAAAGGCTGGGGCTTATCCGAAAACTAGTGAGCCGACCGCTAGGCGCGGGCATTTTGAGTTTTGGGATAAGCTCTACGTCAAAGCGAATTAACGGGCTTGCCTACCGAGTCCCGCCGTCGGCTTCGCGATCGTCAAAATTCAAACCGGCGTTTCCTCAAACAGACCTCAACGCATTTACGAGTTTCGATATGTCTAATCCTTATTCCTCGCCCACTGAAAAAGTGTCTGCTTCAAACGAACCGTCACCGTCCGTGTGGGGCGTTCGTTTTGGGACTGTTTTCTGCGGCATCGCGACTATCGGTTTTATTGGTGCGGCCATGTTACTGATCCCGCAAGCTATTCGTCTTTCGAATGACGCGTTGCAGTTTCCGCCAGAATTTCAGGATTCAAACGATGCGGCGATTCGTGGCAGTTGGGTTCTTGGGATCGCCAGTGTTTGTTTTGCGTGCTTGAATTTGGTTGGAGTCATTATGGCCTGTCGCAAACGCGTCTATCTCGCATGGACGATAGTCATGGCTTCGTTCCTGTGCTTCGTCGGGTTGGCTATTTTCTTCAGGCCAGGCTAGCCGCGCCGGCAAATGTTGGACCAAAATTTAGTCGTATGGCGAGAGGGCCATCGGGGCAAT
Source organism: uncultured Pirellulaceae bacterium (assembly GCA_964601665.1). GTDB lineage: Bacteria > Planctomycetota > Planctomycetia > Pirellulales > Pirellulaceae > Mariniblastus. The sequence continues at coordinate 672 of CAZROJ010000055.1, forward strand.
TTAACGTTGGAAAAAACACAAGATTCAGCAGATCACTTTTGGCATTGGCCTGTTTTTCGCTTTGAACGATTGCCGCGTGCTATAGTGTGTTTGAATCATTCGACTTTCTTAGAATTTGAAACTCTCAACATGCTACATCGCCGCTTGCTCTTATTGAGCCTGACTTGGTTGGTTTTTGGATCATTCAACACTGTTAACGCTCAGCACGAACACGTCCCCGGGCAACTGGTCGAGCGAAAACCTGAATCGACTCGCGAGTCGATTCATCGTGAAGGCCTGCGTGTTAATCCGGTAGGAACTTTCGCCATCGTGGGTGCAACGGTTCATCGAGCTCCAAAAGCCGATCCGGCGATCGAAACGGTGGTCGTTACTGACGGAAAGATTGTCGACGTGGGCAAAGAGCCGACGTTGCCGCCGGGAACGCGGCTTGTGGATGCGACAGGCCACCATCTTTACGCGGGGTTTATTGATGGCTGGATGGAAACGGCGGTCGACTTTGATCGAACCAAAGGGTCTGGATATTGGAATGATAATATTCGCCCGCAAATCAAAGTCGAACAAGGTTTGGACTTTTCTTCCATCGCGGCCAAGTCGTTGCGCAAAGAAGGTTTCACAGCGGCACTGGTGGCTCCCAAAGACGGCATTATCAAAGGGCAATCTTCTTTGCTTTTGATGTCGGGCGAAAAACAACATTCGCTGTTGGTTGCCAACGTGGCCCAACATATTCAACTCACGGTCAGCCGAGGGCGTGGACGAGGCTACCCAAATTCGCCGATGGGAGCCTACGCTTTGGCTCGCCAAACAATGTACGACGCGAATTGGTACCGCGACGCGCTGGCGGTCTCTGAAGCCAATCGCGGTACCCAGCGGCCCGAATTCAACCAAGCGCTGCGAGCCCTACAACCGGCGATCGGGCGGCGGCAACCGGTTGTGATTGATTCGTCGAACGAGTTGTTTGTTTTGCGAGCCGACCGGTTCGCTCGGGAGTTTAATCTTAATGCTTACATTTTAGGAAACGGAAACGAGTATCGCCGAATCGATGAAATTGCAAATCTCGATCGCCCGATTATTTTGCCGGTCAATTTCCCGGCGGCTCCTGACGTGTCATCGCCGGAACTGGCGAACAGTGTCAGTCTTGAGACTTTGATGCATTGGGATCACGCTTCCAGCAACCCGGCTGTACTGGAAAAACGCGGAGTTGAATTTGTGTTCACCACGAAGGGCTTGAAATCGAAAGGCGACTTCCTCAAGAATATTCGCGCGGCCGTCAAACAGGGGCTCTCCAAAGACCAAGCCCTGCACGCTCTGACGTTGGGCGTTGCCGAATTATACGGCGTCGAAGACCAAGTGGGCTCGGTGGCCAAGAACAAAATCGCCAACTTCACTTTGCTTGATGGCGACCTTTTCGACAAAGGCTCAAAAGTGACCGCCGTCGTTATCGATGGCCAGCATTTCGATTTTGGCCATCACCACAGTCGCCGAATCGAAGGGGTTTGGAAAGCTAACAAAAAGCAGTTGAAGGGTTTTGACTTCGTTCTGGAAACGAAAAAAGCCAAGCTCTCGGGCTACCTTCGCCCAAGCAAGGCAGATTCCCAATCGCCAGCCAAATCTGAAGGTGAAACGCCAGCCGAATCGGAAGGTGAAGCGGATGCGGAGGGCGGAACCGAAGCGAGCCAAAAAATGGCTGATGGGGACCAAGTTTCCAAGCCGGAAGACAAGAACGAATCGCGAATCAAATTCAAATCGCTGAAACAATTTGGTGGCCGGGTTACCGGCACTTTCAACCATGCGAAGATGGGCGAAGAAGGCGTCTGTTTGTTTACGGTTATGTTTGCCGATGACGAAACCGGGATCGGGCAATTGACTCTGCCCAATGGAAAGGTTGTTGGCTTTACTCTCAAGCCCAAAGACGAGTGGGCTCGTGAGGTGACTGGGCACAAGCACGCCAATCAACAGCAAGATGCCGCCGACGGTAAAGACACCGATCCTGCTGCCGCAGCCGATTCAACTGGCGGCACGAACGAAGACAAAACGCCGGCCAAAGATCATTCGCCGTCGTACCCGGTTAACTTTCCGTTGGGCGCTTACGGCGTTGAAAAGCCTCCGGAAATCGCAGATTCGGTTTTGATTAAGAACGTGACTGTATGGACGTTGGACGAACGAGGCAAAATCGACAACGGTGCGGTTCTCTTTGGCAACGGAAAGATCCAGTCCGTGTTTGATTTGGGCGATGCCGAAATTGATTTGCCCAAAGCAGGGAAAACGATCGATGGTAAAGGCATGCATGTGACGCCGGGCATCATCGACGCTCATTCGCACATGGCAACCGACAGCGGTGTTAACGAAAGCGGTCAGGCGATCACGGCCGAAGTCCGAATTGGCGATATGATTGACCCCGACGATATGACGATTTATCGCCAAATCGCCGGCGGTGTGACGGCCGCTAACATTTTGCACGGTTCGGCGAATCCGATCGGTGGTCAAAACCAAGTAATCAAGCTCCGCTGGGGCGCCAACGAAGAACAAATGAAACTGGCCGACGCTCCGCTAGGAATCAAGTTTGCCCTTGGCGAAAATGTCAAGCAAAGCAATTGGAGCAACCCTTCAAATCGATACCCGCAAACCCGAATGGGCGTTGAGCAATTGATCGACGATGCCATTCGGGCAGGCAAAAACTACGATCGACGCTGGCAGGCTTGGGAAAAAAACCGAGTCGGCCTGCCGCCGCGTCGAGACCTAGAGCTGGACGCGATGGCCGAGATCGCTCGTGGCCAGCGCTGGGTTCACTGCCACAGTTACCGCCAAGACGAAATTTTGGCGTTAATCCGGACGCTTGATTCGCACGGTATTACGATCGGTTCGTTTCAGCATATTTTAGAAGGCTATAAAGTGGCCGACGCGATGGCCAAACACGGTGCCACGGCCAGTGCCTTCGCTGACTGGTGGGCCTACAAGTACGAAGTCAAGGACGCCATTCCCTATGCTGGTGCTCTGATGCATCGCGCGGGTGTGGTGGTCTCGTTCAATTCGGACGACGGCGAACTTGGCCGTCGTTTGAATCACGAAGCGGCTAAAGCGGTTCGCTACGGCGGCGTTGATGAAGTAGAAGCGTTAAAGTTTGTTACGCTCAACCCAGCCAAACAACTGCGCATTGAAGAACGAGTTGGATCGTTGGAACCGGGCAAGGACGCGGATCTTGTTTTGTGGTCGGGTCACCCTTTGTCGACTCTGTCGCGTGTCAATCAAACTTGGATTGACGGCCGCAAGTACTTTGACCTTCGTGAAGACCAAAAACGTCGCAAGGAAAATCAAACTCGCCGCAATTCGCTGATCCAAAAAGTCTTGACCTCAGGGCAGAAGATGGAAGCGGGCAGCAAGGAAACAATCGATCCGGCGAAGCTTTGGCCTCGCTACGATGAATTCTGCGGACACCATCAACATCAAGATGACAACAAATTGAACAACAACGAAACACGGAGCAACAATGAATAGTTCGCCAGCTTTCGGATTTAGTTTCCCTTCGTTGTTCCATGTTTCAACCAAAACGAATCGTCTAATGAAAATCTTTCAAGCAATCAACTCCTTTTACTCGATCACCCCGCTTGCCCGAATTTCAATCGCCGCAACCCTGTTGGTCACACTGGTCACGTCGCCAAATTTGGTGGCTCAAGAAGTCCCGGGTCGAGCCCAGAAAGGCCCGATTCTGATCCAAGGTGGCACGCTGCATCCGATCGACGGTCCCGCGATCGAGAATGGCTCGTTACTGTTCGAAAACGGCAAGATCACGGCCATCGGTACTGACATCGAAGCACCTGAAGGTACCGCGAAGCTCAACGCCGAAGGCCGGCACATTTATCCAGGCTTGTTTGAATCGCATTCGCAGATTGGATTGACCGAACTGGCGGCGGTTCGCGCGACGAACGACTTTCGCGAATCGGGTTCGATCAACCCTAACGTGAAAGCACTCGTTTCGGTTTACCCTGACAACGTCAATATTCCGGTCACGCGTTCGAACGGCGTTTTGTTTGCATTGACTGCGCCTTCGGGTGGACTAATTTCTGGCAAGTCGGCAGTGATTCAGTTGGACGGTTGGACCTACGAGGATCTTTGTGTCCGGGCCGAAGCTGCACTGCAGGTGTCGTGGCCGCGGCAGAGTGTTTCCGGTCGTCGGCGAGCCCGAATGAGCAAGAAAGAAATCGCGGAGGCTTTAAAAAACCAACAGGCTCAGATGCGCAAGATGAATGAATTTTTCGAAGCGACCCGCAACTACCGCGAAGCACGAAACGCTGACGAATCGACGCAGCCCTACGACGCTCGACTGGAAGCCATGATTGATGTTGTTGACGGAAAATTGCCGATGATGGTGCAGGCCAACGGCGCAGCTGAAATTCAATCGGCTGTGAATTTTTCGATTCAGCAAAAAGTGAAACTGATCATCTTGGGTGGCTACGACGCGGACGAATGTGCGGCATTGCTGAAAGAACACGATGTGCCGGTGATCATTGGAGCCGTTCATCGCATGCCTCAACGTCGCAGCGATGAATACGATCGAGCCTACACGTTGGCCAGTCGCCTTAAAAAGGCGGGAGTCAAATTTTGTATCTCGGGAACCGAACGCAGTGAAACTTGGAACGCGCGAAATCTCGCCTATCACGCGGCCACGGCTGTCACATTTGGGCTGTCGCCGGATGAGGCAATACGTTCCATTACGCTTTCACCGGCGGAAATCCTTGGCGTTGATGACCGCATCGGGTCGCTGACGGTTGGCAAGGAAGCTTCGCTGATTATCACCGATGGAAACCCGTTGGACATCCGGACGAATGTACTTGGGGCGTTTATCCAAGGCCGCGCTGTCGATCTGTCCAATCGCCAAAAGCGACTCTACCAAAAGTACCAGCAAAAATACGAGTAAACAAATTGATGGCAGCCAAGTCAAAACAGCCGAGCTCGAACGGAGGCCGATTTCATCGCTGGATGAATTGGTTGCTAGAAAAAAGAGAGCAAGGCCCCGACTTGGGGCACCGGCTGGCGTTGGTTTTGTCTTTTTTGGTGGCCGGTATTTTGGCTTTGCTCAATCTGGACCGAACACTCCACCAATCATCGTCGGTCAAGCTGGGTTATCAGGCCAGCCAGCACGGTTGGCCCATGGTTTATTTGATTCGCCAATTTGATGAAGCGATCCCCAACCACCTCCGCGCGACCCGGCAGTCCGACTGGCCTTACCCGGCAGTCCAAGGCGAAAGTCGCTCGTTCAACGGGCTGTCCTTGGCAGTCGACTTGGTGACCGCGATGGTTTTGATCGGGATTGTCTACTGGTTAACACGTCGGGTGGCCGGATAGCGGTTCCTCGCGACAGTATTTTCAATATTCGATTCGAAAAGCTTACCGCTCAACGCGACGATCTAGTTTTGTGCCCAGCCACGAAGCGGAATGGGTTTCAAAACTGCGAGTGTTCCACACGGCAAACGAATCAGTCGCTGGAAAAAAACCAGATGTTCGCAGATTCGTCGGCATTTCGCCGCCATTGAAAAATTTGCCGACCGTTAGAGTCGGTCCACGAAACTGGCCCAGCGAAGGGTCTCGTCCGGTGTTACGGCGGGAACTCGTTGGATCGGTGTTTTTGATTCTCGAATCGTTTGCAGGCTCTGATCGAGTGCAGATGGATCGTCGCCGTCGGAGACCAAAACCATCATCGGTGCGATCGGATTTGTTTTGACTTCCGGCAGTTGGCGAGAAGCCGTCGCCGCGTCCAGGACCAATCCTTGAAAAGCGCGAGGTTGTCCAAAACAAACTAGGCTGGCCATTGTCCCGCCCGCGCCGCTTCCGCCCACAACGACTCGTCCTCGATCGAAGGGCTCCGACTTATTCAAGGTGGCGATTGCCTGCATCACGACCGTTGATTCTTCGGGCGACCATTTGTTAGCGTCTGCCGAACCAACGACCAGCACGGTCGCCTTATTGGATTCGCAGGCCGCCGACCATTTGGCTTTGATCGCCTCAAAATCCAATTCACCCGGCTCGGCCAACCAAACCAACAACGGCCCCACGTTATCGGTTGCCTTAGTAGCGGGCGCGATCACAAAACAATCGTTCGGCGCTTCGGCGATTTTCAGTTCAAAAGCCTTGATCGCAGTTTCGTCCGAGGTGTCTTGATCCGGTTCGGGGACACGACTGCCGCGTGATTGCACCACCGTTTGAACTTCGATTTGTTGTTCTTCGCGATCGACCACCAAATCGATTGCGTCACCTTGAGCGGTCGCGGCAATTTGAGCCAGCAAATCATTGGGTTTCGAAACTTCAAGCCCATTGGCGAGCACGATCTTGTCGCCGATTTGAATTCCAGCGACTTCGGCCGGCCCGCCAGCTTGAACCTGTCTGACGACCATTCGTTCGGCTTGATTGGCAGGATCCACGGGCGTCAATGCGATTCCGATTCCCACGGGTGCGTAGGCAGGTAGCTGGGCCGCCAAGACGGCTTCCATGGCTTTGGTTTCACCGCTGCGTTGGATGGTGATTTTCAAAGTATCGCCGGCATAGGCTGCACCGATGGCGTGCTTAAATGTCGCTTGTCTGGGCGTGGGTTGGCCGTTAACCGACACGATTAAATCACCGGGCCGGATTCCGGCTTTGCCTGCCGGGGAACTTCCTGTGCAAAATGCAACTTCGCAATCGTCGACATAAATATCAGTGCCGCGGAAGGCAACGCCCAATTTTCCCGCGAACTGATCTTGGCCCTTTTTGAGTTCCGGCAAGCGTTCGAGTAGTTCATCCAAAGGCACGGCAAAACCGATTCCCGAGTCATACCAGTCGCTGCCGTCCATCACCTTGTCACCACGTGGCGAAAGTGGCACCAACAAACCAGCCACTCGTCCTTCAAGATCTACCAAAGGACCGCCATAATTTGCGGGTGAAACTTTGGCGTCCGTTTGAATTGCTTTGCCCCAGACTCGATTGACCGCACTTAAAACGCCCGTCGATACCTGAACCGAATTGACATCAAATCCTTTTCCAATCGCGATCATGGACTGGCCGACTTTCAGTTGGTTTCTGCCGATCTTTGTTGGCACCTTCAGCGTTTTTTTGGTTCGCAGTTTCAGCAGGACGACATTTCGAGCGTTGTCGGTGGCAACGATCTCGGCCGGCACCCGATTTCCGCTGGGCAGCGTTGCAACAATGCTGGTTGGATTGTCGGCAACATGATAGGCGGCAGTCAAAACCCAACCTTCCTTGCCCACAACCACTCCAGTTCCAGGTCCGCGGGACTTTTTGGCCGCGTCGATGCGTCCGCTTCCGCCGATCGACTCCAAACCAACCATCGACTGGCTGATTTGCTGCGTAACCTTTTCCACTTGTTGCTCAAAAGCGAGTTCGGCATCTTGGCCGGCCGCAGATCCAAACGGAATAGCAGTAAAAACGCCGCCGAACAAAATCAAACAAACCGTGGATACGAAGTCGAGTGAGCGGAACATGGATAAACCTAAAGAATGAAGCTGAGGCTTGTATTTTAAGGCGGCCATCGAAAAAGAATCTACCAACCAATCGCAAAAATGATCCAGAAAAAAGGCGATGGATCGGCGAATTGATTCGCTGGCTTTCGGTTAGCTTGTCGGCCACATCGTTCTCAGAAACAAGCCAAATGATGTCGGTCTTGGCAGCTGGAGGCTTGCAGGTTGGATCGCGGAATTACAATTGGATTTTAGCAACAGGTTCAAGCGAAAATTTCGACTTTAGGGTATTGGATAAGACGATGTTTAAACGACAGCCGAGTCTGATCGGTGAAAACCGCGATGGATTTAAGCTTCATATCGTTTCCGGAGCGGCGGGCACTGGCAAAAGCACGTTCGGTAAACGGTTGGCCGCGCGGCATTCTGCCATTCTTTTGGATAGTGACACGGTGACTGAACCGGTTGTTCGAGCAGGCATGTCGGCGGCGGGGCTGGACGCGACCGATCGCGATAGTGCTGCTTACAAAGAAATTTTTCGCGACGCGGTTTATGAGTGTTTGTTCGCAACGGCGTTGGAGAATATTTCGCACACGTCGGTTGTCATTGTCGGGCCGTTTACTCGAGAGCTGAGCCAATCGGTTTGGCCACGGATTTTGCAGATGAAGTTCGGCTTTCGCCCGATAATCTGGTTTCTGCATTGTGACGACGAAATTCGTCGCCAAAGAATTGAAGATCGCGGAAATCCGCGCGACGCGCTTAAACTGGTTGACTGGCATTTGCACATCGCCGAGGCTCCGGTCGTATCGCCTGCGTTTTCGGTAAAAAGAATCGACACCAGCCATGGTTTGGCAGACCATTAAAATGGCATCAGTTCATGGCCAAATATTGGCCAGTCGGTCTTGAGTAACGCATTGGCGAAGGGGGCGAGGAATTCTCAAGACAATGTGTTTATTTCATAAAAATTCACGTATTGGTTGCTAGATTCTTTTCGGCCGAACGCCATAATTCAATTTCGAGATCATCGCGTCAACTTTGCTAGAACGCCGAAAAATGACCAAGGTTCCCCCCAACGAATTACGTCGAGACATCGTTCGACAGATTCTTGCCAACTTCGAACAGACCATGCCGATTTATCGCGACATGATGAATGTTGCCAATCAAATCAATCAAGCGGCGGGTGAAGATGAAGCGCTGCGTCTTGGCAAAATCATGCATGCGGCCATTCGTTGTGCCTCGCCTGCGGAACTCAAAACGGTCCGTCGAATCTTTTCGTTATTGGCCTGCCAACCGGTGAACTATTACGACTTGCGCGAAAAGGTATCCGTCCAAAGCACCGCTTTTCGACCGGTGTCGCAGGACGAAATTGAATCGAACGGGTTTCGGCTGTTTTGCTCCATGCTTTCGATCGACTGTATTGAAGAAGCGCATCGCGAATTCGTGCAGGCGATCATTGACCGGCGAAACGTTTTTCCAGCCCCACTATTGGCGTTGATTGAAAAGGGCGAAGGGCAGGGCGGTTTTGAAACGGCGGACGCTGCGGATTTCGTTTCACTTTGCGTCCAACTCTTTATTCGCCCCGAGACGGCGCTGGTCAGCACGGCCGAACACGAAAAGTTGAAAACAATCAACAAAGTCGCAGCTCAGGTGCTGGTCACTAACTCGCTTGCTTTCAATCATTTGACGCCATCGGTTGCATCGGTGCCCGCTGCGCATCAACAAATGATCGATCAAGGGATTAAAACGATTCCCGTCTGGCAAGGGCCCGTCGGTTGCGATGTCATCTTGAGGCAAACGTCGTGTTTGGCCCCGCCGGTTACGCTCAAGTTTCCCGAAACGGATGACCAGTTCATTGAACAAGACTATCAAGAAACGTTTGTGGAGTTCGAGGAGCGTTTGCAGGCGTTGACGCCTCAGGGGCGACAGAAGTTTGAAGCTTTGTTTGCCGCCGGAAAAGAAAACCTGCAGCTTGCCGAATCAGATCCCGGCTATGCGGAACACTATTACGAAACGATGAACCGATCGCTCGGCGAGTTCCCAGCGGATCCGTTGCAGTTGTGGCAGGAAGGTCTGGCTTACTTTACTTTTGAGACTGAACAAGAAGATTCGCCAACCGAACAAGACGCGATCGATTTTCAATCGCTGATCGAATCGGGACAAGTCAAGCTTGTGCCGCAGCAATACGAGGACTTCTTTGGCCCGGCGGCAACCAATATTTTCAATTCAAATATCGGGCTCGAGGGCGTATCGAACGTCGGCGTGGCTACCGACGATTCAAAACAGGTGTTTGAGTCGTTTCTTGGCGTCGAAGTCGTGAATATGTACGACTATTACGAATCGATTCAAGCTGAATCACGGCAATCTTTGCTTCACCGTTGGCTTTCCCAAACGTCGTAGCAGGCCATCAAGGCTTCTCGAATGTTGCCGCCGCACGTCCGGTAAATCTGTTCCAGTCTCGCGCGGCCAACTTGGTGTTGCGATTTTTGCTGCAAGCGGTCGGCCAGTGTCCAAAAGTTTTTAAGCAACGGTTGCAATCGCAGTTGCAACTTGAGGCCCCAGATGGGTTGGTGAGTCGTCACCAGCAGGCCGATCTTGCCGCGCCGACAATGTCTGATCAACGCGAAACGTTGCAACCAAGTCAATCGTTCGATTCCATCCAAGACCAGAACCGACGTTTTGCGATTGGGCCCGCCCGGCGCGTGGCTTGGAAAAGCATTGTTCAATTTCGGGCCACTCCTGACGCGGCGATCAAGGCCGACGGTTTTTCGTTTGAAAACAAAATGTTCGTGACGAGCGGTCGTAATCATTCTTTCAATTTCGAAGGTCAGCGTTGTTTTGCCGCAGCCGTGCGGGCCGATTATTTGACCAAAGAGACCGTTACCGATGAGTTCGTCGACGAACGATCGCAGTGTTTGATTTTCAACGCCGACAAATCGATTTTTGCTGGGGCAAAGATACCGAGTTGAAAACGGATTGCTTTCGGCCAGTCTAGTTCTCGCGAGGCCTTGCCCAGTCGAACGGTCTCGATTGACCGGTCCTTGTTTGCGGGCCACCGTCATTGCTTTTCGTCCGTTGCAAAGTGACACGGGGCAGCGTCGTGGTTGAGAACGAACGGTTCGTCGGCAATAAAGTCTTGGCCGCCTTCCAGAAACAAACGCACTCGGACCTGCCAAACGATTTTTAAGATCTTGCCATCATACGAAAGCGGGCTCAGTGGTAAAACCGTGGTCAATTTTTGTTTGCAATCGAAAGCATCCGCGCCAAAAGTCGCTCGATTGCGTCGTTCGAAAAAGTGCACTCCAATATCCTCCTCCCCCTTGCCCTCGGCTCGCCAAATCACGGAAGATTCCACCACGGCAAGGGCGACGTCTGCGGCCAGTTTGATGGCATACTCGCAACTCAAAAATCCGCCGGGAGAAAAGTGATTTTGATTCTTGTGCATGAAGAACTGCACCGCAGTTTCGTTCGAATTCGTCTGTCGGTTTTCGTGTCGGGCTAAATCGCGGCGTCGGCGAGAGCGACTGGATGCTTCGAATCGCGAGAATTTGGAAACACCAGAATCTGGAATGTTCGTTTTAGTCTCGGCCAATTTTTCGCTTTGGCGATGACGATGATTTTCCATTGGACCTGGTTATTTGTCGATTTAAAGGAATGCATTGCAGAATCAGGAAGCTCAAATTCAAGTTCTGCTTCGAACGGTTTTCCCGAACTGAGCGTCGCGCCGCGGTGTCGGAGCAAGCGTTGCTGGAAAATGATTTCCGATTCGGTGCGAATGTCGGTGCCTTGATTATAGGTGACATTTTCTTGGCAGATCAGCTCCAATTCCAGCAGTTGCAGTCGCACTCGGCCTGTTTGGGACAAGAACAAATGAAACTTTCCGCCGGGTTTTAAAGGATACTGCGACAATTCAATGGAAGTCGGGCCAACGCCGGCCAGTTTGATTAGTTGCCGGAAAAAATGGTAGATCGACCAGCCGGCCGCCGGAACGAATACGAATAACAACGCAGCGGCTAACCAAGGCCGATCCGAAATGCGTGAAATTTCAGCCGGCGTAATTTGTTCGCTCAATGCGCCTAGCTGTTGGACAAGCGACGAAGGTTCGAAGTATGACTTGGTGCAGATCAAAACCAAAATTGACAGCAGCGCGACCGCGATCATGCTAAAAATCGCGCTCGAAATTAAACCCCAAATATTCCTTGGCCAAGGCACAATTTGAAACGCCAAACGACGCCCGGGCTGCGGTAACATTCGATCTCGCGGAATCGTCGGCAAGTCCTCTCGGCGCTTCCGCAGTTCATTTAGAATCTCGAGCTGGCCCGCTTTAACCGCGATCGCACCGCGACGTTCGGCCGAGACTCCGACATGCCAAATTAAACGAGCAATCCACGAAAGGCCGATCGCAAACAGGGCGGTTGCGATCGCCAGTTGGACAACGACGTACAGCCAAGAAGCTTGCGGGGTCCCTTCGATATCCGATCGAATCATGGCCAGCGTCACGAACGCGGAAAAGAGCACCGTGCCGGTCAACAGCATGGTCGTGGCAAAGAAAGCCTCGGTCACGCCAGCCCACCAACGTCGGTTGGAACCGCGAAACCAAGTGCCTTCGATTATCCAGCGAAACCAGCGTTGCAAGTCTTTTCCAGTTCGGAATGAATAGAGCGAATAAATAGAGCGAATGAAACCGAGGAACGTTTTTGGTATGGCGTTCAATTTGACGCCAGCAATTGGTTCTGAGTCTATCTTGATTGGATGTGCGAGGGAAGTTTTAATGGGGCCGGCTGCATGCTCAAGGCCCATTTTCTGCAAGATTCTAGTCAGGTACCGCAATCGAATCGTTCGACTACAATTTTCCCGAGTCCACATGGGGCTCGATCTGCGAACGAAATTGTGATTCTTAGCGAATGGACAGACAATTGAAAATTGGATTCATCGGAGCCGGGCAGATGTCGACGGCATTGGCGGGTGGCATTTCTAAAAATTGCGATCGCGATTTGGAGTTTGTTATTTACTCACCCCGAATCGAATCAATCGACAAGCTTCGGGATGCTTGCTGTCCGAACGCTTCGATTTCAGCTGCCAAAAATTCACAGGCAGTCGTTGACCAATGTGAGGTCGTGTTCTTGGGCGTTAAACCTCAGATGCTCGAATCAGCTTTGGAAGGGATCGATTTCGATTCAAAACCGCTTGTGATTTCGGTGGTTGCTGGCGCGGATTTATATCGTTTGCAGCGGATCGTCGGTAATCAACGGATCGTTCGCGCGATGCCCAATACGCCTTGTTTGGTTGAGATGGGTGCGTCGGCTTATGCGGTGGATGAAGAAGTCTCGGAGGATGACGCTCAACTGGTGGAAGAATTTTTTGGTGCGGTCGGTTCGATTGCGAAAGTCCGCGACGAAACGTTAATCGACAGCGTGGTCGGCGTTTCGGGGTCTGGCCCGGCTTATGTGTACACGTTTATTGAAGCGATGATCGACGGCGGTGTGTTGGTCGGTTTGAAACGACCGGTCGCTCGAGAGCTCGCCATCCAGACGGTTTTGGGAGCGGCCACGTTGTTGAAAGAATCGGGCAAGCACCCTGGTGAACTTCGCGATCAAGTCACCAGCCCGGGAGGCACAACCATCGCCGGTTTAAAGGTGTTGGAAGAAACGGGGCTTCGAGATGCCGTGATGTCTGCGGTTCAAGCGGGAACCGAACGAGCACGCGAGCTGTAAGGAAGGCGGCTCAACGAATTTTGGCTGCCTCGATAACGAATTTTTGTCGAACTTGCCCGAGCCCCTGTGTCGCCAAAATAAATTAACGTGCGGCGTCAATCTGCGGTGGAGAAACGCCCTTGGGCAAAAATTTGATTTCTCGGTCGTTGGGCACTCGATTGCCGGGGGTGGACCTGCCTGCTGAAACTTCTTTGACGATCAAATTCAAAAGCGTTTCGACCAACTCGGGATTCGTTTCCGCTAAATTCTTTCGCTCGCCTGGGTCGTTTTTCAAATTGTAAAGTTGCAGG
>CAZROJ010000055.1:14214-20987 GCA_964601665.1 uncultured Pirellulaceae bacterium
GCAGGCAAGGGGAGGTACAAGAAAAAAGGCTTGCCTGCTTTGGAGTCGGCTGATTTTGATTTGACGTGGTCGATCGACTTCTGAAATAAATGCGGCAGCACGTTTTCGATGTTGAAATCGGGGCTGATGGGGCCTTTGCGATACCAGCCATAGGCGTCTTGATTCCTAGTGACGCCTTCATCGCGGTCGGGCGCAGCCGTGATTTTGCCCGTATCGACCCAGACATAGGGCGGCATGTCCAAAGAACCACAATGCCCGTAGTACCCGTCGAATCCATTGGTGTCGGGGCCGTTTTTAACAGGTTGCGTGAAATCAATCTTGCTAACTTGCTTTTTAGCTCGCTTTGCGCCGACTTTCGCGGTTGCTGAGTTCTCAGTTTCAATTTTGGCCCAGTCCCAGCCGAGATGCCATTTGCCGATCATTTGTGTATGGTAACCGGCGGCTTGCATTAAATGGCCGACCGTCGCACGTTCAGCCGGAATCAAATGTTTGCTGCGCCCATTCAACACACCTCGAGCCAATCGAGAACGCCAGTTGTACCGGCCCGTTAATACTCCGTAACGAGTCGGCGTGCAAACCGCGCTGGACGAATGAGCGTCAAAAAACGTGATTCCTTCGTTTGCCATTTCCAATAAATTTGGGGTCTTAATTTTGCAATCTGAATTCGTGGGTTGGAGGTCTCCGATTCCCAAGTCATCGGCCATGACGAAGATCACATTAGGTAGCTTCGGGCGATCCTGAGCCGGCAACGAAATAGACGTGAGGCAGATGGCGATAAAAATCAATTTTGCGGTCATGGTTTTGGCTAACGATCAATTGGCGATGCTAACGAATTTTTGATCCATGTTACCAGATTCGCGTTCGGTAGTTTGGTTCCTTTCATGCAGCAGGTGTTATCTGGAGATATTGGATGGCAAAAAAAAATGCTTCGAAGACAACCGTCTTCGAAGCATTTCTAGCTTTTCAATTTTGTCACAGCGTTGGCACGTCTGAAACGTCTCACGCGTGCCAATTAACTTGTGTTGCGTTTGAATAAAAATTAGCGAAGCTGTGCGATATCAATCAAATTTAGTGCTTTTTACAAAACTCAAATTGCCCCCGGCTAGCGCCGTCGGCTCACGAGTCGTGGCATAAGCTCTCAAGGTCTCGTCGTCTAATCCGCCTCACTTAGGCGAAAGGCGATTGAGAAACTACCGGGCAAGATGCCCAAGATTTGCAATCGTTGCAAACATCAGCGGTAGAAATTCAACTGCCGATCGCCTTAAGCGAAGTCGCAACAGCATGCCGATCGACCGCTTAAAACGCGTCCTCGAATAGCGGCATTGATTGGAAGTCGTTGGCTGATTCTTGAAACTGCGAAAACATAGTTTCCGTCGGCAACGTTTCCGTGGGAGTTGAGCTTTCGGTTGGGTTGGCCGAGGCGCTGTTGTTCAACAAAAACGCGGCATCCAAATTGGGTTGCTCAGCGGTTGGTTTGTCTTCCGTTTTAGCAAGCAACGCCGAAAAGTCTTCTGGTACGAAACCCTCCAATTGCTGGCTTCGAACTGGGTTCTGCAGCTTCCGAACGGCCTTGGCTTCTATCTGACGCACTCGTTCACGCGTGACCTTAAAAATGCGACCGACTTCTTCCAGTGTGTAGGTGTAGCCATCGCCCAAACCATATCGCAAGCGAATGATTTCGCGTTCACGATAGGTCAACGTTTTCAGCAAGTGCTCGATCTTGTCCCGCAAGATACAATTCGACGCGGCGCGAACGGGGTTATCCGTTTCCGAATCTTCAATGAATTCGCCAAAGCTACAATCATCGCCTTCGCCAACCGGACGGTCCAGCGAAACCGGATTGCGACCAATGTCCATGACGCGGCGGACTTCTTCCACTTCCATGTCGGCACGCAATGCGATCTGTTCCATGGTTGGCATCTGCCGAGTCTCTTGCAGAATCGTTTTTTGGATGTTCCTTAAACGCTGTAAAACGTCGATCATGTGAACCGGAATGCGAATCGTCCGAGCTTGATCGGCGATGGCACGGGTAATTGCTTGACGGATCCACCAGGTCGCGTAAGTCGAAAACTTAAAACCGCGACGATATTCGTATTTGTCGACCGCTCGCATCAGACCGGTGTTGCCTTCTTGGATCAAATCCAAAAAGCTCATCCCGCGGTTGCGATATTTTTTGGCGATGGAAACCACCAACCGCAAGTTACAGCTGGACAGCTGAGACTTCGCGGCTTCGAATTCGCGGAAGAAATTTTCGCAGTCGGTCGCCTTTTTGCTTAAGCTCGACGGACTCGATTGGCATTGAATGACCAGTCGAGCTAGTTCTTCTTTTAGACGCAAACGCTGGCCCGGCGTTGGGGCATCTTCGCCGGTCGCCTTCATCTGCGTTCGAATCGCAACCATGCGGTCGGCGATGCTGCGAATCTGTTTGATCATCGGGCTAATGCGACGCGAACGCAGGCTTAGTTCTTCCACCAAAATAACCAGCTTGGCTCGACGACGAATGAACCGTGTTCGTGCTTCCGACTTTTCGGTATCGGAAACGCTTTTGCTGACCAGCTTGGCGAAATCTTTCGCGTTGCTGCGCTGCAAGTGATCGATCGTGCGAAAGTGATGCGGCATCCGAGCTTGAATCTGCTCTTTCGTCAGGTTTTCAGTCAGCGAAACCTTGATCGTACGGTCGAAAGGCAGTTCGCCCAAGTGAACGCGTTTCAGAATTTCAATCGTTGCCGCGAGAGCGTAGTTGCAACTCAAAACTGAACGGCGGTAACGCTTCCGCGCGATTTCGATTTTTTTGGCCAAGGCCACTTCTTCGTCGCGGTTGAGCAACGGAATGACCGACATCTGGCTCAAGTACATTCGGATTGGGTCGTCGCTTGGACGAGGAACCTTGCCGATGGGCTGAGTAAAATCTGGGGTGGCGGCGGTCGTCGTTACGGCTGGTTTTTCGACCACTTCAGCGATTGTGTCTTCGTCGGCATCGGTAATTTCGATTCCCAACTTTTCGACTTCGATCAACAAGGCATCCAGTTTTTCGGAGCCAACTTCTTCGTCCGGCAAAACCTCTGCCAGATCGTCGTAAGTTAAAAAGCCTTGTTGACGGCCCTTTAAAATTAGTTCGGCCAGTTCGTTCGTATTCGTATCTAAAACAGTCACATCAGTCCTCCTGCGAAATTCCATTTCGCTGTTCGACGTGGTTGCTAACGAAAGTGTCGGCGAGGGGGGCTCGCTTCTAACAATAATCTTAAAATTCGCTGCCGCTTGATTCGTTGTTGAACAACGAGAGACGGGTTTGCGGAGGAATCTGATTATTGCTGGGTCATCAGCTTCGTTAACTCTTTGCGAATTGCGACGCCTCGTCCATGAGCCGCCATAAAACAATACGCACTACAATTTTTTATTGCGTTGCAGTTGTTGTTGCTTTTGAAACAACTCCATCAACGCCTTCGCTTCCTCGTCGGCGTCCAATTGGCCACCGTGAAGTTGCGAAATTTTTGCTTGAAAACCGGACGCTTCCCGGCGGCTCAAAAATTTGTCAATGACCGACTCCATTTGTTCACTCAGGTCTTCGTAGAACTCGTTTTTTGAGTTTTCCGCTGCCTGCTTTTTGTCAATCGCTTCATCGTACAAATAATCAACCACCGCACGTAAACGCGGATCTTCAATCTCTAAACTTAGTTGTTCGTAACCGACTTCTTTACCATCGTGGTAAAAGTCTTCAATGACTCGGTAGAGGTCCTGCATCACGCCAGGCTCAAATTCATCCGGCACAACGGTTTCGATGGTCGTGTCGAGCAATTCAGGTGCTTGAATCAACAGTTGCACCAGTTCCGTTTCGTGGCGGTTGAGCTTTTTGTAGTCGATTCTTTCGACTTGGTCCGGCCCGGGTTGTGCTTTGGCAATCGGTCGGACCGAACTGCGGATTTCGATCAAGCGCTGCTTGACGTGCTCCGGCGTCACTTGGAATTGCCGAGCCAACCGCATCAACAGCTGGTCGTACCGCATCTTTTTTGCTGCCGACAAATTGAGCATCGCGACGGGGGTGCGAGCGAGTGTCTTTAAAATATTCTCAAGGGCCAGGTTGGCTCGATGGGTGTCGTGGACGAGGTCGATGCCCTTGGTCTCCGAGATGATCTTATGGGCGATCGCGTCCGGAGCGGCCGTGCACATTTCTTCAAACGGTTGGCCACCGTTTTGCATCAAAAAATCAAATGGATCCAAGCCTTCGGGCAAACTAAGAATCCGTAAATCAATGTCGTTCGCGATGAACAGGTCCAGCATTTCGTTGGTCCGTTTTTGTCCCGCGTCATCGCCGTCCAACACCAAGGTGATCGATTCAGCAAAACGCTTGATCAATCGCAAGTGGTTTTCGTTGATCGCTGTGCCACAAGCCGCGACGACGTTTTTCAAACCCGCTTGCCAAGCCGCGATGACGTCCGTGTAGCCTTCGACCACGATTAAGTTTTTTGAATCTGATTTTTGCAGGTGCCCGCGGCAGAGGTTCAGTGCGTATAACGTTTTGGATTTTGAGTAGAGTTTGGTTTCGCGGCTGTTGACGTACTTTGCCGGCGGAACTTCTTCGCCCTCCCCGTACAATGTCGGTACCACTCGACCACCAATCGCGATCGGCCGGTCGAGCGTATCGCGAATCGGGAATAGCACGCGTCCGCGAAACCGATCGTAAAAACCGCCGCGATTGTTGGAAACGATCAGGTCACAAGCTTCAAGGATTTTTGGGCTAAAGGGCGTTTGCCGAGCACGATCGGTGAGCCAGTTCCACGAAAGTGGCGAAAAGCCGACTTTAAATGTTTCGATGCTATCCTGCGTCACGCCGCGTTCGATCAAGTACTCGCGAACCGGTGCGGCAGCGTCACTGTTGAGCAAACACTGATGGTATTCCTCTTCCGCCCACTGCATTGCTTTGAACAGCATCAACTTGTCGTCGGCACTGCCTTTGACGACGGGTTTTTGCCGAGTGCGAAGCTCGATGTTGGCGCGTTCGGCCAGCATTTTCAAAGCGTCGAAAAATTCGACTCCGTCCCAGCGTTTGATGAATTCAAAAACGTCGCCGCGAATGCCGCAGGGCCAACACACAAACGACTGGCGGTTAGGGTCAACCTGAAAACTCGGGCGACTGTCGTCATGCCACGGGCAATGACCAACGTACGTTCTGCCTTTGCGCGTCAACGGGATCAAATTGCCAATCAAGTCGACGATATCCGTCGCTTGTTTGACTCGATCTTTGACATCAAAGTCTTGGTAGTTGGACACGGTACTCTCCACTGCGATATTTAAACCTAAAAACTACTTCGGTAGCACGGTTCAATTGTGGAGGACGCGAACGAGCAACGTCGCGAGAGTGTTTTTGCTTGAACCCAAAACTGGGACAACGCAAACAATGATTCTTAATCCAGCTGCCGATCTCTGTCGGCTGACACCATCGGTTGGTGGCTCGCTGCGATGAAGTTCGTGTCCTCCATGACACAGCACGGTAACCTAATCCAAAGGCAAAAACTGAATCAACACCAATCCTCAAACTTTTCTAAACCGTCTTGGCTAAATGATAGCATATTCGATTTTACTAGATCGATTCCGACATTTCTTTCAACGCTTCAATCGTCGCGCAGGCGGTATCGATTTGTTCTATCGTATTGAAACCGCTGACGCTCAGCCTGATCGTTCCGCCAGTTGCCGCTGTTCCCATCCGGTTGTGGATAAGTGGTGCACAATGCAGGCCCGAGCGAACTTGTACCTCGGCAGTGACGTCCAGCAAGGAAGCAATTTCATGCGAGTCAAAGCCGGGAATCGACACCGAGTAAATACCAATCCGATGGTCCACTGAATCGGGGACTTGACGTTCAAGGCCAGCCATCGCCTGCAAACGATCGTGCAAATGTTCGCTGCACCGGACAAAATCGGCTTTGTATTTAATGCCCTGTTCGGATTGCAAAAATTCCACACCTGCCAATAAGCCGGCAATCGCTGGAACGTTTAAATTGCCCGCTTCAAATTTTTCCGGCATCGAAATCGGTTGAATGATTTTGCCGCTGGAAACCCCGGTTCCGCCGTACCGCAGCGGTCTGACTTGATCGACGACCTTTGGTTGCAGGTACAGAACTCCGGTGCCCAGAGGTCCGTACAAGCCTTTGTGGCCGGGCGCTGCCAAGATATCGCAAGCCAGTTCATCCACGTCGATCGGTAGATTGCCTAAAGATTGAGCGGCGTCTAACAGCGTGATGACTTGAGGTGATTTGTTTTTCGCCGAGCCAAAGATGTCCTGAACCGATTGCACGACGCCCGTCACGTTACTGACGTGGGTCATCGCGAGCAGCCGAGTGTTTTTGTTGACGGCATTGAGGATATTTTCGGGGTTAACAAGACCCACTTGATCGCATTCGACGATGGACAGTCGAATCTGGTCGGTGGCTTCAAGGTGTTTCAAGGGGCGTAAAACTGAATTGTGTTCGGCTTCGGTTGTCACGACATGGTCGCCCGGTTGCAGCAAACCGAGGATCGCCGTCGAAAGCGAGTCGGTTCCGCTGTGGGTGAAAACCACGGAACTTGAGTCGACGGCGTTGATCAATTTCGCAACCGCCAGTCGAGCCTTGCTTAGAATTTGACTCGACTGGCTTGAATTGGCAAACACGCCACGACCCGCCGCCGCGCCATTGGCTCGCATGGCATTTTCGACAGCCGCATAGACCGTTTCGGGTTTCGGCCAGGTCGTCGCAGCATTATCCAAATAAATTCGAGCCGGCATTAAAACGGTCATAGGT